>CASEFZ010000058.1 GCA_949287395.1 uncultured Verrucomicrobiota bacterium
CCAAAATTAAAATATTTACGCAAAAAAAACACCCTCTATTTCATTCTGCCGTAAACTATGTTGTCTATGTTTTCGTCCTTTTCAAAATAGTCGTTTTCATCGGGGAACAAGCCCGTCCCATACATGTTCTTTATCTCGACATGCTTCTGGTCGGGCCCCTTGCTTAGCAATATAAACGAAGGCGAACGCCACACGCCCTCCACTGTGCCAACCATCTTAGTGGTGTCGTAAAAATACATATACGGCTCCCTCCACGGATCCATTATGTAAACCCCCACCTTCTCTGAATCGACATTTTCCAAATCGGAATCCGCAGGGTCCCCAAGCTTTAATTTTGAAGCGTCTATAAACGGCTTTCTCGGCCTTGATTCCAAATCCTCGAAATATATCTCCCCATTCTTCACAGCCAAGGCCATTTTGCCGACCAAGCACCTGTAAAGGTCGCCCGCAGACGCCTTCTCGTTGACGGCGCAACTTATTCGGGGATAGCCGCCATACTTCCCGCGGAAAGCCTCCAATCCGGTTGCTATCAGGGAAATGTCGGCCTTGGCCCTCGCCTTTCCTTGGGCATCGCCAACGCCCCCTATCATCTGGGACGTTATTCCCATCAGAATGATTATAATTGATATCACGACAAGTATTTCCACAAGCGTAAACGCTCTCCTTGCCGCCCGGGGATAAGAACAGTTAGTGGGGTGTTTTTTCATCGATGTTTTGGAAGATATTTTTGCCGCCGAGAAAGTCAAAGATATTCTTAAAAAAAATCCACATTTGCGGCGCGTTTCCCATGCCTATTTCCCCCAAAAGAGCGAGCCTCAAAAGCCACATCGCCTGCCGGGCCGCGCATCTTTTCCCGCGCAAAAAATGCAAGCCTACATTTCCAGCACCAAACCGTCGTAGGCCAAGTGGCACCCTTCAGGAAGGCGCCCCTCCCAAACGGTATAATCTATGTGCGATGTCATGTGCGTAAAATACGTGGCTTTGGCGCCAAGCTCGGCAGCGGTGTCCATCGCTTCAGGAAGGGTCATGTGCGACGGATGCGGCTTCATCCTGAGCGCGTCAAGAATCACAATATCGGCGCCCGCCGCTGCCTCTTTGGCAAAATCTGTCAAGCGCTTGCAATCGCAAAAATACGCCAATTTCCGGTCTGATTCCTCAAAAATCAGCCCCAGGGTGCTCATGCTCCCGTGAGGCAAATCTACGCTGCTTATTCTTGCGCCCTCCCCAAGCTCAAGCACCTTGGGCATCCGGAAAAGATCAAAACACGGATACCCCCTCTGGGCAGGCGCCGATCCCAGCGCGTACGGGAACATCGCCCTTATGCGCTCCAATCCAAATTCATTTGCATATACCCTAAGCTTATTTCCCGGCAACTTGTCGCAAAAACGCCTCAAATCGTCCATGCCGGCTATGTGGTCGGCATGCCCGTGAGTGAGAATAAACTCGTCTATCCAATTTATTCCGTCCCTGAGGCACTGTATCCTGAACTCGGGCCCCGCGTCAACCTGCACGTGCTTGCCGCCTATCTCGACATGCACGCTTGAGCGCGTGCGCCAATTCCGCTTCTCGTCCAAATTTATCCCGCTGGCGTCAAAACCTATCACGGGAACCCCCTGCGACGTCCCCGTACCCAAAAAAGTAAGTTTCATAACCTAAAAAATTTCACTTTTTTCGCAACATGGCAAAGAGTTTCTTCAATTATTTGCACATCTGCGCGCAAATCCACCTCCTGCCGCCTGCAAAAAAAATCCCCGGGGCTAAAAACCCCGGGGACAGCTCAAAAAAGTCCGGCTTCAATTAGGCCCACTTGTACTTGCCGGGCACCGGAACCGATACCGGATGAAGCGCCTTCAGATTCATGTCCTTCGGCATCAAATCCTGATTGGCCTTCTTGGTGTAGGCTTCGTACTTGAACTTCTGCCCAGAGAACGCGCTCTCGCGGCCCGCTATTGCAACAAGATTCGTGTTCAAGAGCGGACGCAGCGCATTTACGCGCTGGCCATTGCGTATGGACTTCAAAAGCACGACATGCTCGTTGACATACGGGTCTATAGGCCCGCGCTTGACACCCAAAACCTCTTTGCCAGTCTTGGCGTCCACAAAGTTTCTGCCCATGTTGGCTATCACGCCCTTGGAAAGCAAAACCCTTTCGCTTACGTCGCCCGACGCCCCGGGATCCTGCTGGCAATAGCTCTGCATTCTGAGCCCCTTGCCCATGTTGTAGTCTATCTGGAAATGGCTGAAACGGTCGCCATGCTTGGGCGCTTCAAGATCGTTCGAACGTCCGCCCAGGCCGCGCAGATCCTCCGGGAATCTGTTGTCGCCCAACACCCACATCAGAACGTCTATGTTGTGGACATGCTGCTCTACAATATGGTCTCCGGAAGTCCATATAAACGCGCCCCACTTGCGGATCTGATACTCTATGGAGTTGATGTCCAACTTGAGGTTGTCAATATTGTATCCGCCAACATAATACCCCGCGTTCCAATAGCATTCCATCGCAACGGGCTCCCCAAATTCGCCGTCCTGTATGCGCTTTACCATCTCGCAATAATTGTCGGCATAGCGCCTCTGGTTGCCGCAGACAACGGTCAGGCCCTTCTTGTCAGCCTCGTCCGCAAGCTGGTACATCTTGCGCGCCTGCGTAATATCGACAGCAGCGGGCTTTTCAAGGAAGGCATGTTTCCCGGCGGCCACTATTTTCTCAAAATGCGGAGTTCTGAAAATTGGGGGTGTGGCGTCTATTACAAGGTCAACATCCTCCTTTACAAGCTGGTCAACCCCGTCGAACCCGCTAAACTTCTTAACCTTGTCGGCCTCCACTATTTTTTCTATGTCCGCGTCGTCTATCTTCGCGCGCTTCATCGCGCCCTTGATGCGGTCGGGGGCGTTCTTTGCGCGGTCTTCAAAAAGATCCGCAACAGCAACAAGCTTAATGTTCTTGTCGGCAGTCGCCATATTGGCAAAAGCGCCCGTTCCGCGCCCGCCGCAGCCTCCCAAACCAACCTTTATTGTGTCGCTTCCCTTTACCGCCGCAAAGGTCATCTTCGGCTGCACAGCCGCCGTCCCCGCTATGGAGCCCAAATTAACAAAACTTCTTCTATCCATCATATCAACTTTCTGTTTGAGTTAATTAAACACCGCAAAAGGTTTAACAACCAAGGATGAAATCACCAATTCCCGCGCGCGTCAACAAAAAAACGGATTCCCCACTCCCAAGATTTCCCCTTGCCGCGCATGGAATACACCCGCAAAAACAGCGCTGCCCTACAAGCGCAATAAAACAAAACCCGCACGCCGCCGACAGGCGGCACAATAAGACCCAACCGTCAACAAACGCCTCCAAGCACAAAAAGTTTAAAGGCGGAAGCACCCGCAAAAAACGGGCTACGCCTCCAACTCTATCGCATGCCAAACCATGGCGGAAGCGCCCAAAATGGCGGCGTCGCTTGCGGGAAGCTCCGAAGGCAAAACCTTCACCTTCCCCTTAAATACCGGCATGGAATTCTCGTCAAGAGCCCTGCGCGTAGGCGCAAATATAAGCTCTCCGCTCTTGACCGGCCCGCCGAATAAAAATATCGCCGACGGCCTTGAAAAACACACAAAATCAGCAAGGCAACGCCCAAGAAGCGCGCCGGTTATTTCGTAGGTTTCCTTGGCGGCTATGTCGCCGGCCTTTGCGGCATCCTCTATAATCTTGGCGTCAAGCTCTGAATAGGTCAAATTCGATATGCTGGAAACCCCGTTGTACTTGGACAACATCTCCAAAAACGTGCGCTTTATCCCTGTGGCCGAAACATAAGCCTCTAGGCATCCGCGCTTCCCGCATCCGCAAACGCGCCCGTTCGGAACCGCGCAAACATGCCCAAGCTCTCCGGCAAATCCGTCCGCCCCCAAAAGCAGCTTACCGTCGACAATTATCCCAGACCCCAAACCCGTGCCGAGGGTGATCACTATGAAATGGTCCAAATTTCTCCCGCCGCCGTAAATTTTCTCGCCGAGAGCCGCGGCGTTGGCGTCGTTGCTCAAATATATGTGCTTGTAGCCAAACACCATTCTCAACGCCTCGACTATTGGCGCCGACTCACCAAAGGGAAGATTGGGCGCAAACTCTATGGTGCCCTTGTAATAGTTCCCATTGGGCGCGCCTATGCCTATCCCGACGCATTTGTCGGCGGACGGTATCTTTGCGCAAAGCTCTCCAATAGCCAGCTCGAGGGCATGCATGTAGGAGGCAAAATCACCGTAATCGGTTGTTTTGAACTCGTGGTGTTCAAAAACATTGCCCTTCTCGTCCACGGCGCCAAGTTTCGTATTGGTGCCACCTATGTCTATGCCTATCGCGTAATTCATAAAAAGTCGCATCTTAGTGTGAGGCATTTTTATAAAATCACAAATTAAAAAGTTCTTTTTTTGCGAAACGCGCAAAAAGCTCCCTTTTTTGGCGGGAAAATAATTTTCCATGCCCGCCAATCGTATCCGAATTTTGAGGCAATTTTGGCTAAATGCGCAAATCGGCAAGTAAAATTCTAAATTGCGCATATTCTATGCCGCAAAAAACGGCTTTAGTCTCCGCAACTAATAGGTTCCGCCAAAGTTGGCAAAAAACTAACACCTGCATTACCCGGCATCTTTAATTCCACGTTTGCGCAAAAACAGCGCCTGCCGGAGACCCGCGGATTCGCGCAATATTTAATTGCGCCCCGCAAACTCCAACAGCAACGCTGTCAGGGTAAACCCGCACTATCGTAAGAATCTCCGCATTCCATAGGTTTTACAAAGCGTCCATTTTTATAAAATTAACGCCCAACAAACAGGAGTTCTGACAAAAAACGCTATCGAATCCCACTTGCAAAAGTAAAAGGCCGCTCCCACAGCATTTGATAAATCTAAAATCCCGCGCCCCGCCTGTATTTTGGGACACGGCAGCGGAATGAAAAAACTTTCCCAAAACAAAGTCATTCCCGCAGGATAAAACACGCGGCGGCAGAGTGTAAAATACCCGCTAAAAAATGATTCCCCCTTAGACAAGACGCACATCGCAAAATCACCGTCCCGGGCTTGCGCGCATTAAGCTTATCCAGCATTTCGAAGTTTGGAAATAAATCTGGAAAAACACGCGCGGTTAGAATTTCTCACATGCCCCAATGGGGGGCACGGCGCAAGAATCGGGTAAGCCCGTAAATACCGGACAGATTAAAATTCATTCCCAATCTAAAAAGATTGCCTATTTAAATCTTAAAGTATCCTATTTGTGCATAAAAACGCGTGGCGCCCCTGCGCCTATTTTGAGCGCTTTAGCCTTTTTTATATGGACATATTGCAAATACTGCTTAGTTTTGTTGCCCTGTTCTGCCTCTGCTTGTTTGTCTGCATGGGCGGCTTGATTGTCGGCCCCGGAATAAACTCTCTATTTTCGGGACGTAAAGGATTCAGTCTGCTCTGCGTAAAAACGGCCGCGGGCCTCTGGACGGCATGCACGGCCTGTTTCCTCAACGCACTGCTGGCGGTAGGCGCACTTTTTGTCTCATTGGGCCTTGAAATCTCTCCACGCCTTGAACTCTGCGCCTCGATATGCTTTGCATGCCTAATTATATGGATTGCGGCAGCCAAATTTGCGGGATTGAACGCCCATGCTTCTGTCTCAAGGGCAAGTCTGATAATTATTGCTTTCGCATCTATTCTTTTTTCGGCAAGCGCCGGGTATCTGTTTGGCGAAATATTCCTAAGTCTCATGGCGCCCACGTCCGCTCTTGGCGCCAGCCAGTTTTCCGCATGCGCCCTTTCACCGCTTCCGGCGGCCGCGGCGCTTCTTTGCTGCCTATTTTTCATGGTTGAAGGCGCGCTGTTTTTTGCGTTTTTGCCGGGGGAACCCGAATATTGCGCAAAGTATTGCGCCAGGTGCATAAGTTTTATGCTTGCCGGTATTGTGATATACTTTCTGGCTTTCGCGTCGGCTGTCCCAAGGCTTGGCAATATAAAATTGATGCTTATTGCGGGAATAGCGATATCCTACATAGCGGGGCGCGCAGCGCACATACAAATAAGGCGCGGCCGTATGCAAACTGGGGCGCTTGCGATATTTGCGCTCTCCGCGGCCATGGCGGTAGTACATGCGGAAATGCTATATTTTGCACTTTCAACAAAATTAGCGGATATTCCCGAACCTAATGGTTTTTTGAAAATAAGCCCGGCATTGGCCCTTTCAATTGTTTGCCTCACAACATTAATTACCATTGCGCACTGTGTATTAACGCTGAAAAAGGCGCATAAAGGCAAGATCTGGCAACATGGCTTTGAAGGCAATGACAACCAAACAGTCGGTCAATAGCGCCTGCCACACACAATGGGGCACTTTGCAAAAAACGTTTTGAATTTATCCGCAACGGCCTGTCTAACATTGCAGGTTTCGCCGCGCGCATAAGTGTCAATTTGTTGGAAATTTTGCAGCCGCCTGCGCAGGCGCGGCACAGGCCCATGCTCAAAACTTCCCCAATGCGGTTGGGCTTTCAGCCGCATTGAAAACATTTGCGAAACCGCAAAACTTGACCCTTCCAAGTCATAGACAAAATAAAATGCACATTTTTGCGCACATAAATGAAATTCCATATGGCGGGCAATTTTGGGAGTCAAAAAGGAAAGGCGGGCAAAAAATTAACCCATAAAATTGGGTGGAGGGAATAAAGATTCCAAATCGGCTTGACTTTATTCTCAAAAAAAATTCACTTACCCCCCATTAAAAAAAATGGTGGCTGTAGCTCAGTTGGTAGAGCAGCGGATTGTGGTTCCGCGGGTCACGAGTTCGAGCCTCGTTAGCCACCCCACTTTGAAAGTCGCCTGTAATCGGCCTGCGTGCCGTTGCCGGGGCGGCTTTTTTATTTGGCGTTATTTTGCCTTCCTTCCACGCTTTTGAAAATGCGTTTTACTTTCCGTCCACAAGCTATCCGGCAAACAGCAATTAGCGGCAAAGATTGCAGAATACAAAATAGAGATTAGCAAAGCCCTAAAAAATTCGCGTGGCATCGCGACCGCCGGAATGATAAAAATTTTTCAATCAACCAACACCCACACTATTCAAGCACGCGTACACGTTTAACAGACAATTGCCCAAATTGCCAAACAATGGAAGCAATGCGGCGGGCAGGTAAAAGAACGCGCAAGGCAACAACCAGAGCGATTGCCTAATAAGCAAAAAAGTTTGGGCTGCCAGCAAACGCAACCGGGAATTTCATTTGCCGGCGATAAGATTGCCGAACTTTGCAAGGAATGACGCCATACCGGGAACATGTGCAACAGCCGAATGATTCCGCCACAAAACAGGGCCAATCCAACGCCCGCTTACGCCTGCAAAAGTTTTGGAATGCAGATTGATAGCTCTTGTAAACGCGACATTTTTTCGCCAATCCCATAAGCATCAGCAGTGCGACAACGCTTTTTAAGCGCGAAATTTTGGCGACAACGCTTGACGCGAAAGCAAATCTTGCAATAATCTTAGGCAATGGCATTTATAAAGGCAGTCGATTTAAAGGGCTTTGACGATCAGGCGGAATGTTTGGAGCAAATGTTTGCCGAGCTTGCCGGTGTTTTGGATGGCGATAAGCTTGAGGCCCTAAAGGAGGCCGTCTATTTGAGGGAAGATACGGCCTCAACCTACCTTGAAGGAGGCCTGGCAGCTCCGCATGGAAGAATAGACGGCCTTAAAAATGAAATTGTCGTCATAGGCGTCAGCAAAGACGGCGTTGACTGGCCCGAGAGCGGGAAAAAGGCGCACCTTATATTTCTGATAGGCGTGGACAGGAAGAGCGTTGCCTCGTACCTGTCGCTTCTCCAAAAAATAATAAAGTGGAAAAAAGGATATGCCGGCAACCTCTCCCAAGCAACCGCCGAGCAAATATTGCGCGACATAAAAATGTTATAAGTCTAACGCCTGCCCGCCGTGAGATGGCTTGTACGGACAGTATTTTACCTTAGGGGACGCTTCAATTTAAGGGGGCGCGCGGGGTTATATTTCTATGCCATTTTGGCGGGGGCGTTTGCGGCGCTGGTTGCAATGTGTTTTCAAGCCGCAACAAAGTGGATACTCTTTGCGCTGACATCGTCCGGCGCGGGGCGCATAGTTGCAAGTTTCGCGGAGGTTGAGCCTTGGAGGCGCGTAATGTCGCTTTCAATAGGCGGCCTTGTGGCGGGGCTCATACTTTTGTACGCATCAAAAAAAATACGCAACCGCGCCACGCCCTACATGGAAGCATTATCAATAGGCGACGGATACATACCTGTCAGGGCGAACCTTCTGAGAAGCCTTGCCGCAATTGTTACAATAGGTTCTGGAGCCTCTATAGGGCGGGAAGGCCCGCTTGTGCAAACCGCCGCGGTATTTGCGTCGGCCTTTGGGCGCAGAATAAGAATGTCAATGCCCAGGCTCAGGCTTTTTATTGCATGCGCTGCTTCCGGGGCTTTGGCGGCGGTCTTTCACACGCCGCTTGCAGGCGGGCTGTTTGTTTGCGAAATTGTAATAGGGGTTATGGCAATAGACATGCTGGCCCCGCTGCTTGTCGCAAGTTGCGCAAGCTATCTCACAATGATGGCACTGGTTGACACCTCGCCACTGTACGAGTTCGCCGCGGCGCACATCGACATGGATTTATCCATGGCCGCATACGCGGCCATTCTTGGAATATGCGCTTCTCTGCTGGCCAACTTGTGGCTGATTTTGCTATCAAAGATGCGTTCGGCTCTGAATGGAAAGGCCGAATGGCTGCCGCTTAGACTTGTTGCGGCGGGAGTGGGTGTCGGGATAATCTCGGTTTGGTATCCGGAAGTTGTAGGCAACGGCGCGCACATAATAAGGGGAATTGTGTCGATGAATTTCACCCCCGATACAATTCTTCTGCTGCTATTTCTAAAAGTGTTTTCGGTAGCCCTATTTTTTGGAATGGGCGCCGTTGGCGGCGTGCTTACCCCAAGCTTGACCATCGGAGGAATATCCGGTTTTCTGTTTGCGCACGTGCTGCTGGCTATGGGCGTGCCCCTGGGAGAAGAGGAAATAATAGGTTTTTCACTTTTGGGAATGGCCTCGTTCTTTACGACGGCTGCGGCGGCTCCGGTGACCTCCCTTATTCTTGTGATTGAATTTACAATGGCGGGCAGGTTGATTTTCCCGCTGATAATAGGGGTGTTGGCCTCGTACGGAATGTCGAAGGTTTTGGCCACAAAGTCTATGTATGCGGCATCGGCTGCAAAAGGCATCAAGACTGCCTTCAATATGCCCCTTAAAGACGTAAAAATTGGGGATATATTCAGAAAGACCTCCGATACGGTTTCTTCAACCACGCTGTTTGCCCAAATAGCAAAAATTTTCATAAAAAAACCCGAATACGCCGTTTACGTTGTCAGCAGAAGCGGAAGATATGCGGGCGCCATATTGCAGCGCGATGTCCTTGGATTCATGCGCTCCAATGTCCTTTTGGGAAATGTCATAGCCGACGACATCATGCGCACAGACATTCCGGCATTGCGGCCGGAAATGAGCCTGCTTGAAGGCATAGGGGTTTTCGCCGAGCACATGGAGTGCGAATCTCTGCCAATAGTTTCAAAAGACAAAAAATTTTACGGCGTTGTCAACCGCAGCGATATTTTTATGGGGTTTAACGAAATTGCCATGCGCGACAAACTTCTTGTCTAAAAACCTCCGCCTATCTTTGCCTTCCTAAAAAATCAAAATCTCCGTTTTTCAAACATTTTACGCCCTCTTTAAATAAGGCGATTTTTAGCAAGCCTGCGGAGGCGTTTTTTTAGGTTTGTTGCGGCTGGAATTTTCAAGCGGCGCGGTGCCTTGCGCGCCCAAGACGAAGGCGGCGCCGCTAAAATATCCCCAACTCGCACGCGCCCGCATAGTGGCGCACCACCGCAGATTTCCCATCGAGTTTTGCTTCGGAGCCCTTTGGCAGGTCAACCTCAACAACATCGTACCTGACCATCGCAGGCTTGACCCTAAGCGACGACAAATACGCCCTTGCGCAACGCTTTATTGCTGCGCGCTTTCTGCCGGATACCGCCGCATAGTACCCCGGAACTAAATTGGAAGCGGCGCGCGTTTTTACCTCGACAAAAACCAGTATTTTCTCCTCGAGCGCAACCACGTCTATTTCGTCATGTCCGTGCCTGTAATTTCTTGCGAGCACCCGCATTCCCTTGCCCTTTAGAAATTTTACCGCAATGCCTTCGCCCATTTTGCCAATGCGCACGCGTTCCGTACGTTTTGGGAAAATGGGCCGCGCAAATTTGTTTAGAATAGCGCGGCATTTCTTAAAAATGTCCTTTGCAAAATTCCCCATTTCCAAAATAAGAACCGCCCATTAACTTTCGCAATGCGCCCAAAGGCCCTGGCCGCGCCCGTGGGTTTAAGGGCGCGCCCCAAGCCCTGCAAGCTGCATTTCGGCGTAAAAACAGCCCAATCAAGGCTGGCACCCGCAAAAAGCCACGCCCTACCTTGCAAGATTTAGCGAGCGCTCCTGGCCGCTTCCCTCAGAATTTCCCTGCGCGTTTTCGTCGTTAAAGCGCACAGATATAAGCCTTGTGACTCCGCGCTCCTGCATGGTCACGCCGTATATCGTATTCGCGGCGCTCACAGTGCGCTTGTTGTGCGATATCACAAGGAACTGAGAGTATCGCGTAAACTCTTTCAGCAGATCCGTATACCGGCCTATATTCGCGTCGTCAAGCGGGGCGTCAAGCTCGTCCAACACGCAGAACGGACTTGGCTTAACCATGTATATTGCAAAGAGCAGCGCCACCGCCGTCATTGTTCTCTGGCCGCCCGACAAGAGCGAAAGGCTTTTCAACATAGTTCCCGGGGGCCGCGCCACTATCTCTATGCCGCTATCGAGAACGTCCTCGCCCTCCACAAGCTTAAGATCGGCGGCCCCGCCTCCAAAGACTTTTGAAAACGTGAAGGAAAAGTTCTTCCTTATTTGCTCGAAAGTCTGCGAGAACATGTCCTGTGAAGTGGCGTTTATCTCGTCTATATCCGCTACAAGCGCATTTTTCGACGTCCACAAATCGTCCGTCTGCGTCTTGAGAAAATCGTAGCGCTCCTTCAACTCGGCGTACTCCTCTATGGCCACCAAATTTACCGGCCCCATCGACGCTATTTTTTCCCTGAGGCGGCGCACCTCATCCTCAACCTGCTCCATATCGGTTTCAGAAAGGGCGCGCATGTCGTCCTCGGTGGGCTCTCCCCTGGCGCGCTTTGGCTTAACCTGTATATCGTCGGCCTCGGATATGTCGTCCAGCTTGACGCTTGTTTGGAATTCCTCGTCCGCCTTCCACAATTCCATGCGCCAATCCACACAAGACAGGTCCACATCGTAATCGGCCGTTATTCTCTCCGATATGTAGTCGAGCCTTGAACGCAATTTTGCCGCGCGCACATCGAAATCTCCCTTGAGCGAATTGGCCTTCATTAGAGATTCCCTATTGCCGCTCAAGACCGCCTCAAACTCGGAAAGCGCGCCCTCGCACTCGGAAAGTTCCCTGCCTCGCTCCTCTATCTGCGCCTGGCCCGCCTCGAGTGTTGCGGCCAGAGACTTTGCGCGCTCGGCCTCGCTTTCCCTCTGCCTGTCAAGCTCCTCCATTTGCGATGCTATTGCTTGCAATTCCCCGCGCCTGCGCTCCGTCAAGACACCCGCTTCCTCGCGCTGTTGAAGAATTTCCCCAAGGCCGCGCTCAAGGCTCTCAAGCATAGACCTCTTTTGCGCCAAGTCCAGGCGCGCGTCCGCCGCCGCGGCGTTTTTAGTGTCTTTTTCCGCGCGCAATCTCGCAATCTTTTCCTCGCACAGCGCCGCCTCTTTGCGCGAATCCGCTATCTTGGCTTCGGCCTCCTGAAGCTCTTTGGCTGCCGCATCAAGCCTGTCCTGCGCCTCAAAGCGCGAATTTTCCATCTGCCCCAGCTCCGCGTTCTTCCGGGCCAAATCTGCGTCCTTCTCCGCCAGCGACTGCTCAGCCGACGCTATCTGCGCATTCATCGACGCCATCTCCCTGCGTATCTCGTCGGCCGCCCTCCTGCCGTCCTCTATTGACTGCTCCTGCTGGGTCAGCTGCGCCTGCATTTGCATTGCGCGCTCGTTCAGCTCCGTCAGGGAGTTGTTGTCCAAGTCTATCTCGTCCTTCAGGCGCCTTATCTCGCGCCCGCGGAGTATAAAACTGCTCTCCGTGTCGCGGCTCTCCACCGAAGCCGTATAAAAAATCCCGCGCGCGTCAACAACGTTCAAATTTCTGTCCACCGCCGCAAAGAACCTAAATTCCGGGTGCTCCGACGCATATTTGGCAAAATCAAAAACGTCCTCGCAAAAATAGCAACCTCCCACAAGCCCCTTGAGGGCTTTTTGCATATCCGCGTCCGCGCTCCTGACAATGTCCGAGCAAAGCACGGCACCTTCCGGCGCCGCTGCATTCGGCGCGCCAAAATCCATTCCGCAAGCCCTCAAACACGCCTTTCCGAGAGCCTGGCTTCTTAGGCGCTGCGCAACCTGCCTTAGCTTCGATTCGTCAGGAATGGAAAGCGCATCAAGCGCCGAACCAAGCAGCGCCTCAAACGCCTCAGCCCATTCCTCGTCAACCTCCGCGCTCTGGCTTATAACTTTCGCCTCCCCCGCCGGAACCAAGTCTGCAAGGGAACCTTTTAAAACGGCCTTAACACCGTCGGAAAAACCCTCCAGCCTGTTCTGAAAATCGTTCAGCAAACTCAACTTCGCGCTCTTGCTGGCAAGGCGCCTGTCCATTTGCTGGATTTCCGACTGCAAGTCCCTGTAGCGCGAACGCATCGCATCGGCGTTCTCTTTTGCCTCAAGAACCTCCGCTTCCGCCCGGTGCAGCCTCTCGTCCGCGCCGGAAAGCGCGCTTCTTACCTCGTCTATGCGCCTCTGCACGGAAAGTTTTTCCTCTCCAACCTGGTATATGTAGTCCGTCAGCGCCGCGTGGCGCACCTGGTAAGACTTTAAATCCACCTCGAGAGAAGTGCACCTAACCCTAAGCTTAGTGACGGCGCCCTCAGCCATAAGGCTGTCTTGCCTGGCCCGCGAAAGCTCGGCTTCAGCCCGGTCAAGTTCCTCCTGCGTCTGCTCAAGCTCTTGATTGCGCAACCTAAACGCCTCGTCGGAACTCGACACAAGCTCCATCTGTGCCCTCTTAACCTCCGCATCGCCGCTGGCTTTGCCCTCAAGCGAGGCTATTTGTTCTGTCAGAGACTCCAGCTCCCGGTTTATCTGCCCAACGCGCTCTTCAAGATCCCTTTTCCTTACGTCCGCAAACTCCGAATTGCGCTGCGCGCTCTCCTTCTGGGACCGAATTTCCCCCGCAGCCTGGCGCATTTGCTCAAGCGACATCATTATCTCGGCCCTCTTCGTGCGCATTCCAGAGAGCTCCTCCTCCTGCGCCGACAACTTCTGCGTCAAATCCAGTATCTGCGCCGAAACCTCCCTCAGGCCCTCGTCGTCCTTGGAGAGCGACTCGCTCAACTGCGCGTGGGTCTTGGCATTAAACGCTATGTCAAGGTGCCTCAGCCTGTGGCTTATGCGCTTGTAGCGCAACGCTTTCGCCGCCTGGCGCTTCAAGGTGCCAATCTGGCGCCCTATCTCGTCCATTCTGTCGGTGGCGCGCGCCAAGTTCTGCTCCACAAGGGCAAGCTTGTTAAGCGCCTCGCGCCTCTGCGTCTTGTACTTCGTTATTCCCGCTGCCTCCTCGAAAATCGAGCGCCTCTCCCCGGGGTTTGAAGACAAAATCTGGTCTATCTGCCCCTGCACCATGAACGAATACGACACCCGTCCCACACCCGTATCCATAAACAGGCTCTGAATGTCCTTCAGCCGCGAGACCCTTCCGTTTATATAATATTCTCCGCCGCCGTCCCTGCTAACTTTGCGCGTTATTTCAACCTCGTTAAAATTCGTCCCCAGCTGCTTTTCGCAGTCGGAAAAACGCAGAGTGACTGAACAAAACTGCAGAGGCTTCCGCCCCTCGGTGCCCTGAAATATGACATCTTGCATTTTTCCGCCGCGCAAGGCCTTGGCGCTCTGTTCCCCCAAGACCCAGCGAATGGCGTCCACAATGTTGCTTTTTCCGCAGCCGTTCGGCCCGACAATACAGGTGATCCCCGGCGTAAGATCCAACGGAGTCTTATCGGCAAAACTCTTAAAGCCGTCTATTATGACCTGTTTTAAATACATTACCCAAGAATCTTTCCCGTCGCAAAATGCGCGTAATTTTTAATTGCCACTGCGGAAACGCTCAAAGGCGCCGTCAAGCTTGTCCGCGGAACCGCCGCCCTGCGCGTAATCCGGTTTTCCGCCCCCGCGTCCATCCATATCCGCCGCTATCGCGCGTATTATGTCTCCCGCCTTCATTCCCGCCGAAACCGCCTCCGGAGAACACAGCGCTATTACCGCCGCCTTGCCGGACGATTTCGACGCAAGCACAACCACCCCTCCCGGGCGTTTCTTGCTTACGCTTACCGCCAAATCGCGCATGGCGCCCGCGTCCATGCCGTCAACAATGGCAGCCATCACCGGAATGCCGTTCCGCTCAAAAGCGCCACCCGCTATGTCGTCGGCGAGCCTTCCGGCGCTCTCCCTCTTAAAAGCCTTCAATTCCCTCTCGCTCTCGGCCTTTGCCTGTATGAGCTTTTCAACCCTGTCCGCGGCCTCCTCCGGCTTGCACGACAGCTTCCTTGAGACATTCGACAGCGCAGCCTGCATAAATTCCACCCTTTCGAGGGCGGCGGTGCCGGCTACTGCCTCTATGCGCCTTGTGCCGGCGGATATTGAACTCTCGCTGAGTATTTTCAACAGCCCCAATTCTCCCGTGCTCGACGCATGCGTTCCCGCGCAAAGCTCCTGGCTGAAAGAACCCATCTCCACTATCCTCACAACCGCGCCGTACTTTTCCGAAAACAGCGCCATGCAAGTCTTTGGAACCTCGAGATACGGCAGCTCCCGCCAAGTTATGGGGGCGTTTTCCATAATCTTGCGGTTGGCGAGCGTCTCTATCTGCTTCAGCTGCTCCTGGGTTGGCGCCTCGTAGTATGTAAAGTCGAAACGCAGCCTGTCGGGATCCACATACGAACCCGCCTGCCGAACACTTGCGCCCAAAACCTGGCGCATTGCCCAGTGCAGTATATGCGTGGCCGTATGGTGCCTCTGTATCGCGCGCCTGCGGAACACATCAACGCCAACTGTCACTTCCGCCCCGACATCGGTCGGCTTAAACACATCTTTTCTGACCTTGTGGAGCACCCTGCCGGCCGCGTCTATTTTGGTGTCGAAAACCTCGTGCGCCACACCCGCCGCCTCTATGTATCCCGTATCGCCTACCTGACCGCCCTTCTCCGCGTAAAACGGCGTCTGGGGAAGTATCACATAGTCGCATTCGTCGTCCTTGACTATGGCGCTTATGCTGGTTTTAAAATCCGAAAGATTGTCGGAGTTGTAGCCCACAAACTGGGTGGCGTGCTCAAGCTCTACGGCGTCGGAGACTGATATTATCTTCTTGTTTTGCGACCTGCGCGCGCGCTCGCGCTGCTTCTGCATCTCGGCCTCAAAGCCCTTTACGTCAACCGGCAAATTGCGCTCGCGGGCAATCAACTCCGTCAGGTCCAGCGGGAACCCGTAGCGGTCGTACAATATGAAGGCCTGCTCTCCAGAAATCCCGCTTTCGTTTACGGAGATGTGGTCCAGCAACTGAAGCCCTTTGTCTATGGTCTTGGCAAAACTTCTCTCCTCGCTCTCGATGGTCTTTATTATCGCTTTGCGCTGCTCGGCCAGCTCCGGGAACACCGGGCTCATTTTTGCTATGACGGGCTCCGCCAAGCGCGAGAAAAACCCGTCGTGCAGCCCAAGGCGTTTCCCGTACATTACGGCCCGGCGCAATATCCGCCTGAGGACGTAGTTGCGCCCTTCGTTGCCGGGTATGATTCCGTCGGCTATCGAAAATGTGAGCGTGCGTATGTGGTCGGCAAGAACCCTGAATACGCAGTCAGTCAGCTCCTGCGCGGACATGTCGCGCGGGTCGCGCGGAAGAGTGCCGCAATACGACTTCCCCGACATGTGGGAAATGTGCTCGAATATGTCGGTGAACAAGTCGCTGTCGTAATTCGACGCAAGCTTTGAAAAGTCCGTGAAATTCTTAGTGGTTGCCATTATCCCGGCAACGCGCTCAAGCCCCATGCCGGTATCGATATTCTTGCTTTTCAGCGGAACAAAGCTCCCGTCGGGCTCGGCGTTAAACTGCATGAATACAAGGTTCCAAATCTCTATGCAAAACGCGGATCCCGCATTCACAAGGCTTCCCTTTGTATCGCCCTCAAGCGTCAAATCCATGTGGATCTCCGAGCACGGGCCGCAAGGGCCGGTCTCTCCCATCATCCAAAAATTGTCCTTTTTGCCGCACTTTTTAATGTGCACCAAAGGGTCCATGCCCTCGTCCAAAAAGATTTTTTCCCAATAGGAATACGCCTCCGCGTCGAATTCCGAAGGCTCGCCCTCGCCGGGTTCGTACACCGTCGCATAAAGGCGCTCTTTCGGGAATTTCCAAACTTTAGTGAGCAACTCCCACGCAAAACTTATGGCCTCTTTTTTGAAATAGTCGCCGAAAGACCAGTTTCCAAGCATCTCGAAGAACGTGTGGTGGTAAGTGTCGAAACCCACGTCTTCAAGGTCGTTGTGCTTGCCGCCGGCCCTTATGCATTTTTGCGTATCCGCCGCCCTCAGGAACGGGCTTTTCTCGTCTCCGAGAAAATACGGAACAAACTGGTTCATGCCCGCATTCGTAAACAATAGGTTCGGCGATGTGGGCATCAGCGAAGCCGAAGGGACCAAAGTATGCCCCTTGTTGCTGAAAAATTCCAAAAAGCTCTTTCTGATTTCGGCAGATGTCATATCAAATATTCCACTAATTTTTTCGGCGGCGCACTTTGCGGCTAATGCCGCATGCAACCGGCCCTCCTGAAAGGATTTTTAGCGCCCCCGCGCTTCCGCAAGCTTCCAGCAGCGGATAAAACTCCACGGCTTTCCCTACAAGTTTGCCTCCACCGCCTTTGCCATCTCCAAAGTTCCCACGCTCTCGCCCCCGAAAGCAATATCCGCGGTTCTGACGCCTCCGCAAACAGTCTTGCGAACGGCAGCCTCAATCTCGCGGGCGGTTTCGTCGCGCCCAAACGAATGGCGCAACATCAAAGCAGCCGAAAGTATCTGGGCGCACGGATTCGCCTTGTTTGTGCCAGCTATGTCGGGCGCGCTTCCGCCAGCGGGCTCGTAAAGCCCGAATTTCTGCCCTATCGAGTTCTTTATGTCGCCTATGGACGCGCTGCACAACATGCCCAAAGAACCGCATATAACGGCCATTTCGTCGCTTAGAATGTCTCCGAACATGTTTTCGGTAAAGAACACGTCGAACTGGTTTGGATCCCTCGCCAACTGCATGGCGGCATTGTCGACATACATGTGGGAAAGCGATATTTCCGGATAGTTTTTCGCAAAAAATTCCGTCACCGTTTTTCTCCAGAGAACCGACGTCTCAAGCACGTTCGCCTTGTCTATGGAGCACACTTTTTTTCCGCGCGCCATGGCGGTTTTTGCGGCAACCTCGGCTATGCGGCATATTTCGCTTGTGCGGTACTGCATAACGTCGCAGGCGGCTATTTCGCCGTCGGGTTGCGTCCACGTTTTCTTTTCCCCAAAATATATGCCCCCGGTAAGCTCGCGTATGCACACAATGTCTATGCCGTTGGGAATGCGTTCCGACTTCAGCGGGGAAGCGCCGGCTATGTCGGCGTAGAGGAGCCCTGGGCGTATGTTTGCAAATAGCTTAAATGCCTTGCGCAGCGGCAGCAGCGCCGCCCTTTCCGGCTGTTCCGCCGGCGGCAATTTTTCCCACTTGGGGCCGCCCACAGAACCAAAGAGTATTGCGTCGGCCTTCTTGCAAGCCTCAAGCGTGCAATCGGGCAAGGCCTTGCCAAACTTGTCGATGCCCGCCCCGCCAACCGCCGCCACGGTGTAGTCAAGTTCGTCTCCGTGCTTTTTGCACGCGGCTTTCAGAACGCCGAGTGCGGCGTCCATAACTTCTGGCCCGATTCCGTCCCCGGGCAAAACTGCGAATTTAAGTGTAGCCATGGAAATAATGTGTAAAACTGCCAAACCAACCGCCGCCACTCAGCGGCGCTTTAATCCTTAAAATTCCGATTAAGTAAAACACCTTTTAATCTTATTTCCACAAAAATTTTCACCCTTAAAAAGTTGCCCCTTCGCAAACGCATTCCACCCCCAAGGAACTGCCCGCCGATGATACCTAAAAGTTGATTCTGGAAACGAAAAATGGCGGAAACAATGGAAATTTCCAACGCCAAGCCGCCTTTATGGATGAAAAATTCCCCAACCGGTCCAATACCGAATTGAGGGAGGTTCAGGAATGAAGGGGAAGGAAAAGTTATTTCAACCAACGGTGTTCTCTATCTCCGATAAAGGTGCTATCCCCTTCAACCATTCCATAACTCTTAAACTTTTTCCACAAGACGTCTATCAGACACAGAAAGAAGATGAAGCCGCCCATAACGCCAACGTATACGACAATCTTTATCAGAATGTCCAATACGCTAATTAAGCTTGTGGGTTCCTCGGCCATCTTCGTTTCTTTCTTTAATTAGAATACCGCACAAAAATTTCGCAAC
Source organism: uncultured Verrucomicrobiota bacterium (assembly GCA_949287395.1). GTDB lineage: Bacteria > Verrucomicrobiota > Verrucomicrobiia > Opitutales > Intestinicryptomonadaceae > Merdousia. Next base: position 18,719 of record CASEFZ010000058.1, read on the forward strand.
TCAACAGGAATCGCGCGGTTATGGCGGACGAAAAAACCCACAACATTTCCGTAGATACGGCGGCGCAAATCTGCGAATTTCAAAAATCGGCTGCGAAACTAAGCCATAAACGCGGAAATCAAAAAAATGGACGGCCTGGTGTTCAGTTCGATAAATGTGCCGGCCGCCGAATTCGCAAAAACGGAAAGAAATCTGGAAGGGTGTATTGGACTCGTGGCCCTTGCGGCTTTTGTTCGCCGCCCCCGCAATAGACCGCGTGTTCGACGCCAACGCCGCGCTTGTGGACAAAAACTATCTTAAAAAACTGAACGGCGAACTTTTCAAATTGCGCAAAAATGGCTGAAAATTTAACACCAAAGCGGAGGAAGGATGAACAGCCTTCAGGCATGCACTTATAGCCACGGGAATATAATGTACCCCTTGCATTTTTTCTTCCCCTCATCAATCAAGTAGTCAATCAAGCGGTTGAGAAGACACAGAAATAAGATGAAGCCGCCCATAACGCCAACGTATACGACAATCTTTATCAGAATGTCCAATATGCTCATTAAGGTTGTGGGTTCTTCGGTCATCTTCTCTTCTTTCTTTAATTAGAATATCGCACAAAAGTTTCACAAATCAACAGAAACCGGACGGAAAATGGCGGACGAAAAAACCATATAACATTTCCATGAAACGCTGGGCAACCTTTACAACTCCGTACAATGTCCAAATTTGGACGCCCAAGCAAGTGTTGTTCGACTGCCGCAAAAACGAATGTGTTTATGTCCCGCGTCCGAATGGCGTCGAAAACATTTGCGGCGCGCAGTTTGCTGTATCCGCTTAGGCGCAAGGTCGCATTTCACTTAAGCGGGCCGGGAATGAAAGAGAAGTTTCGGCCGATTGACACAAAAGGCCTTGAGCCCTATCAGGTTTATTCCGCAACGGCACTTACTTTTTGTGAGCCACCAGTCCATGATGAATTCCGAAACCGAAGCTTGTTCCGCGCCGTCAAATGCCGTCGCGACCCACAAAGACCTGCGCGGCTAAAACCTTTTTACAGCCGCGCTGTAAAGGGCTTGCAAAAGCACTTAAACGCGCGCACAAACGCCCTGCAGTTTCCCGTCCACCCGTTGAGACACTGCAATACCCCTTCCAAAATTTCCGGAATGGTCATTCCACAAATCTTACTTCATTTCCCCAAAATCAAATTTCGCTATACACAAATAACTCCATTTTTAACGCTCACAACTTCCGGCCGCGCACAGGATTAGAATTTTTGCCCCTTTCAATTCCGCCTCTCTTTGCCGGCAATCTACGTCAATTTCTGCTCCATACGCCGTAAAATCCGCAAAAATTCCCTATGCCGTGGCCGCCCATCTGCAAACGGCCAGCCACACATGCGCCATACCGCCCGTTTTTTTAAGCAGACAAATATTTCCAATCAGCAAAGACCCACAAAAAAACAGGGCCAAATGCGCCTGCTAAAAAAGCAGGCAAATGAATCCGCTTAAAAAAGCCCCTTACCCCTAACAAAAAATTTGCCAAAACAACATCACGGCCGCGCTTGCGACACACACTCTAAAAACAAAAAAAAGCCCCCGAAAGGACTTTTTTATTTCTGGAGCGGGCGATCGGGTTCGAACCGACAACCTCGACCTTGGCAAGGTCACGCTCTGCCAATTGAGCTACGCCCGCAACACAACCAAATTTTTTCGCCCATGCTGTCGTTTTGTCACAAGATGTCAAGCTCGAAAAGCGACTTTTTTCTCGACTCCGAAGGCGCGCTAAAGAAACCCGACATATCCAGCTTATCCGCAACGGCCTTTCCCAACAACACATTCACCAGTTTCTTTACCTTTTTTGCCTTGTCCTTTTTTAACACTACATAAAAACTCAAAGTCAGCGGATAGTCTCCATTAAATATGGCAGTCTGGTTTGGGGGAAACGCATATCTGTAATTGCCCCCGGATTTGGAATCAGAAACCGACAACACTTTAACAGTATTTCTATCGTACACCTTTCCCACCACGCCAATTGCGGAGTTATTTACCCTTACGTCGGAAAGCACCGCCGACGAATTTTTCATCACCGCCACCCACTCTCCGAGGATTTCCCCGTCAAGGCACGTATATTTAAACAGTTCCGTGCATATGCCGTCCGAGTAGCTTGTCACCATCGGCAGTATGTTTCTAAGGCCCGCATAGCGCACCCCAACCTGATCCCAAGTTTCAATTCTGTTTGTACCCACATTTGAATAAATTCTGCGCAGACTGTCCGTCGATATTTCGTCCAAAGGGTTTGACGCGTTAACCACCACAATTGCCGCCTGATACGCAAATGGGAATGCCACCAGCCCGCCGGGCAGCTTCATTCCCTTTGGCACCGCAACCACCGCTATGTCGAAATCTTCCGGCGAATCCTCCCTAAGCAGCGGATACGTTCCCTTCATATCCAAAACAAGCTTAATGTTCTCGTTCTTTGCGGTTTCCTTAAGAACGTCCCCTATTGCCGGAGCCACAATATCGCTACCCTTTAAAACTATTGCCTCTCCGCCGCCCGCGGATGGAGGCGCTTTTGTATCCGACGCCTTGGCGCATAAAAAGAACGGCAATACGCAAAACAACGATATGGCAATTTTTATATTCATCTGTATTTAAAATTTATCAACCCCGCCAAGTCTAAAACTATTCCGCCCCGTGCCAAGCACAAATTTTACAGGCACAAAATTCAATGCCCGGAACCGCCCAGAGAACGCGCCGCTACTCCAACCCCAGAATCATGCGGGCGTTTTGCGTCATCATATCCTGGTTCCACGGCGGCTCCCAAACTATGTTTACAACGGCCTCTCCCACCGAAGGCAAGGCCTCCAGTTTATATTTCAAATCCGCCGCTATTGCCGGCCCCATTGCGCAGCCCGGGGCTGTCAGGGTCATATCCACCTTAACCTTGTTGACGCCGTTTTCCTCAATTAAATCCATGCAATAAACCAGGCCCAAGTCCACTATGTTTACGGGAATTTCGGGGTCGTAAACGGTTTTTGCAACTTCCCACAAGTCCTCCAATGAGGGCTTTTGGGAAATTACGTCTTCCTGCGAGGCGCCGGCACCGCCGGCTTGAACCTCCGCCCTGCACAACTTTTTTGAAAAATCCTCCAGGCCCAAGCCCGACGCGTCCGCCGGGTCTATGAGGACCGTCCCGAAAATTCCCCTTAGGGCGCACTTGCCGCCGCGCATTCCCAAAACTCTTACACTGGAGCCCGACGCCAACAACACATCAGTGTGCGAAGGCAATAAAAGCGCCTTTACGCTACGGCTTAAACAAACAACATCGGACCCACCCATAAAAAATATTTCCTAAACAAGCGCCAGGTTGTCCCTATGGACAACTATAACGGGCTTTCTTTCACCCTTTTTAGACAATTCGCTCTCGAGAGATTCGCAATCTACCTGCGCCAATCCGCGCGCCACGACGTCTCCGTTTGATATGTCAACAATCTCCACAAGCGCCCCCGCCTGAAATTTTCCCGCAAAGCTCTTCACCCCCGCCGAAAGTAAAGACCCGCCTTTTGTGCGAATCGCCGCCGCCGCTCCTGCATCCACAAAAACCTTCCCTATGCTCCTGCCGAAGTGCGCCAGCCAACGCTTCTTTGTGCTTGCCGACTTCCCGCATGCAATAAAATGCGTTCCAGGGTTTTCCCCTTCAAGAATTTTTGTCAGCGAATCCGGCCTTGTCCCGTCCGCTATATAAACGCCGCAACCTTCGCTTGTCGCAATTTCTGCGGCCTTTATTTTCGTTATCATTCCGCCAACCGCCGTAGCGCTTGTCGTGCCGGCGGCCATTGCGCGTATCTCGGGCGTGACTTTCGCAACCTCCTTTACCATTTTTCCGTCGCCGGTCTTGTTCAATAGGCCGGCGGCTGTCGATAGTATCACCAAATCGGTAGCCTTGCAAAGCGTCGCAACCAGAGCGCTCAAAACGTCGTTGTCGCCAAATTTAATATTCAGCTCGGCGGCGCTCAGGCTGTCGTTCTCATTTACCACCGGAATTATCCTGTTGCGCAGCAACTCGTCGATGAGTTCCCCGAGCGCCTTCGCCCTCTGTATATTGTCCACGTCGTCCCGCGTCAGAAGCAACTGCGCCACAACCAGACCATAGGGCTCAAAAAGTTCCTCCCAGGTCTGTATTAAAATCCCCTGGCCCACAGCCGCGCACTTCTGAACCGCCCTTATCTGCTTGGGGCGCGCCTTCAGGCCCAAACGCCCCATTCCAAGGCCCACGGCTCCGGAACTGACCAGCGCAACTTCAACTCCCGTCTCGCGCGCCGCCGCTATCTGCGAGCATATGGCCCGCATCTTCACCGTGTCGAGACAGCCAACCCCGCTTGTGAGAACGCCCGTCCCGACCTTAACGACCACCCGCCTGGCCACTCCCTTTTTCATGCCGCCAACAACAAAAACGCCTACACCGTCTTGAGGTCTCTCTCCTTATTCTCAAGGTGCTTGTTTATCTGAGCGGAATATTTGTCGGTCAGCGCCTGTATTTCTTTTTCAAACTTCTTCAGTTCGTCCTCTGTTATCGCCGACGCCTTTTGCGCCTTCTTCGCCGCGTCAAGCGCGTCGCGCCTAATGGTCCTGAGGCGCACTCTTCCGCCCTCGGCCATCTCGTGGCATATTTTAACAAGCTCGGTGCGGCGTTCTCCGGAAAGCGCAGGTATCGGGCAGCGCACAGCGTCGCCCATAACGGCCGGAGTAAAGCCTATGTTTGCCGCCAATATGGCCTTTTCGACGTCTTTCAAAATGCTCTTATCCCACGGCTGGACGCGTATAGTGCTGCTGTCGGGCGTTGTTATGGCCGCTATGTCGCGCAACCTCGACGTGGTGCCGTACGCCTCAACCATGACATTCTCCACCATAGTCGGCGAAGCCTTGCCGGTGTGAACCGTGTCGAATTCCCTACAAAGATGCTCAACCGCCGCACCCATTGCGGACTCGGTCTTTTTCATTTCGCTCTGAATATCCATTGCAACCTCTTTCTATTTTTGGGCTTCTTCGCAACCGCTGCGCACACCCCGAAATTTACACACCCTTTGCGACCCTATTTTACAAGCGTCCCGATACTTTCCCCCTCAATCGCGCGGCGGATGTTTCCGTCTTTGTTCATATTAAAAACTATAATCGGAATCTTGTTGTCCATGCAAAGCGAGAACGCCGTAGAATCCATAACAGCCAAGCGCCTTTCTATTGCCTCTATGTACGATATATTGTCGTATTTTACCGCATCGGCGTATTTATTTGGATCTTTGTCGTATATCCCGTCAACTTTCGTTGCCTTCAAAATGCAGTCCGCCCCAACTTCGCTCGCACGCAAGGCCGCGCATGTATCGGTTGAAAAATACGGATTCCCCGTACCGGCCACAAAAATAACTATTCTTCCCTTTTCCAGATGCCTTACTGCCCTGCGCAAGATGAAGGGCTCTGCTATCTTTTCCATCGGTATGGCTGTTTGCACGCGGACCGGAACACCCTCCTGCTCAAGCGCATTCATCAGCGCCAAACCGTTTATTACCGTGGCAAGCATGCCCATGTAGTCGCCGGTGGTCCTGTCTATTCCGGAGCGGCTTCCGCTCAACCCCCTAAATATGTTGCCGCCGCCCACAACGAGGCACACCTGCACCCCCATCAAATGTATTTCCTTCAGCTCGAGCGCCAACTTCTTTAAAATCGCCCAATCCAAAGACTCTCCACTACCGGAATTCTTGAGCGCCTCTCCGCTCAACTTCAACACTACGCGTTTATACTTGGGGTCCATCTTCGCCCGTGTAGATTGCAAATGCGCCGCACTTTTTCAACTCTTTTTTATTCCGCCACGCCTCTAAAGCCCCTTTTATCCGGCACCCGCTTGAAACAGCATTAAACTCCCCGGAGAAATTGCGTATCACGCTTAAGCCTTACAAATCCACATTCCGCATAGCCGCGTTCACGGCCTTCAATATGCAAGCACCAAAACAACTTCTACGCACAAAAACTCCAATAAAGAAAACAAAATATGCAAGAAATCCTCCCGCCTTGCTCAAACGAACATTAATATAATTAATAAATATTAAAGAAATTTTACAACAAACTTTGCTTATAGAAAAATCAACCATCACCCACGCCAAATTTAATTCAGCCAGCCAATAGCTGCGCTCTACATAAAAAAAGCCCGCAACCTTGAGATTGCGGGCCCAAATACAACCGGATTGCAAAATTAGAACTTCACCGCCGGATTCGTGTACACATTGCCTTCGTTCTGGTGGAACGAGCCGTACTCCGTCACAACCGCGCCTTCGGGTCCGGCAATTTGGTAGTGCTTGGCTCCAAGCCTGCCCATCCAAACAACATTGCCCTTCTTGGAGCACGCCGGAGTCACCTTGTGCACCGTCACAAATTTCTTCTGGCTTTCCGGAACCACAACGTTTTTGAGGTCGGTATCATTCATCTCGCCCTCTTCCCCGAAGCAGTAGGACAACCCAGCCCTGCAATGCCAGCACTCGTTCTTAGCGCGAATACCGCCGTAGGGATTGTGCGCATGCTCTATCAGCATCTGATTGGGCAACAAGAAAATCTCGTGGCCAAAAACACCATACTTATTTTCATGCGCCCAGAATATGCCGCCCATGCCGACATTCGGGAAGTCTCCCAAGCCGAAATCGCTAACCCACATATTCTTGCGGAGGTTTTCGCTGATGGGATAACCCAAGTTTGTCATCATGTCGAAGTAGGCCTGCTTTGCGGCCTCTTCGTCGAACTTTCCATTCTTATAGAACATATCTTTCGTCAATTTTTTCTGAGTTGCCGCCTTTTTCGCTGGGGCTTCGGAAGGCGTGGCCGAAGCTTTTGCGCCGGACTGCGCACCGCATTCAACGCTATTGCAAGCGCCCAACAACAACGTCGCCGACGCAATAATCGATAGTATTACTTTACTCTTCATTTTATCTTTATTCCTTTTCAAGATTAACGTTTCGCCGTGGGCTTTACGTACCTGTCTTCAAGAGGCTTGCGGAAGACAACTTCCTTTTCCGGAAGCGGCTGGGCCGATTTAAACAACTTGGCAGCAGCAGCGGCGTCATCGACAACCACGCGGAAGCCCACATTGTAAACCTTCTGCCACGGATGGTAGTCGCGGCGTATCGACACCCTGGACCACTTTGCGCGGTCGCGCCAAGAGCCGCCCCTTACAACCTTCTTGTCCTCAACCTTGTTTCCGCCAAGCGTATCGGTATAGTCGCTCGAAGTCCATTCGGAAACGTTGCCGTTGACATCGTACAAACCAAACGGATTCGGCACATACTGCCCTATGTCGGTGGCCAACAGGTTTCCGTCATCGACATCTTTATCGCACGGCAGGAAGGCCATCTCGGGATTCGGACGCATCACGGGCTGCGGGTCTATGCCGTTAACTACAAATTGGCGGGTTGTGAAGTCGCACAAGTTGTCGAACGGCGAGTAGTTGTCGCCCACGTTGCCAAACCAGAAGTCTTTGTCAGACCCCGCGCGCGCGGCGTACTCCCACTGCTCTTCAGTCGGCAGAGTCACCTTTATTCCCGCCTTCTTGCTGAGCCAATCGCAGAATTCGTTAGCCTCGTTCCATGTTATGCGTATCACCGGCTGGTTCGGCAGATTCGCCGGATAACCGCGGTTGACGTGGTCTTTCCACAGGCGGTCCTGATAGCCGGAATTGTGCTTGGGATCAAACATGCTGTATTGCTTGTTTGTCACCTCGAACTGGCCTATATAGAAAGGCTTTTCTATCTTCGTCAGCTTCGCCGGGCCTTCGTCGTAGAAGCCCTTGTTAGAGCCCTGCACATATTCGCCCGCAGGCACAAGCGTCAGGCGCATCGCAACGCCCTTGCCCATATCCACAAGCAATTCCTTCGGCAGATTCGCGGCGTCGCGCTTCTGCATAGCTTCCTTCGCAGTCATCGGATAGCCCGAAGCCTTCGGAACGGCAGTCTTATGCGCCTTGGGCTCGCCGGGTTTCACAAACTCCTGCTTGCCGCCGTCATAGACTATCTTATTCGGGTCGTCGTGGCGGTTGGCATATTTTGCAAGGAACTTCATGCGCTCGGTATCGCCGTTTCCGGGCACCTTCTTATCGGCGCGAGTAAAGTCGGCAACCTCCTGCCACGTGCCTATGCACGGAACATTCAAGTCCATCCATGTAATGAGAATATCCATAGACTGCTTGTCCAGCTTTACCCCCTGGTGCCCCTTCTTTAACAGGTGCATCAAAGTGCTCGTATCCGCATTGAACTCCATCGGAACAAGCATGTTCTGGTTGCATTCCGGCCCGGAACGACGGCAGAACTTGTTCAAATCAAGATACGCCCTCGGGAAGTTGTGCCAAGTAGGCTTGGCGTCGCGCGCAAACACCGGACGCCCCGGAGTGCTGCCGTCGTGGCAACCAACGCAATATTTGTCGAGAACCGGCTGCACGTCCCTTATGAACGAGTACCCGCGCACGGGCCCTATGAATTCCTTTATCTCCGACGGAGGCTTGCGGGAAGCCATCGCAGGAGCCGTTGAAGGCGTCATGCCCTGAGATTCGTGGCAGCCAACGCAACTCTGCGTCTCGCCGGGCATCACCGTAAACCAAGTGCGCATCAAAGCCAAAGCCTTGCCGTCCTTGTCCAAGGGCTGTATGGCCATCGGCCTGTTGGCGGGAATCTTGAACAGCGCAGATCCGTCCGGCTCAACCGGCACCGTGCCGTGTATCCTCTTGATGTCCCACGAGCCCTCGTTGCTGACAACATCGTGGCTGCCCATGTTGCGGTAGGCATAGAAATACTCTATCACGCGCAAAGACTTCACCGCGCCGCGCGGAACGTCCTTGAGGCCCTCGCCCTTGTATATGTCATTCAAGAACACATAGCCGTAATCCAAATCGGGATCGGTCTTGTCCATTATCTCATTCGGCTTCTTTCTGGCAGCCAAAGGCATCGGCTCGAAGAAATCGGCATCCTTGGAAACCAATACCGGCACCATGTTGTCGAACGCGTCCACAAGATATATCCCGTAGTTTTTGCCGTTCGGGCGCATGCTGGCCATGATGTACTTCTCGGACAGCGGATAGGGATGCAGGAACAGCGGATGCGCATCGGCAACAAGCTCGTCCAGAGTTCTGGCAACATACTCCCTGCCGAAATTCGGATAACGGTGAACGCGGCCCTGATCCTCCTTCGTTCCCTTGGAAACGTCAAACAAATGAAGCTCGCCCGCGCGCGCTATCCCGTGGTGGCCGGATACTATCCCGACAAACTTGTTCGGATCTCCGGGAATCTGGCGGCAGTAGAACAGCGAATTCGGCCAATAGCTGGTCGACCCGTAGAAAGCCGACTGCGCCGTGCCGTCGGGATTCATGTGCATAACTATGCGGGAGAAATAGTGCGAATTGTCAACATACTCCCACCTCGTATAAAGAATTCTTCCGTTTTCCAAAACAACGGGCATCCAGTCGGCGTCCTGCTCGTAGGTCAGCTGCCTGATGGTCGCGTCAACGGCTTTCTCGTCGCCGGCCTTCGGGTCCATAGTGTACAAATTCGCCACATAGTCGGAACCGCCCACACAGGGAACGCCAACATGGCATGCCGTCGAAAGGAACATAACCTTTCCGTTGGGCAAATATATGCCGTCGTAAGCGTCAACGCCGTCGTGTATCCTTGGGGAAACATTCGAAACCTTCTTAGTGCTCGGAGCAATCTCGCACAACTGCCAGCGGTTCTTCTCGTCTATCGTCGAGAACATCACCTTCTTGCCGTCGTAATCGACGTCCAAGTCGGCTATGACGTTGTAGTTCTTGTCCGCCAACACGCTCTTTAGCGAGGACGGATCCCCAACCTTCACCGTGCACAACTCGTCCTTATGCGAATGCTTGTGGCGAGTTATAGAAGTGTTCCCCTGCCAATTGGCCGGCAAACCCTTCGCTATCGTCTTCGGATCCCTCTTAATTACAACCCACTCGTTGTCCCCAATGAGCGGATTGTTTTTCAACAAGGCATCGGTAGCCCACTTCTGCAACTCCTCGCCCTGCCTGAGCAGATCGCGGTTGGATATGTGCTTATCCTTGCCTATGGCGTCCCTCAGTGCCTTGACCTTCTTCTCCCAAGCGGGAAATTCGCTAAGCACCTTCTTGTCAAACTTCGGATTGTTCTTCGACAAATCCTTCAACGCCGCCAAGACATTCTCGGGCTTATACCAAATCACGTTGTCCTTGACAGACTCTTCCATAAGGGTCTGCGCAAGACGAATCCTCTCCACGGAAGCTTTGTGGCTCTTGTTCCCCTTCAGCTTCGCGTACTCCTTCTCTATCTGGCCGGCCGAGTACAAACCCCTGCGGGGTATGTAGCTCTCCATAACTTCGTCCATCTGCTCCTCGTTTGAGGGAGAATTCAACATCGACGGTATCTGCGAGGTTATAGGCCAGTTCTCATGGCAATATATCCCGTGCTTGTTCAAGAAAGCCTCAGACAAGGGAATTGCTATGTCGGCATACGGCGCAAACTGAAAATCGTTGCGGCGCTTGCCGCCGGCAGACTCCATTCTAACAACCAGCCTGTTGATACCCTTTTTCAACTTGAGCTCTACAATGTCCGGGCGCTTCGACCTGCCATTGTATATCATCTCGCCATTGAGGTAGATTTTGTGCTTCTTCGGCAGTATTGTAAAATACACCGTCTGATCCTTAGAAGACTCTATCTCCCTGTATATAAAGCTGGCTATGTTGTGGTATATCCAATCGTTGACGCGCAAATTCATCAGCACGCCGTCCGGAATGTCGTAATTCATCCACAGCCTGATGTTGTCAAATGCCGCCTTCTTGTCCAAAGGATGCTTCGTAGGATCTATCCCGTCAACAACGTCCCTGAACCTCTTGCGGTCTACAGCCTTGCTAACCCACCACGGCCCGAATTTCATGGTCTTCTTGACCTCGGCTAGCTGCCCCGCCTTCCACTTGGAATACGCCTTATACACCTTGTCGTAACTATCCGACATTGTGGCGCCACTGTTCGCATTGAACAGCTCATTAGCAGTTCTTTTGGCCTGCTCAGCCACGGCGTTCGCGTCCGCCCACACAACGTTAACCGCCGCGCAAGCCGCCATCGCCAATAACATTGTCAGCTTTTTCATAAGTCTTAATCGATTAAAAATTCTCCCCTTAACTACAATATCGAAAACAAACTTAACCCTATAAGGGAAAGCGCAAAAATTTACTTTTTCGCGCTGAGGTCGCAATACATCTGGTAGGCGTCCTCCGGCTTCATGAAGTCGTGGACAACACCGCGCACCGCCTGAATCATCGCGGCCGGATTCTCAGACTGGAAAATGTTCCTGCCCATGTCAACGCCGCGCGCGCCGCTGGATATGGCCTTGTACGCCAATTCAAGAGCCTCCTTCTCCGGCAGCTTCTTCCCGCCCGCTATCACGATAGGAACAGGACAACCGGCCACAACCTTCTCAAAGCCCTCCTCGCAGTAGTAAGTCTTGACAAACGTAGCCCCGTTTTCGGCGCAGACACGCGTCGCCAAGCCCAAGTAGCGCGCGTCACGAACAAGATTCTTTCCAACCGCCGTCACGCCTAAAGTGGGAATCGAATAACGCGCAGTATAGTCAACACACGCCGCAAGATTCGCAACAGTTTTGCCCTCGTGGTCGGGGTCCCCTATGGCTACCATCGGCGCAAGCGCGCAAGCGTCCAGCTTTATCGCCTCCTCTATGCCGCACAAAACCTCGTCGTTAAGCGACGTCAATATAGTGGAACCCGCGCTGAAGCGCAAAGCCAAAGCCTTGCCCTCGGTTGCAGGTATGCAGCTTTTCAATATCCCGCGCGTGCACATTATGCAATCGGCATATTTGACCAAAGGCGCAATGGTCAGATCTATGCGTTCCAACCCGCTTGTCGGCCCCATTATGTACCCGTGGTCGAACGCCAACATGACCGTATTGCCGCTCTTCTGGTTGAATATGCGGGACATCCTGTACTTGATTCCCCAATCGGCATTCGCAAGCCCCTTCAAAAAGAATGTTTCCTCTCCGGAAACTTTACCCAATCCGTAATCGGATGCCTCTCTGAAACCTTCCATGTCTGGCATAATATGTATCTCCTTATCCTTAAAAATTACTGTTTTGAAAATTCCCTGGCAAAAGCCGCAAAAATCATGGCGTCGCTCGTGGCGCCCGCATCTTTTGAACCCACGGACTTGTCCCCGAGATTGCGCGCCCTTCCATACTTGGCCTTCAGGCCCACCGTGCTCTCGGCGCCAGCTGCGGCAGCCGCTGCGGCAGCGTTAAAAAGCTCGGCCACATCGGCTTTGCCCTTCATGGCCTCCACCGCGGGAATCAACGCGTCCATGAGGGTCTTGTCGCCAACGCGCGCGCCGGTGTTCGCCTCAACAGACTCAAGCCCCTTGGCAAAGGCCTTGGCAACCTGGTCGGCGTCAAGCTCTTCCGCCCCGGCGTCTATGCCGTCGGATATCCCCATCAACAGCGAACCAAACAGCGTGCTCGTGGAGCCGTTGGAATGCGACATCGACGCAAACCCCGCGTCAAACAGCGCCCCCTTCAAATCTCCGCCGCCGGCAAGCGCCTCGTTGGCCGCACATATGGCGCCCTTTATCGCCGTGCCGTGGTCGCCGTCGCCGCAAACAGCGTCGAGAGCCGAAAGCTCCTTCTCGGCCGCCGTTATGTCGGCAGCCGCCGCCGCAAACATTTTCCTCAATTTTTCAAGGTTTAATTTCTGCATCTTATTCCCGAATTTTTAAACGTGCCGCACAAAGTACCACACGCCGCGCTCATTAGTCAAAGAATTTTATGCTACCCTAAGCACGTCCAATACGGCGCATTCGACCTTGCCTTCAACAGAGCCTTACTGCACTCGTCCACAACGCACAATATCATCTGAAAGCCGGCCATCTCCTGAACGGTCAAAATCTCGTCTATTATGCCGCCGGCAACTTTCACGCCCATCTTGTCGGCAAGCTTCGCCACGGCCCTGAATACTATGGACAACTCCATCGGAGTGCTGGCACCCGTCCCGTTTATTATGGCAAAAATTTCCTCTCCAGACTTCAAATCCAAAGCCTTGGCCAAATTGCCAAACATTATCTCTGCGGTCTCGTCGGCGCTCAAAATCTTCGAACGGCCGCCGCCGCCTTCGCCGTGCTGCCCCATGCCTATTTCCATCTCGTCCTCGGCAAGCTCAGATATGGTTGCGCCGTTTTGCGGATGCGTGCAGCCGGTCATCGCCACTGCAAGGGTGGCTATCCTCTTGTTGAATTTGTCCGCTATCTCAAAAACTTCGTCCAGGCTCTTGCCGGCCTCGGCCGCGGCTCCAGCAACCTTTATGAGCGGTATGCAGCCGGCCAGACCGCGGCGGTCCTTGAGGGGCGCGTCAAGCCCGGCGCTGATGTCGTCGCAAACAAGTATGCTCTTTACTTTTATTCCCTCGCGCTCCGCCATCTTCATGGCCATGTTGCTGCTCATGACGTCGCCGGCGTGGTTTAAGACTACCAAAAGTATCCCGGCATCGCGCTTGAACATCTTCAGGCCGTTGAGCAGCGATATCGCGTTCGGGGCGGCAAAAATGTCGCCAACCACACTCGCGTCAAGCATGCCCTCGCCCACAAAGCCGCTCAAAGCCGGCTCGTGCCCGGCGCCGCCGAGAGTTATAACGGCCACTTTGTCTGCGCTCTTCGGCTGCGCCCTTACAACAATCTTGCCGTCCTCAAGCTTTATCTTGTCGCTGTAGGCAGCCGCCATCCCCTCCAACAACTCCTGTGTGAGATCCTCGGGCTTATTGATAAACTTCTTCATTTTCATGCTCGTGTCCTCTTTTGTCTGTTCTTTATATCTATATAAAAACCACCTCGACGCCGGCGCACCAAGCCCGAAATATCCGCGCTGCGCGCCATCCAGGCAGACGTCCGCGCGTTCCCCAACGCGCCAAAACGTGCGCCCCTTTTTCGGAATAATCCTTCAATCCCCCAAAATGTCAACTTTATTTGAATTTTTTTAGTCCCAGCAATCTCGAAAGAATAAAAGTCTTGCCAAGTTTACAACCAGCATTTTTCATAGCCTACCGATGCTTAGGAAAACTTTTTTTAAAATTGTCTGTTCGGCTGCGGCGTCACTCTTAATTTCAGCGCAGCTGTTTTCAGGAGAGCTGAAGGTTCTGACTGTGGGCAACAGCTTTGCGCACAGCTTAAACTCGCACTTGGTAAAGGTGGTAAACTCGGTTCCCGGGTGCTCCATAAAGCTTGCCTATGCCAACCTTCCGGGGTGTTCCCTCAAGAGGCACTGGGAAAACGTCCTGAAAGAGGAGGCCGACGAAAACGCAAAATTTTACGGGAAAGCCATGGGACAGCCCGCCGTATATAAACTGCGCGACATCCTAAAGTCTGACAAATGGGATATTGTCACCATACAACAGGCAAGCCCGTTCAGCTGGAAAGCCAATTCATTCCAGCCGTACGCCGACAAGCTGATAGGGTACATACGCAATTACGCCCCAACCGCCGAAATTGTCATACAGCAAACCTGGGCCTACCGCAAAGACGCCCCGGCACTGAAAGATTGGGGCATAACGCAAAAACAGATGTATTCGGCTCTGGAGAAAAATTACAGAACCCTTGCAGAGCACAAGAACTTGCGCGTTATACCGATGGGATTGGCCGTAGAGCTTGGAAGGGCTGAACAGCCGGAAAATTGCCTGCCCTACGACAAAGTTGCCCTCTCGGAGCTGGTTCCGCCCGACCTTCCCTCGCGGGCGAATCTTCTTGTGGGAAATTCGTACTGGAGAAAGAACAAGAGCGGAGATTTATGGCTGGCGCACGACTATATCCACCTGAGCCCGAGGGGGGAATACATGCAGGCCTGCCTGTGGTTTGCCTTCCTGTTCAATAAGAAAACTGCGGAAATAACCTATGTGCCCGATTCCATAGGCAAAAGCGACGCCATTTGGATGCGCGCAAAAGCCCAAGAGGCTTTGGATTCATACAAACAGGTGGAAAATTAGGATTCGGCCGCATATTTGCAAATCTCGCCTATTAATTATTTAGGAAGGCGGGAACAATAGAAGGGTTTCCGGCAGGAAGCCCTTGTTTGCGTTGAACCTTGAGGGAAATATCAGTTTGCTTATTGCAGGCCTCTTTGTTTGAAAGCATAGGGCGGAAGATTTTTGTGCTACCCATGCAAAAAGCCGCATTTGTGATGCCCCGAGTGCGAAATTAAAGATTGCCCCCCAAAAAATTTATCCCAACGCCGCGGTTCAACGGGGAATAGAAGGCTGCCCAATTTACGGAGAATGACGGCCTACTTCAAGAAGTCAATCCTTGCAAAAAAATAAACACGGGGAATTTCTCGCAAACCCAAACAACGCCGCATTTGGGAATGCGCCGCACCAGCCCAACCGCCATTTCTGCGCGCTTGCAAAAATCCCCGAAAGACTCTTGCGCAGGCCGTTTTTACAAAAGTTGCAAAATGCCAACCACACCCCCGCTGCCCGCCAATGCCGCACAAAAAAGGTGCGCACGCATGCGCACCCAAATGAAGGCCGATAAGCCCACCAGCCCTGGCTACTTTGAGGCGGCAGACCCAGTTGCGGGAGCCGATGTAGCCCCATTGGCCGCGCCCTGCCCCTGTCCGGAAGCTTCCTGGGCTGGCTTGTACTGCTTTTCAACTTTTATGTGCGCAAACGGATTCTCTTCAGCCTTGCGCTTTTTCTCCCTCTCTTCCCTGTAGATTTGCAGGCGCGACGGATATTTTTCCGGAGGGAAATACTCCAAACACCAGCGCACTTGCTCCTTCACCCTGCTTGCAGTTGCATTTTGCCTGTCCATGTTTATGGGCGAAAAACCGCGCCAAACCCAGTCTTCGCGGCTGGGCAGATATGCCTGGATTTCAAGTGTCGCGTAATATTGCGAGTTCTGCATGTAGTAGCCATTGAACACCATCATAGACTCTGTCGTCCCGTTGTAGAAGGGATTGTTTGTCATAGGGTCTTTCAGAGAGAAATTCCATATCGGAACGAACACTATTTGGGCGTCGGCCTTATTTGCCACAATCTGGTAGCCGCGCTCCTTCAAAAACTCCGCAATATCGGACGCCACAACACTGTTTATTTCCGCCGGATTCATGTAGTAAGACATGTTTTGCATGGAGTTCGACGGCATTTCCACGTATATGCGGTTCAAATTAGCAAAAGAAACGCCTTCTTTAAGCTCTTGGGTAACTCCGCAAGCCGACAAAAGCGGCAACATTGCCAAACTAAGCAAATTTAAAATAGTTTTCATACGCTCAACTTCTATTTTGTACTTTCAATTTTTCAACAAAATATATATCAGTGACGGATAAAAAGCATTAGCTGCGCAACTTCGAAAAAATACGGCGCGCGCAAATTAGTGTTGAAACAAAGGTTTGATTCGCGCAAAAAGATGCTGCAGACAATTATGGACACCATCAAAGTTTCGGAAGAGACAATTTTCGGAAGCGTTTCAAAGCAGGCGGCGGAAATAAGCCAGACCGATCCGCTCCTGAAGCGCCTAATGGAGGAAGTGGTACTTTCACGCCAAAATCTGTGGGAAGTGCTGGCGGCGCGCATATCCAGAAAACTGGGCGTTGGCGCCATAGACGAAAGCGAAATATACCAGATGTTCCTGCAAACCTTCCTGAAAGACGAATCTATGCGTGACAAAATTTTGCGCGATATATCCGCAATAAAGTACAGAGACCCCGCGTGTTCGTCCTACATAGATCCAATCATGTATTTTAAGGGGTTCCACGCAATAACCACACACAGGGTGTCGCACGCGCTTTGGAATGTCGGAATGCGCCACTCGGCCTACTATTTGCAAAGCTTGGCAAGCGACGTATTCGGGGTTGACATACACCCGGCGGCGAAGTTCGGGGGCGGAATATTGCTCGACCACGCAACGTCCTTTGTAGCCGGAGAGACTAGTGTTGTTGACGACAATGTTTCCATACTGCACGAGGTCACCCTTGGCGGCACCGGGAACGAAACGGGAGACAGGCACCCGAAGGTGCAGTCTGGGGTTTTGATAGGCGCAGGCGCGAAGCTCATAGGCAACATAACCATTGGAAAATGCGCGAAGATAGGCGCCGGAAGCGTTGTTCTTGACGATGTTCCGCCGCACACGACGGTTGCGGGGGTTCCGGCAAGGCCAATAAGCCCCACAGCAGATTCCGAGCCCGCCCTGGAGATGAACCAAAAATTGGACTGACCCGGCGCGGCAGTGTTCTTTCAAACGGGTCCTGCGGGCAATCCGCCGCATGGCGGTGCATGGCATCGCCGCAAAAAATGCTTGTGCCTCCGGCGCAACTTGTCCATGGCGGATGGCGGGTTGCGCCATACGGTGCCAGGCGGCGCTCAAAAGCAGAAAAGGTCGCATTTTTCCGCCCGGGTTAAAAGACGGGCGGGCGAAAACCTCAACACATAAAAAATCGATTCCACCGAGAACAAAAGGACATTCCCAATGAAAAAAGCTACACTCACAATCGCCTGTGCGCTCTGCGCCGCCGCGCTTGCGCTCCAGGCCGGCGAAACCCGCGAGACGAAAACCGAGGAACTCTTCAACGGGAAAGATTTATCCGGCTGGAATTTCAAGCTGGAGGACAACTCAGACGCCGGCGAGGTGTTCGGCGTGGAGAACGGAACCATACGCGTGCGCGGAAAACCATTCGGGTACATGTACACAAAGAAGGAGTATTCAAACTTCAGGCTGCATGTTGAATGGAAATATCCCAACGAGCGCGGCAACAGCGGCATATTCGTCTTTGTGCAGGAACCCGCCGCGGTGTGGCCAAATGCCGTAGAGTGCCAGCTATTTAAGGACAGGGCCGGAGATTTCGTCCTGTTGGGCGGCTCCGACGTGAAAGAATTCCAGATGCCTGCCTCCGGAAAGCGTCCAAAATTTCCGGTCGTAAAAAAGCTTTCAGACATCGACGACTGCCCCGCAAAAGAGTGGAACAGCGCCGACATAATTTGCAAAGACGGCAAGATCACCGTGTACATAAATGGGGTTTTAAAAAATGTCGGCCATAGCGTTGGGCATAAAAGCGGACACATAGGCCTGCAAAGCGAGGGCGAACTGATTCTTTTTAGAAACGTGCGCCTTACCCCCTTGGAGTAAGGGGGCGCATTGCCCCCCCGAAAAGTTTCCTAAGAAAACGCCGACATTCCCCAAAAAATATGGGGCGCGGCGCTTTTTGGTTCTTTGCGCAAAGTGCGCAAAGGGCTAAAAATTGTGGAACGGTAAGAGATAACGCCATTTTTTATTTAGGCGTTTTTGCAGATTTCCCGCGCCGATAGGATCGGCCCGAAGCGTGCCGGAAAAATGGACACAATGCTTGCAACCCTGCCGCGCATTGGCGAAAGCGGCCGTTTAAGAACCGCAAATCTGCCCGGCTCTTTCCTTAAAAAAAAGCGCAATGTACACGCTGGGACGAGATTTGCCCAAGACGCCCACACGCCAATCCGAATAAAAAAGCCGGACGCTTGATATATTGAGGCAATACCCCCAAAAAGAAGGCATGCCGCCCCCAAAATCTGCATGCAACGGCCGAATTTCACAAAACTGCGCCCGAAGCAAAAATTATTAGAAAAACCTGCCGCGCGCGGGCTGAAAGCAATCTGAACGAGGGGGCACTTTGGGGTTAAAATCTTGACATATAAAATTACGACAATTTGATTTGTTTTTTATAAATATGGCTTCGGGTGCAAATAACGAATTTGAGCTGAAAGGTCTGTCCGTGTCTAAGGGAATAGCCCACGGAGAGGCTTTTGTCATGCTCAATACGGATTTTAAAGTGCCCGTATACGAGATAAAGCCTTCAGACAAAGAGCGCGAGCGCGAACGCCTGCAAACGGCAATAATAAGAGCCCGCGAAGACATATTGAAGGTCAAGGCGGAATTGTCGGAGAGTGTAGGAGAGGCCGAGGCCGCAATTTTCGACGCCCACCTGCTTGTCCTTGAAGATGTTGCAATACTCCAAGAGACCTTCGGCATGCTTGAGCGCGAAAACTTCAATGTTGAGTATTGCTACAGCTGCGCCGTAGACAAGTTTATAGGGGCTTTTGAAAAGATAGACGATCCCTTCATAAGGGAGCGCATAGCCGATTTAAAAGACGTTTCAAAGAGGGTAATAGACAAGATGCTTGGGCGCTCCACGCTAAATATGGGGATTTTGAGCGACCCTCTCATACTTGTCAGCTCCGATTTTGCCCCGTCCGACTTCGCCCTTGTCGACAAGAGCAAAATTCTTGCCATAATAACCGAGAAGGGGTCTCAAACAAGCCACACTGCCATACTTTCGCGCTCGCTTGGTATACCGTGCATAGTTGGCGTTGAGGGCGTGGCCGAAAAGGTTTCAACCGGCCAATTCCTGCTGGTTGACGGATACAATGGAAACATAGTAGCCAATCCCACAGAGAATACCCTGCGCCATTACACGGAGCTTGAGTCCGTGCATCGCGAGGTTCAAAAACTTTTCGACAGCGCCCTGCCCATGCCGTCGTCAACGCTGGACGGCGAGCAGTTTGAGCTTTTCATAAACATAAGCGGCGCTGCCGACATTCCCCAGGCTATGGAAAACTATGCCGGTGTCGGGCTTTTCAGGACGGAAAATTTCTTTTTGGACATGGGAGCCTTCCCCGACGAAGACGCCCAATACGAGGCCTACGCCGCCGCAGTAAAAGCGGCCAAAGGTAAGCCGGTTGTGATAAGGACACTCGACTTGGGCGGCGATAAGAACTTGAGCCTAATGAAGATGGTCAACAAAGAGGAAAACCCCTTCATGGGCTATAGAGCCATACGTTTTTGCCTGGACCACAAAGACTGCTTTAAGCAGCAGCTGAGGGCAATTCTGAGAGCCGGCGCGCTGGGACCTGTGAAAATTCTGCTTCCAATGATATGTTCCATTCGCGAAGTTGAGCGGGCGCGGGGAATGATTGAGGAGGCAAAAGAGGATCTTCGCAAGGAAGGAAAAGCTTTCGACAGCAATATACAAGTTGGCTCAATGATAGAGGTGCCAAGCGCCGCTTTGACTATAGATATAATAGCAAAAGCAAGCGATTTTATCAGCATAGGCACCAACGACTTGATACAATACATATTGGCGGTGGACCGGGTCAACGACATGGTTGCGCATTTGTACGAGCCAACCCACCCTGCCGTCATAAGGATAATAGACCACGTTGTGCGACGCGCGCAGCAGGCGGGCATTCCCGTAAGCGTTTGCGGAGAGCTGGCGGCAGACCCAACTTTTTGCTCGCTGCTGCTCGGAATGGGAATAAGGCAGTTCAGCATGTCGGCGAAATCCGTGGGGGAGATAAAGTATCTTTTGCGCAAGATAAGCCTGAAGCAGGCCGTAGATCTGAGAAACGATGTTATGGCTTTGACGCGTTCGCGTCATGTAATAAGCAGGCTAAGGTCTTTCCATTACGAAATAATGCAATCTAAATAGGCGGTCTCATGGGCGGTTTTTGCGCGGAGATGTTGGCGGATTTAAAGTCTGCCGGGATTGAATACAGCCTTGGCCAGGAGGCGCTATTTTCTGTATCGCTCGACCACATGAGATACAGTTCTCCGCCGGAGTGCGCCGTGTTTGCAAAGCGCGCAGAGGATATAGGGAATACCCTTAAAATATGTTCAAGATATGTCTGCCCGGTGACAGTGAGGGGTTCCGGAACGGGGTGCGCGGCCGGATGCGTTCCGTTTTGCGGCGGGATAGTGCTTGATGTAAGCGGAATAAATTTCATAGAGATAGATCCCGCTTCGAGGACCGCCCATGTGGGGGCGGGCGCGGTGACTGCCGACGTTGATGCGGCCGCGGCCAAACACGGCCTAATGTACGCCCCAGATCCATCGTCGCACAAATATTGTTCCATAGGAGGCAACATATCTTGCAATGCGGGGGGACTCAGGGCGGCAAAGTACGGGGTCACCCGCGACAATGTGCTGGCGCTGGCGGCCTATCTGGCCGACGGCTCAGAAATAACCTGCGGCTTGCCGTTGAAAAAATTCAGCGCCGGGCCAAACCTGCGCGATTTGTTCATAGGCAGCGAGGGAACGCTTGGGGTGGTGAGCCAGGCGTGGCTTAGGCTTTTGCCGAGGCCGCAAGAGAAGGCGGCCGCGCTCGCCTTTTTTGCCGGGGACGAGAAAGGCTTTGAAGGCATAAAAGCCGTAATGCGCTCTCCTCTTGAGCCGGCAGTGTTGGAATTCATGGACACGGAAACGGTGGACTGCGTGCGGCGCCGCGACGCAAGCTTGCAGATACCGGAAAAGTCTTGCGCGCTTCTGGCGGAGTTTGACGGAGCGGGCGCTACGGGCCAAGCAGAACACTTTGCTGAAATTCTTGGGAAAATTCCAGGCGCAACGGCGCGGGCCTCCAAAAACGAAGCCGAGGCCGAGGCTTTTTGGCGCGTCAGGCGCGCGGCGTCGCCGGCAATGTACGGGCTCGCCAACACAAAAATCAGCCAGGACATAGTATTGCCATTCGCGCGCGTGGGGGAATTTTTTGAATTTTTCAAAAAGCTGGGAAGGCAATCCGGGCTTCACACGCCGATTTTTGGGCACGCGGCCGACGGGAACTACCACATACACTTCATGTACGACGGCAACATACCCGGAGAGCGCGAGCGCGCCCAACAGGGAATGGACGCAGCCGTCATAAAGGCGGTGGAACTCGGCGGGGCTGTTTCGGGGGAACATGGGATAGGGGCTCTAAAGGCAAAATACATGGCGCTGCAGCATTCTCCCAAAGAGCTTGAGACAATGCGAAAGATAAAGGAGGCTTTAGACCCGCTAAACATTCTAAATAGGGGCAAGGTTTATTTTCCCCAGGATCTGAGCGCCTACACACCTCTAAAGGGCGTAAAACTTCCATGGGATTGAGCCGGCCAGAAGGTTGCCGCTGTAAAGCGGCTGGGGTGAAAGAATAAAAATCTTTTAGGAGAGAGGCAAATTTTTCCGCATTGGAAGCGGAAAGGCCAACTCTGAAGGAAAAGCTTTTGCGAAAATTCTTTTGGAGGGCAAGCTGCCGCCTGCTATTTTTTCCAGATACAAAGTAAGTTTTGGCAAGCTCAAAAAGACGCCTTTCCGGTGCGGGAAAAAACTTCCTGACGCGCGACAATTTTGCAAGGCAGGTTTTGGCAAGGGAAAGGAAATGTGCGCGCAATCCCGATAGACAAAGCCGCGCACGGAATTTATCGCGGAAGGTTTATTTCAACTTCGGCCCACTCAAGGGTGCGGGCGGAACCGCCAAGCTGCGATATCTCCAGCAAATTTGCGCCGTCCTTGGCCGCAGACCTATCGAATCCAAAACGCACGCCCCGGCGCCCTTTTAGGACGGGATCGCACTCGACGACAAACTTGCACTTTTGGCCGTTGAGGATTGCAGAAAATTTAGATGTGTCGAAATCGGCCGCGTTTTTAAAGTCGACGCGCGCAGACACCGAGGCTGTGCGGGGAATTTTTGCGCATTGTATCTCCAAGCCGACCGGTTTGTCCAAAAGGCGCGGCAGCTGTTCGCATTTCTTCGACGTGTGCGGAACCTCCATGTAGTCGTGAAATGTAAGAACATGGCGGCGCGGCAAAGATTCCATGGCTGCCGGCGACCAGTCCGCGCGTATGACATCGGCAAAATGCCTGGAATAAACCAGATTGAATAAATATACCCCGTTGTCGAAACCCGCGTAAATCATGTTTGCCACCCACGCGTTGTACATGGGAACATCCATGTCCACCCTGCGCAATTTCAAAGCGGCGCAAACGCCGTTGTCGGCGGCGCACAGCAAGGGGGCTTTTAAACCGGCTTCGCGCCATTTTTTTGCGGACATGTCGAAGTCTGTGGACGAAAAAAAGCAGCTGGCTACAACTAAATCTACAAGCCCTTCTTTGTCCCACTCGACGGCGTCCATGCCCATCCATGCGCTCATTTGCGGATCTACCGGAACGCGCACCCCGAGGCCGATTTTATGCCCCCGCCGCTTTTCAAACTCGGAAACTATGCCCTTTACGTCGCGCACAAAACCGGTTAGTGCGGAGCGCATTTGATAGGCCTTCTTTGGAGGAAGATGAAGGCAAAAGCGCATCCAGTCAAGCTCGAGCCCGTCGACATCGTAGCGCTCGAGAAGCTCGCGCACCAGCTTCTTTGAGAAGTTTCTCACCTCTTCTTTAGAGTAGTCAAACGCGAAGTCTGTCCATGCGCCGCCCGTGGCGCCGGGCACGCGCCACAAATGCGGATTATTCCGCCAAAATTCCATGTTGCGGAAATAGTTTTTTACCGTCGCAAAATGGACGTCGTTCATGCGCATGCTCATCCATGCGGATATGCCATTTTTGCGGCAACGCTTTACCCATACTGAATACGGGTCTATGCCCGCATCAAAAAGCTTTTTGGCATTTCTGGGCCAAATATCGTCGGGGGCGCGGCCGCCGACATCGTCCCATATAGCCTCCCAAACAGAGGTTCGGTAGCTTGTGCGCTGTCCATTGGCGCACATAAAAAAGTGGGTGACATTAGTTTCGGACATGGAGTCGATATACTTTTCCAGAGCATCAAGCGTCATTAGCGACGAATCCAGCTTGAAATAGTGGTCGTTGTCCTCGTTTATTACAAAGTAGTGCGCCGGAGCGTCGGCCAACGCGGAGCGCAGGCAAAAAAACAGCAAAATTAACGCCGCATGAGATAATTTCTTAAGCTCCATATTCCAAGTCTTTCGTGGCCTTATTAATAATTTCCCATGGATGCGCAAGCTTAAAATATGGCGCTACGGCCTAAGAAAATCCGAACGCAGGCTGGCGCGGAAAGATTTTAGCCCATTCAAAAAGTCTTTTGCACTTGGGCTTTTCGACAATATGCCCCTTGGGCGAGACTGCCGCAGAAAGCCTTGGCAAATTCTTTCAGGCGCAAATCTCGGGAGCGCAAAAACGAAACCGCAAAAAGAACTGCCGCAAAGGCTGCAAAACAGAACCGGTCCGCTACAAAAGCCGCGCAGAAAGGGTTAATATGGCATTGCGCCCGATTTCTTTTCGGGGAAAATGCGCTCAAAAAACTCGAAAAACTGCGGAGCAAAAAAAAGCTCCGCTTAAAAAAAATTTTAGATTTATGTTGACGAACCTTAAAAAAACGCATTTTGTGGCGAACTAAATTTATTGACGCAGGGTGGAGCAGCATGGTAGCTCGTCAGGCTCATAACCTGAAGGTCATAGGTTCAAATCCTATCCCTGCACCCATTTTGGCGCGGAGTTGTCCGCGCATTTTTTTTGTATTTTTTTGCGGCAAAAAACGCTAGGCAGTTGGGGCATGCAATTTGTTAAAAAAATGTCACCGCCCAAAACGGCGCATAAAACCGGTTTTTTTGGGAATTGAAAAATCACTTTCCAGTTTTTTTAAAAGCGGAATTTATGGGCGGCAAGAAATCTTCAAATTCCGCAAAACTTACAAAAAAATATTTTTCTGGATATGCCGGGAATGCCTTTCAATCCACAGGCTATCAACCTTATTTCAGGCGGGAATGCGCCCAAAATTCCCAAATGCTTTGGAAGTGAAGGCAAATGCGCAAGCGCGCGCAGGCGGAACAAACAGCCCAAATATTCCAACGTTTCCCACGCATGGAAATTGCAAAGCCCCCTACCGCCAATGATTCCAAAGTTTGCCGGTGAAGGACGGGGATACCCGGCAACACCGCAACGCCGAAGGCGGCGCCGCAAATGAAGCGGGCCTTTCAAAGATTCCCAAATTCAGCTTTTTACTTGCGAGTTGCCCGCCGATGTTTTCTAATTTGGGATATTTTACCGTTTTAGAGATGGAAAAGGAAATCAACGAAATTCTTGAAAACTTTCAGAAGAGGCTTCCCTCGGCAAACACCAAGGCCGAAGTTGCCCAAATAAGCGCCGAAATCACCGGCCCCAACGGGAGCCTCACGGCTCTGATGAAGGTTATCCCAACCCTGGACAAAGCCGAACGCCCGGCGGCAGGAAAGCTAATCAACCAGGCAAAGAGGCGCATAGAGCCCATGATAGCAGAGGCTTACGCAAGAATAGAGAGCGCGCAAATGAGCGCCGCGCTGGGGCAAAAACCCGACATCTCAATGCCGAATTTTGACATACCGCGCGGCACGCTGCATCCGCTTACGCTTACAATCCGCCGCATAGCGTCCATACTGAAGAAGGCGGGCTTTACGGTTGCTGAAGCCAGCGATATGGAAACGGAGTGGTTTTGTTTCGACGCGCTGAACACGCCCTCGGACCACCCGGCAAGGGACGCCCAAGACACGCTTTTCATGCCGAAAGAGGCAAAGTTTTCCAACGTGTCAAAACATTCAGACGAGCTTTACCTGCTGCGCAGCCACACTTCAAGCGTGCAGATTCGCGCCATGCTTGCCGAGGGGGTTCCGCTCAAGATTATTGCCCCGGGACGCGCTTTTAGGCGCGACACCGTAGACGCGACACATTCGGCCAATTTCCACCAAATAGAGGGGCTGTACGTCGACAAAAACGTGCGCCTGACCGACCTTAAGGCAACGCTTGACTTCCTCTTTAGAAGCCTGTTCGGCGGAAGCGTAAAGACCCGCCTGCGCCCGAGCTTTTTCCCCTTTACAGAGCCGAGCTTTGAGGTTGACTTCATGAGCGCAGACATGGGCAAGCTCAGCAACAAGTGGATAGAGATAATGGGTTGCGGAATGGTAGACCCAAAAGTTTTGGAAAACGTGGGCATAGACGCGGAAAAATACAGCGGCTTTGCCTTTGGGCTCGGGGTTGAAAGGGTAGCCATGTTGGAGCATTCTATAGACGACATTCGCCACTTCTACGCCAACGACGTGCGTTTCCTGCGCCAATTCTAAATTTGGCGGGCAGCAAAATTTATTTTGAAAATACAAACCGGATTTTGAGATGAAAGTAAGTTTAGAGTGGTTGAAGAAGTACGTAAACCTGGACGGCATTTCCGCCGAGCAGATAGCCGAAGCCCTGCCTATGCTGGGCCTCGAGGTTGAGAGCGTCGAAACAACCGGCATGAAGCAGCTGGACAAGGTTGTGGTGGGAGAGATACTCAGCAGGCAGGACCACCCCAACTCCGACCACCTTGGCGTTTGCATGGTTAAGGTTTCCCCCGACGGAGAGCCTATTCAGATAGTCTGCGGGGCGTCGAACTACAAGGTTGCCGACAGGGTTCCAGTGGCGCTTGAGGGCGCGGCGCTTCCGACGGAAGACGGCGGAACTTTCACGATAAAGAAGTCGAAGCTAAGGGGGGTTGAGAGCAACGGCATGATGTGCTCCGCGAGGGAGCTTGGACTGGGAAGCGACCACAGCGGCCTTCTGATTTTAACCCAGCGCCCCGAGATTGGCACGCCCATAAACGATGTATTCCCAGATTCCGACACCGTATTTAACATAGAGATTACCGCCAACAGGGGCGACTGCCTTGGGCACATGGGGGTTGCAAGGGAATTGGCGGCAAAGTTTTCGCGCCAGCTGAAGACGCCGGAGCTGAAATACGAACCCGTCTATGCCGACAAGCCGGAGGGCGACATATTGGAATCGGTATCCATATCCACGCCGAACTGCCCGCTGTACACGGCGGCCGTCATAAAGGGCGTAAAGATAGGCCCGAGCCCCGAATGGATGCGCCGAGATCTTGAAGCGGCGGGATTGCGCCCGATAAACAACGTTGTAGACGTCACAAACTATGTGATGCTGGAATACGGGCAGCCCCTGCACGCATTCGACGCCCGCGATTTGAGGGGAAAAAGGATACAGGTGCGCGCCGCGGAACAAGGGGAGAAAATACAGACGCTCGACGGCAAAGAGTACGAGCTGACCCCCGAAGCCACCCTGATATGCGACGCCGAAGGCGGAGTTGCGGTTGCGGGGGTAATGGGCGGGCTAAATTCCGAAGTTAAGCCCGACACTTCCGACATAGTTTTGGAGTCGGCGTATTTCAAGCCCGGAAATGTTAGGGCCACTTCCCGCAGGTACGGGATAAGCACGGATGCGTCGTACCGCTACGCCCGCGATGTCGACCCGCAGGGCGTATTCGATGCCTCGAGGCGCGCCGCAGACTTGATTGTCGAGACTGCCGGGGGCACAATAGAAAAGACCACCTGCGTGGCGGGCAAGGCTCCGCGGGAAGGCAGAAACATAGAAATACAGCCCGGATATATTGCCGATAAAATCGGCTTTGAGGTGTCCGACAGCGATATTCGCGAATGTTTCGAGCGTCTTGGATTTGCGGTCTCAGACGCCGGAGACGGGCGAATGAACGTGTTTGTGCCGTCTTTCAGGAGCGACGTAGACAGGCCAATAGATCTGGTGGAAGAGTTTGTGCGCGTGTGGGGCACTGAAAAAATACCGGAAAGCGATTTAAGCGGCTCTGTGTCCACGCGCGACGACGACCCCCTGTTCAGGTTCCAGTCGGCGGCGGCGGATTTCCTTTCGGCAAAGGGGTTAAACGAATGCAAGCACTACACGCTTGAAGATTCGCAAAAGCTCTCAAGAGTCCACGAGGGCGTGGAATTTTTGAAATTGGCAAATCCGCTGACAAGCGACCAAGACTGCCTTAGAACCTCGCTTGTGGACGGATTGCTGGACGTGGTATGGCTGAATTTGTCAAACGGCAATTCCT
Source organism: uncultured Verrucomicrobiota bacterium (assembly GCA_949287395.1). Classification (GTDB taxonomy): domain Bacteria; phylum Verrucomicrobiota; class Verrucomicrobiia; order Opitutales; family Intestinicryptomonadaceae; genus Merdousia. Next base: position 46,375 of record CASEFZ010000058.1, read on the forward strand.
TTGCGGGATTTTTCGAGAACGGCAAAGTTTTTGCGCCCGACGCCACGGGAAATATTGCTGAAATAGCCTCTTGCGCGGTTGCGCTGCTTCCGGATTGCGGGGAGCGCAAATGGAACAAGCGCGAATGGGCGGACTTTTACGCGGTAAAGGCGATGGCTTTCGACATATTGTCGATACTTGGGGTAAACGCGCAAAACTTTTCTTTCAGGCCCCTTGCGGGAGGATTGTGGGAAGACGGATTTGCGGCGCAGTTCGGCTCTGAAAGGAAAGAGGGATTCCGCGTCAATTTCGGCGCAATAAACGTAAATTTGCTGCGCGAGCGCGGGATAGAGAAACCCGTGTGGGCGGCGGAAATACGCTTTATGCCGCAAGTGGCCGCGCGCAAGAAATCGGGCTCAAAATTCAAGCCTTTCAGCGCCTTCCCCGAGGCCGTGCGCGACGTTTCCGTAATGGCGCCGTCCGACAAACCCGCCGCCGAAGTGGCTTCCGAAGTTAAAAAAGCGGTAAAGGCCAAGCTTAAGGGAAAAGATTTCGACGCCGAATATATAAACTTGTTTGACACCTACGCCGGCAAAGGCGTTCCGGAGGGTTTTAAGAGTTTGACTTTTGCGATAGCCTTCCGCGCCGCCGACAGGACGCTGCAGGCCGAAGAGGTCAATGCGGTATTTGACGAGGCCTGCGCGGAGCTGGCGAAAAAATTCCCCGCGCGCGCATAGCCCGCGGGCGGGAATTTGAAAGCGGACAGATATGGCGGACGAAAAGGAAATGACTTTTCTTGAGCACCTCGAGGAGATGAGGGGAGTCATTCTCCGCTGCGTCGGGGTGTTTGTGATTGCTTTGATTGGGGTGTTGATAGGGTTTCACTATTTCAACAGCCTGATGATGTACCCGCTAAATTCCGCCAAGAGAATAATAGCAATGTGGGTGGAGCCCTCGCCCGAAGACATAAAGGCGCAAGACCAGAAGCTTGGGCCGGTCTTTCTTGTGGGCGCGGACGATAAAGGCGCCGGGCAGCAGGCCAAGCAGGGGCCATTCTACATAGTTCCCACCCAAGACGGCATAGTTTTAAAGCCCCAAAAAGACGCGGGGTCCGATTGGTACAATGCAATCAAGCTTAGGTCTATGACCTTTGCAACGCCGCTGATAGTCTGGTTTTATGTGGGTTTTCTCGGCGCGGTTGGGTTTTCGCTTCCGATAATGCTTTATTTTGTGGCGCGCTTCATAGCGCCGGGCCTTAAACCCGAAGAGCTAAAAATGCTGCGGCCCGGAATGATAGCGGGTGTGATACTTTTCGCGTTGGGCGCGGCTTTCGGGTTTGCGTTCATACTGCCGATGGGGATAGCGTTTATGTCGTACATGTCGCAGTCGATGGGGCTGGAAATGTTCCCGGACGCGCAAAGCTATTACAGCATGGTGATATTTGTCACGCTTGCAATAGGCATGACATTTCAGCTGCCGCTGCTGGTTGTAATTCTGATATATTTGGGCGTGCTGGATGTTGCATGGCTGAAAAAGAACAGGAAGATAATATTTTTCGGGATACTCATATTTGCGACAATAGTGACGCCTCCGGACGTTTTGACACAGGTGTCGATAACGATACCTCTGTATTTGATGTACGAGGTGGCGGTGATTGTCGGCGAGCGCATGCGCAAGAGGAAGCTGAGGCAGGAGCAGCTTGAGGAGCTGCGCATGCAGGAGGAGGACGAGCGCGAGCGCAAAGAATATGCGCAGATAGTGGCCCGCGAACGCCTTGCCGAGGAGAGGGAAGAAGAGGAAAACACGTCGGACATAGAGACGGAGTTGCAGATAGACAAGTCTGTTTACACCAGAGACTCTGCCGACAATTACGAGGGCTACCCCTACGATCCCTATAATTACGACAACGACAATTACGACCCCGACAACGATCCCTATCTTCCCAAGCCGTACATAGATTACGGGCGCGCCGCCAGACATGTGCCGGACTTTGCCCCCAACTGGGATTTGAACCGCCAAGACACGTCTTTCATGACCCCGGATTGGACCCTGAATGCGCCTGAAGAGCAAACGGAGGCCGGCCGAGACGGTTTAAGCGCGGGGCAAAGCACGGAAGATCCGGCTGAAGCCCAAACGCCGGAAGAGGAAGTTTCCGGGAACGCGGGCGGAACTGGTGGAACTGAAGAACCGGCCCAATCTGACGGGAATTTACCCTATTCCCCGCCGGCATCCGCAGAGCCGGAAGGCGGTGAAAAAAAGCCTTCGGACAACGGCGCGGGAGATGGAAGCGCAGACGCCGGGCAAATGGGTCAGGACGGGAAGGCAGCCAAAAAATGAGCCCCTCGGTAAAAGCCTTTGCGTTATTTTGCGCGTGTTGGCTGGCGGCGGCATTTTCAGGGTGCGACAGGGTTCCACAAATAGAGCGCGGGAAATTTCCGCTGCCAGCGGGCGTCGAAATTTCCAAGTGCAAACCCGGCATGTACGGCGGAGTGTTTGTGCTGTCAACATCGCAGGAACCAAAGACATTCAACCAGTTAATGGCCTCCGACGCATATTCGAGCGAGGCCATAGCAATGCTTTCGGCGCAGCTGGTCACTTACGACCCTATTTCCGATGAAATAATACCCGCGCTTGCTCAGAGCTGGACAATCTCGGAAGACGGACGCACATACACTTTCAAGCTGAGGGAAGGCCTGAAATTTAGCGACGGCCACCCGCTGACTGCCGACGATGTTGTATTCACTTTCGACGCGATATTTGCCCCGCAGCTGGACGCTGACGGAAAGCCGAAGACAGGCGAAGACGGAAAGGTGCTGCTTAAGTATCCGTCGCGCTATGCAGGCCAATACACGATAGGCGGGGAGCCGATAAAGTACAGAAAGATTGACGATCTGACTGTTGAATTTACCACAAAAAAAGTCTACGCGCCCTTTTTAAACGACATAGGGTTTATAGGGATAATGCCCAAGCACAAGCTTGCAAAGAGCGCCGCAGACGGAACGCTCCAGCAGGCATGGACAACGCAAACGGCGCTTGCAAACCCGTCTGAAATCGTCTCTTGCGGGGCGTTCGAGATACTTTCGTACAAGGCGGGCGAACGTCTTGTGCTCAAGCCCAATCCCCATTATTGGAGGGCCGATTCAAAGGGGCAGCGCTTGCCGTACATAGATTTTTTGATATACAAATACGTTGCCGATGTAAATACATCCACAATACTCTTCGCCACCGGGCAGTGCGACGCCGCAACCATAAGCGCCAACGATTTCGCGTGGGTGAAGGATTACGCGCAAACGTACTCCTTCAAGATATACGAGCGCGGCCCCGACACCGGAATATATTTTATTTGGTTTAACCAAAACCCGAACTCTGGCGAAGACGGGAAGCCTTACGTTTTGCCCTATAAGTTCAAGTGGTTTTCAAACCCTGATTTCAGGCGGGCGATAATGTGCGCAATAGACAGGGGCGGACTGACAAAGAGCGTATGGTTCGGGAGGGCCGCAAAGTTGCACAGCGTGATAAGCCCGGCCAACCGGAAGTGGCACAACCCAAACGTAGTAAAATACGAATACGACCCGCAATACTCGCGCAAGCTGTTTGAGAAGGCGGGTTTTAAATACGGCCCTGACGGCTATCTGCGCGACGCCGAAGGCAACAGGGTGGAGTTTGAATTTATAGTGGCCGACGGATCGCAAAACTCGACGGCGATATCCACAACCTTTGTCGAAAACATGAAGGCGGTTGGGATAGACGTAAAGCTGAAGTTTTTGGATTTTGGCACAATAGTTGCAAAGGTTGACAACACCTTCGACTACGAAGCCGCAATGATGGGATTCACCGGCGGGGGCGACCCGAGCGGCGGAAAGGCAATATACCGCTCCGACGGCTTCCTGCACTTGTGGTATCCGCGGCAGAAGTCTCCGGCGACAGAGTGGGAAAAAGAAATCGACAGGATAATGGACGCGCAGGAGGTGGAAATGGATCCGCAGGCGCGCAAAAGGTTGATCTTTCAGATGCAGGAGATTTTTGCAAGAGAGCTGCCGATGCTCTACCTTGTGACTCCCATGAGCTATTCGGGAGTGTCGGAGAAGTGGGGTAATGTGCGCGTGCCGCCAATAGGCTCGGCAATATGGAACATAGACGAGTTGTATCTCAAGGAGGGCGGCGGTGATTAAATTTATTGCAAGGCGCCTTCTGTGGCTCTTCCCGCTGCTGCTCGGCATAAGCGCGCTGGTGTTTTTGCTTATGTATCTTGCCCCGGGAGATTTTCTCAGCCAGGCGAGAAGCTCAAAGGACATAAGCCCAGAAATAGTCAAGCAGGAGGAAATCAGGTTGGGTTTGGACAAGCCGTGGTATGTACAATACGGCAGGTGGCTCAACGGGGTGTCGCCGCTTAAGACAAATATGCTTTTGCCGGATTCTGAAAGGGACAAGCACTCTCTGGTATATTTTGGGGCCCCGGATTTCGGCTATTCTTGGAGCTATAAAATTTCCGTTGCGGAGTTGATAGGGCAGCGTTTCTGGGCAACACTTGCGCTGGCGCTGTCGAGCACGTTTTTGATATACTTTTTGGCCATACCGCTCGGGGTGATTGCGGCGGTAAGGCAAAATTCGTGGTTCGACAAGCTGAGCGCGTTTTTGGGCTACGCGGCAATAAGCATTCCGTACTTCTTTTTGGCGCTGTTGGCCGTGTTGTTCGCGGCGGTGACGGGCATTCTTCCCACGGGCGGGCAAGTATCCATAATGCACGATTTCCTGCCGCCGCTGGGACAGTTCTGGGACTGGATAAAACACCTCATTCTTCCCACTCTCGTCTTGTCCATAGGCGGCGTGGCCTCAATGATGCGCCTGATGCGCGGAAATTTCCTGGACTATTCGAGATCGGAGTTTGTGGTCACGGCGCGCGCAAAAGGCGCAAGCGAGCGCTCTATAATGTTCAAGCACGTTTTAAGAAACGCAATAAACCCGATAGTGACATCTTTTGGCTTTGCGTTTGCGGGTTTGCTTTCCGGGGCGCTGCTTGTGGAAAATGTGATGAACTACCCTGGGCTTGGGCAGCTGATATACGCGGCAATAGTAAAGCAGGACCAATACGTGGTCATGGGCGGCGTGGTATTGGCCTGCACAATGCTTGTGGTTGGGCAACTGATAGCGGACATACTGCTCGCGGCAACGGACCCGCGCATAAGATTGGAAAACGAAAAAATACCCTGGGGTCCGGTTTCGGCAAGCCTTGCGGCCGTGTTGGCAGTAGCGGTGGGGCTAACTTGGGCATCGGAGGCAATGCCGGAATTTTTTGCGGCGCTAAAAAGCTTTGCGTTCTGGGCGTGCGCGGCAATAATAGCGGTGTTGTCGGCTCTAATAGCGGCGGGCCTGGTATGGGCGGCGGTGTTTTTTATTAAAAATTTCCTAAAGCCGGTCTTGAGATCCTACAGGGGCGCGTGCGCGTTGCTGATACTGGTGCTGATGTACGCGGCGGCGGTATTTGCGCCGTTTTTGGCGCCGTACGCGCCTACGCGCCAATGCCTGGACAAATCTTTTCACCCGCCTACGGGCCTATTCTTCAAGGACGGCGCGTTGTACGCGAAAGTTTACAAGAATGTCGATCCCTCCGCAGCTAAGTATGAGCCCGTGCCGGGAGAGGGCCTGAAGGTAAAATTCTTCTTCAAGGACGATTCAAGCGATTTTAAGATATTCGGGGCAATCCCTTTCAAATGGAGATTGTTCGGGGTGGAGTCCACGCAGCCAGACGCGCGCATATTTTTGCTTGGTTCGGACTCGACCGGGCGCGACGTTTTTTCAAGGCTTCTCTACGGGGCGCGAGTGTCGCTTAGCATAGGTTTTATAGGCATAGCCATAACGATGGTTGTGGGCTTCTTGGTCGGGGGGCTTTCGGGATACTTCGGTGGGGCCTTCGATTTTCTATCGATGCGCTTTGTTGAATTTTTAATGGCAATTCCTTCGCTGTATCTTCTTTTGGCCATGCGCTCGGTGCTTGCGCCGCACTTTGACAGCGCGCAGATGTATTTGATGATAGTTATAATTTTGTCGCTTTTCGGCTGGGCGTCGACGGCGCGCGTCATAAGGGGAATGTCGCTCTCGCTGGCCAGCCGCCAATACGTATTGGCGGCAAAGAGCATGGGTGAGGGCGCAGTAAAAATAATATTGCGCCACTTTCTGCCGAACGTGTTGAGTTATTTGATAGTGAGCGCAACTTTGTCGATACCGGCCTACATATTGGGCGAGGCCGCCCTTTCGTTTTTGGGGCTTGGCATACTAGAGCCGTCGGCCTCGTGGGGCCTTATGCTTGCGCAGGCGCAAAGCGACACCAAAGTTCTGATGTTGGGCTTCTGGTGGTTGCTTACACCGGGCGCGGCGATATTCGCAACTGTGCTTGTATTCAATATGCTTGGCGACGTTCTCCGGGACATTGCCGACCCCAAAAAAGATATTTAGGCACCGCCAGGTTGCAAACGCCGAAACGCGAAGCCGGCCTCCGAGTTCCGAACGTGAAAAATTTTTAGCCTCCGGGAAGCTGAAGCGCCCGATTGGAAATTCAATTTGAAACATGCTTTTGTGCTCCACCACAGCGGCGCATTAAAGAAAGCATAAAGATTGGAAAAGAAACGGGCATTCAAACAGATAAGGCGTTCAAAAGCGTGAATCGGACTGCCCGCGCACTACAAATTCGGGACATACCGGCAATAATACGTGCGGTTTGAAACAGGCAAAGGCAATTTGGGCAGCAAGCAAATCAGAAAATGCTCGCAAAATTTAAATTCTCCAAAAATAATAGTCCGCATGAAGAAGGCGCTTTTTTCAGTTTTATATTTGATTTTCGCAATGGCTGCATTTGCGGCGGAAACTATGCCCGCCGCAGTAATAAAGATAGCCCCGCCGCATATTTTCACAAAGAGCCTTGACGACTTTATCAGGGCCGTGGCCCCGGAAACCTCTGTTCAAACGCAGATGATAATAGCCATGTCGATGGCCCAGTTTGGCTACCCGTTTTTCGACGGGGTCGACAGAGCAGAAAATGCCGTTGTTGCAATTTTCGACAACTCCACTGGCAAGCCCGATGTGCTTGCGGCAATAAAAGCCGACCCTGCGGTGGCGGCCGTCTGCAAAAATGCGGCGGCGCAACAGGGGCAATACCTTGTAAAAAACGGCTGGTTCGCGGTAAACATGTCGGGCAAGCTTGACGCGGCAAAGTTTGAGGCCCTGGCAAATGCGACAATAGAATGCACGGAAGAAAAAAGCCCGTATTCTTTTTCGATATCGTTTTATCCAGAGCGTACGGGCATTAAAATCCCAAAAGATTCGCTCAAACTCAAAAATGAAGACTCTGCAAAAATTGCGCTGGCCTGCCTGGAAAACTTTTCGGATCTGTTTAAGCAGATGAAGAAATTGGAGCTTGCCCTAAACATAGGATCCGACGGGGTAGCGTCAAAGATGACTGTTTCGGCGAAGGACGGCTCCAAGATGGCTGAAGTTTTCAACATGCTTCCAAAACGCGCGAAAATCCGCGGGCTTGGCGCAATGAATACAGACGCTCTCTATGTGGCCATGGGGTCAATAGACACCGCGCGCGCCACCGACCCGCTGTTAGATATGCTTATGCCGATGATAAAAAATTTCATGGAGATAAGCCAGCAGCAAGAGGAAGCAATAAGGGTGTATTCCAAGAAGTGCGGAACTACATGGGCGGGATACATGAACTTTAACCTTGGAAATGAAATATCCCCGGAAATTGTAAATGTCACCCAAACCTCGCTCTCCTACGACGACATGGAAAAATACAACAACTCCGTATTTCCGCTGAAATTGAAGATCCCGAGCGAATCGGGCATAAGCGAAACAAATTTAAAACAAAGCTGCCAAAGAGTTAAGATTTCCGGGATGGAGGCCTTGAAGTTCACAACCACATGGGACCCCAAAATAAACGGAGTTGACAAAAGCGATGTCACTTATGTCCTGATAAAAGACGGTTTGCTTGTCCAGGCCTCATCGGAAGACCTGCTTGTAAAAGCGGCGGAAAAATTGTCCGAACAAAACCCTGCGTTGTCCCGTTTTGAGAAGACCGACAACGACGCAACAATGATACTAAACCTCGGAAAGATCCTGCCAACACAGGGCATCAACCTGGGCAAGCAGGAGATACCTCCGCTTGTCCTGTTCGCAAAATTTAAGAAAAATGCGGCGGAAGCATTTACGCGCATGGATGCCGGGACGATTTCAAAACTATACAAGATTTTTTCCGCGCTTCCGAAGCCGGGCGCCGCGAACCAGGCCCCCAAGGGCCAGCAGGGCGCGCCGCAAGACCAAAGCTTGTAATTAGCCGCACGGCAGACAAGTGAAAGAAAGCAAGGCAGTAAAAGTTGCCCTGTTGAGGGGTATCGACAGGGCCCTATTTTATTCGGTTCCCGACGAGTGTTCCGAAGGCGTAAAAAGGGGCAGCCTGGTGAAGGTGCCGCTGCGTGCGGCCTGCGCACACGCGATAGTTCTGGACGTGCTTGACGCTTCCGAGGCGGGAGACATAAAGCTAAAGCCCATATCCGGACTTGTCCAGCCCGAGCGCGCGCTGACGGACGACCTTATAAAAATAGCCTTCTGGATGCGCGAATATTACGGCTGCGGGCTTCAGGGAATATTTGAAGCCATGATCCCGTCGGTTGTAAGGGCCGGAAAAGGCGCGCTTGAGGCGCGCCAGGCCGAGCTTTCAAGAGAGCTGCGCATTGAAGACATAGAGGCGGCCTGCGCGCGCGCGCCCATTCAGGCGCGCATATGCAACATTTTGTCGTGCCAATCGGAGCCAGTTTTAATTTCCGCGCTGTTAAAGATGGCCGACGCCAACCACGCGGCGCTTGTGGCCCTCGAAAAAAAGGGCCTTGTAAAAATATCGACAAAGGTTCTCTCGCGCGGGGCGTACGACGACGAGCTCTCAAACATAGAGCTTGTGCCCGATCAAGACCGCCCGTTGAATGAGCAGCAGCAGTCTGCCTACGAAGCCATATGCCGCGACGTGGCCTCGCGCGAGTTTTCCCCCAGGCTGCTTTACGGTGTCACGGGCTCGGGCAAGACGGAAGTTTACATAAGGGCGATGAAAAAGGCCATTTCCGACGGCGGCAGCTGCGTGTTTCTGGTGCCGGAAATTTCGCTTACGCCGCAAACTGTCGGGCGGCTGAGAAGCAGGCTGGCAGACGCGGGGCTCGTGGTGTGGCACAGCGGCCTTTCGGAGGGGCAGAGGCTCGACGCGTGGAGGGCCCTTGCAAGAGGCGAGGCGAAGGTTGTGGTGGGGGCGCGCTCGTGCGTGTTTGCGCCGCTTGATAACATACGCCTCATAATCGTCGACGAGGAGCACGACGGCGCCTACAAGCAAGATTCTTCTCCGCGCTATAACGGGCGCGACATGGCCATATTGCGCGCAAAAAATCTGTCGGCGGCGTGCGTTTTGGGGTCGGCCACGCCGGCTCTCGAGACGCTCTACAACGTCGAGAGCGGCAAGTACAAAATTAGCCGCATAACAAAGAGGGTTGACGGCAGCAGCATGCCGCGCGTTTTCATAGTTGACATGGGCAGGGAAAAGCCCGGAACGGTGTTGTCGCGCCCGCTTTGCGACAAGATTGCCCAAAGGCTTGAAAACAGGGAGCAAATTATACTCTTTTTAAACCGCCGCGGATATTCCAAGCTTTTCGAGTGCCCCGATTGCGGATATGTGGAGGAATGCCCGCACTGCTCTGTCAGCATGACATGGCACAGGCGCGAAGACCTTGTCAAATGCCACATGTGCGGCTTCTCCAGACAGGCGCCATCGGCGTGCCCGAAGTGCGGGTCGCTGAAGGCAAAATGGAGCGGACACGGAACACAAAAGGTAGAGGACATTGTGGCAAAAATGTTCCCCTCGGCCCGCGTCGGAAGAATGGACCGCGACGCCATGAGGCGCAAAGACAATTACAGAAAGATCTTGGGAGACTTCCGCGCGGGAAAGCTTGATGTGCTTGTGGGCACGCAGATGATAGCAAAGGGATTGGATTTCCCGAGGGTGACGCTGGTTGGAATAATAGACGCCGACACGTCGCTCCACATGCCTGATTTCCGCTCGGCGGAAAAGACCTATCAACTGATTGTGCAAGTTGCCGGAAGAGCCGGGCGCGGCGGAGACAACGGCGAGGTGATAGTTCAGACACGCTCGCCCGAAGCTCAGCCGATCCGCTGCGCGAAATCCGACGACCTGCAAAGCTTTCTGGCCGACGAATTGGCCGCAAGGCGCGAATACGGATACCCCCCCACAACCCATTTAATACGCCAAATATTGCGCTCGCGCAACGAGCAAAAGCTGTCTATGTACGCGGAAGAATGGGCAAAGCGCGCCCAGGAAAAATTCGGAAATATCTGCGGCATACGCGGGCCCGCCCCTGCCCCGATTGAAAAATCCGAAGATTTCTACCGGTGGCATATATGGTATTTCACAAATTCGGGAAGGGCGGTTGTGGCGCAAATTGCCTCGCTTAAGGAATCGTTCCCTCCCGGGAAGGACATTGAAGACGCATTGGACGTAGACCCAATATCCTTAATGTAACCAATTTCAAAGGTGACTCCGCAAAAAAGCGCCCCGCCGCGGCGGAGCGCCAAGTGGAAAAAATAACCGCTTTAAAAGAGCGCCTTAGCAGACCAAATCTTTAAAGTCTGAAAAATCCGCCGTAAAGCCGCCCGGGCGGCCTTTGCATATCACCCCCACTGCGTCGTGCGAATGCAGGCTTTCAAGGTGTATGCAAGCTATCTCAAAATCTTTTATTGCCGGATTTGAATTAAAGGCGGCGTACAGTTCTCTGGTGGCGTCCTCTATAAATTTGGCGTAGGCGCCGTTTAATTCGGCAAAGGCCTGTTCGTCCTCGCGTTTGACCATTGTCTGCGTCTCTGTTTTGAGGGCGTCGAGGCACATCTGGTGTATGTCCTCTATGGATATGTTGGCACCGTCCTCAAGCTCTACGCTCACGCGCGCCTTGCTGCGCTGGGAATGCGGAACGCAATATACGTTGCGGGTGTTGCGGGCGTGCTCGCTAAGCTCAGCTGAGCACGGACAGGCAGAAGAATACACAAAGTCGAAACGCACAATTTTTCTGAATATGTCAAGGTCGTCTATAGTGCCTTCGTACACGCAGCGGTAATACTGCCACGCTTTATTTCCGCTGCGAAGGCTCGTCTGGATTATGGGATAATTGAAAGTCACCATAACCTTTGCCCTTGAAGTGTTTAGCTCCGCCTTCATCTTCAAAAGGACCTCCCTGAGCAGGTCGGGAGTGAATATTCTGTCTGCGAAAGAATAGAACACGCGCATTATGCGCGACATATTTATGCCCTTGCAATCGGCCGCCAAAGACACCGTAGATGTCACCGAGACCTCCAGCTCGCGGACATCGCAGGCCTTCGTCAAGAATTTAAGAGGCATTTTAAAGTTGTGCATGCCAACCTGCATTATCGGCACATTTGCGCCGCGAATCTCGGCCTTGTCGGCATTCTGGACGTCGGGCAGAGAGGATCTATACTCGCCGCTAACCTTAAAATCTTCCTGATAACGGTGCATGGGCGTCTCCTTGCCGGGGGCACCCTTCCCAAAATCAACCGCATTCTCTTTATTCTGACTCATCTCCAAAAATGAACCCCACATCTTCCACTTACCCGGCCGCATAGCAAGCATATTCTGCTCTCCGGCAAATGGCCGCGTCGGCAAGAGGCGCCGTCAGCGCTCCGGCGAGCCGCCTCCGCCCAAATAGTCGAGAGCCCCAGACATTTTCAGCACAACCCTGTATATCGTAAAGACGCTTATTAAGCCCATTAAGAACGGCTGCAGCGGAATGCCAGTAAGAACAAATAGCGCCAAGTCCACAAACACCGCAGGCGTAAGCGACAAAACCGCAAGCTTAAAGCAGCGCACCCACCCGAGACCGGGCATTCTTGTCTGCGCCAATATGAATACCGCCAAAGACAACAGCAGCGCGTAAATTAAAACCGATGTAAGCGCCACCGCAAAGCTTGCCGCTGGAAGCGCGCGCTTGGCCATCGCGGCGTAATAAAGCAACAACTCTGAAGCGTTAAAATCCTTTCTGTCGGGAGAGAGAGTTTTCAACAGCAGCGTATGTTCGTTTCCGTCGGCATACAAAGTCAGCCTGTCGCCCTCAAGCGAAAACAAAAGGCCTTTTGTCTTGGTGGCATCGACGAAATTTTGCGTCACCACCCCATAGACAACCCCGGAAGCATTTTTAAATTCGATATCGCCACCTCCGGGAGTGCGCACCCTCCAGTCGACAATTTCCACACCGGCAAGTTTGCGCTCTATTTCGGGGATATCCCGCTTCATAACGGCCGACACCATTCTGTCGGCCGACAAATACGGCACAACGGAAGCGGCCAAAGACAACACAAAAAAATATGCCGCCATTCTCCACTTCCAAAAATACACCGCAAAAGCATACGCCTTAACGCTCCAAAAGGATTTATAAAACATTCCAAGAACGCTCATTTGCAAGCACCTCCCAATTTAAAATCGCAATCCAGCGCCCGGTTGAAAGAATCAGGCATGGGCGCCCTTGCTGAAAACGCAATTTTTTCGCCATTCACCGATATCTGAAGCGACGTTTCCGCGCAATGAAGGAAAAGCCTGTCCATTGCGCTTAAGGCGCGGAACCTTCTGTTGGCGCGAAAATCTCCGTAAGTTGCGTCTCCCAGAATTGGAATTTTGCGCTGGGCGCACTGGATGCGCAACTGGTGCGTAAGGCCCGTCTCCGGCATGAGCCTGACAAGCGAGAGCGGAATGGCCCTGCCACCCCGCCTCTCCACTCGGTAAAACGTAGACGCAATGCGCCCACCAAATTTGACAACCCTCCCGCGCACAAAATTTCCGCCGCCGCTTTCGGATATGCGGTCCACCCATTTTCCGCTTCCGCTTACCCTGCTGCCCAAGCACAAAGCATAATAGACCTTCTTAACCTTGTGGAGCTCGAAGGCGGCCTTTGCGGCCTCGGCGGCGTCAGGGGTAAACGAGGCCAAAACAACCCCGGAAGTTGGGGAGTCGAGACGGTTGACCAAATACAAATAAGAAGTGCCCCCTGCCCCGGGAGCGGCCCAACAATAGCGCTCATGGCGGAAGTCGTAATCGGCCGATAGCATTGCCGCACCCCCCTTGGCCTTGTTCGGATGCACGGCAACGCCCGGCCTTTTGTAAATAGCCAAAAGGCCGCACTTGTGCAGCGCCAGAATTTCGCAGCCCTCGCACAGCGGCATGTGCGCACTGTGCGCGGCAGGCGTTATCTGTAATGGAATGTTATCCTCACCGGACATGCCTGGGTTCCCAAAGTAAGTATCATCTCGCGCGTCCATTCCCCGTAGGGGGCGGTTGACAATATAGACTGTTCGCAAAGGCCCTTCCCCAAATGGGTGGAATTTGAGAACAATGTTTGTATCGGACGCGAAAGCTCTCCGTTTACATTTAAATAAAATTCTATGACAACTTGTGTTCCAACCGCGCCGGATAAATCGTACTGGCTGCCAAGCAAATTCCACTGGCGGGATATCGCCTCAAGCATGCGCTGCTGGTAGGCGCCAAATTCACTGAAGCGCGAGTCTACGGCAATGGTTCCCTGGTTTGAGGCGCGCGTCCTGTTATTGGCAAGCGGCCCCATTGGAATTTTCATGCTGAGCGTGGGGCGGGTCTTCGGCTGCGGAGTATCCTCTGCAACTTTGCTGGGTTCCGCCTCGGCTTCCGGCTTTTCCTCCTGCTGGCGCCCCGTTCCGGTTGAAGCCTGCGCGACATTTCCGCCGCCCGGCTCTTGCCCGCCGCGCGCGCCTCCGCTGAACGTTTTATCCGCCCCGCCCGCCGATTCCCCGGCGCTGCGCGCCTCCGCTTCCGCCTTTCCGGGGCTCTGGCTGAAAGCGCCCGCATTGACGGAAAGCACATCCATTTCGGCATTGTCGGACAACGGCGCCGCGTCTTCCTTCTCTGCGGCGCGCTCCGCCCCGGAGGCAACCTTTGCGCCGGACGCGTCGCCCGGGCCCGAAGCCGCGTTTGAGGCGGTTTCGGGGCTTGCACCAGGCTTCGGGTTTAAGTCTGCATCCCCAGAATTTTTTTGCCCTTCGTTTTCGGGAACGCCGCCGGCCTGGCCTGGCGCGCCACCGCTTTCCGCAGGTTGGCTGCGCGCCATCTCCGCAGGATTGGCAGGCTGCACAAGGGGGCGCTCAAGAGTTTCTAAAACCTCGCTTGCAGCAGTGAGCGCATCCGCCTGCGAAGAAGTGCCCTGAACTATTTTTCTACCGTTTTCAATTTCGCCCTCAACATAGGGCATGTTGCTCTTGGAATCGGGGTCGGTGACCTCGTCGGCAACCCTCTGGTTCATAAACGATTCCGGGGCGTTTTGCGAAACGGGCTGCTCGCTGTTGGCATAGGGGTTGGCCTCGACAACGTCCGGTATGCGGCGGCTAAATTGCGGCTCTTGGACAACAATTTCAAGCTCGCTGTCCGCGTCTTTGGCAACCGCCGACGGAACATAGGGTATGCAAACAAATACAAGCGCGTGTATAGCCAACGTAAGAGCAAAGGCCAATAGCGCGGCAAGCATGTCCGGCTTGTTGGCATTCCAATAAAGCGCCGGGTTTACACCTTGTTGATTCGATTTGCCGCGCCCCATATATTTAACGCAGTTGGCCGCTTTTGCGCTCCGCATCAAATGCCTTCAACATGTCCATGACAAGCCCGCACGGCAGGCCCATAACGTTGTCGAGGCCGCCGTCTATGCGGCTTATTATAAAATCCCCAAACTCCTGCACGGCATAGGCGCCGGCTTTGTCGAGAACGTCCACTTTAGAAAGATAATAGTCTATATCCGCGGAAGTAAGATTCTTGAAAGTGACGGAGCTTTCCGCCGCATCAACAAGCCTGCGCAATGTGCGCCCGCACGCGTACCGGCCTATCTGCTCCACCAGCGCAACGCCGGTATATACAGTGTGTGTCCTGCCCGAAAGGAATGAAAGCATTGCGCGCGCCTCGGCAATGTCGGCGGGCTTGCCCAACACTCTGCCGGAACAGAAAACCACAGTGTCTGCGCCAAGCACTATTCTGCAAGGGAGGCTTTGCGCCACGTCTTCCGCCTTCAAGAGGGCGTTTTCCCTCACAAGCCTATCAGGGGAAAGATCGGCGCCGCTAATCTCGGACACCTTAGACGCCACAACTTCAAAATCCACACCGGCGCGGCAAAGCAGCTCGCGCCTGCGCGGAGAGGCCGAGGCCAATATTATTGTGTTGCCCTTCCCTGTTTTACCCATAATATTTGCCCGCTAATAATGAAAACGCGCGCGCAAAAGGCAAAAGAAAAAATATTGGATATACGCAATCTCTGTTTTGAGGCCGATTTCCCCGTTTTGTCAGACATAACATGGTCTATTAACCGCGGGGAAAGGTGGGTTTTGCTTGGGGCCAATGGCGCCGGAAAAACTTCCCTAATATCCACAATTTGCGCCTACAACACTCCGTCCTCCGGGGAAATGGCCGTGGATGGAAAGACCTACACCAATTACGACTGGCAAAAAATAAGACAAAAAATAGCCCTTGTGGGCAGCCAAATAAAGCGTGCAATCGCGCCAAATGAAATTGTGGGCGACGTTGTCGTAAGCGGGAAATTCGCGGTTATAAACTATTGGGGAAAAATAACGAACGCTCTGCGCATAGAGGCCATGCGCAACATACGCGCGCTGGGCATAGCAAAAATAGCCGACAGCAAATGGGCGCACATATCCCAGGGGGAACGCCAAAAAGTTCTGCTGGCCCGCGCTCTGATGATAAGGCCGAAAATCGTCTTTCTCGACGAGCCTTGCGCCGGCCTTGATCCGGTGGCCAGAAAAAACTTTGTATCATTTCTAAACGGCCTATCGGACGACAAGTCAATACCCGCAATCGTCTTGGCAACGCACTATTTAGAGGAAATTCCCCCGGCCTTTTCAAAAGCTATTGTTCTTGCGCACGGGCGCGTATTGGCTTCGGGAGATACAACAAAAATATTGAATTCCAGAGTTCTTTCGGAAGCCTATGGCGCGCCTTGCAAGGTGTCGAGAAGGAACGGCAAATACACGCTGTCGGTGGAATAAAAATTTCTCGAAAGCAAGAGGCTTTTCGTTGGGCCGCATGCGCAGCGCAATACCGGGTCGGGTTGGTGCGCGCATTTGCGATTGACAGGCGCGTGCTTTGCGCAAAAATTAGGGCGGATTTTGGGACGCGGTTGCGCAAGGCGCGGTTTTGCGCACAGGTGTTTCTTGGGCATTTCCAGCGCGCGGCGGCAAGCTGTCCAAAAACGGGCAATCCGCCATGAGTGGGATGTTTGCGCCGGAAATTCCGCTTTTGGGAAATTTCCGCGCAAAGGCGCCGCGCACTCAAGCGTCTTCAGAACGCAGTGGCACACCCGAAAGGCTTTTGAATTCAGCAACGCAAAAAACCCCCTATGAAAAAAACTTTTTTAGCCGTTGACTTGGGAGCCGGCAGCGGCCGCATGATTGCGGTTGATTTTGACGGCCGAAAAATGGAGCTTGAAGAAATATCCCGGTGGCAAAACGCGCCCATTCGCTGCGGATCTTCGCTGCACTGGGACATGGAATCCATATTAAAGAACCTGAAATGCGCACTTTCCAAGGCGGTGTCTTTAAGGGGAAAGAGCATAGTGTCGATGGGCATAGACACATGGGGGGTTGACTACGGATTGTTGGATGCCAATGCAAAGCTGATTTCCAATCCCTTTGCCTATAGGGACGAACGCACGCAGGGCGCCATGGAAAGAGTGTTTTCCAAAATTCCCAAGTCCGAAATCTACCGCCGAACGGGCATACAATTCATGCCCTTCAACACGATATTCCAGCTTGCCTGCGAGGGCGAATTAATACGCGCAAAAAACGGTGCAAAAACCTTTCTGATGATGCCAGATTTGATTGCACACGCCCTCACAGGGCGCATCTCCAACGAGCGCACCAACGCCTCCACAACCCAGCTTTACGACCCCGTACACAAGGATTGGATTTGGGATTTCCTCGGCGCACTTGACATAAATAGCGAACTTTTTTCGGCCGGATTTATAGACGCCGGAGACCCCATAGGCCCAATTTGCAAAGGGTCTTTCTCTGATTTTAGCAGCATAAAGCTTGTCTGCGTAGCCAGCCACGACACCGCGTCTGCGGTTGTCGCCGTTCCCAGCACGCAAGAATGCCCCGCCTACATAAATAGCGGAACTTGGTCTTTGCCCGGGCTGGAGCTGCCTTCGCCTATAATTTCAGATGTTTCGTTCAGGGAAAATTTCACCAACGAGGTCGGCGCCGAAAACCGCGTGCGCTTCCTTAAAAACGTCACCGGAATGTGGCTTGTGCAAAAGTGTTTGCAGGCTTGGCAAAACCGGGGGCGCACAGTGGGCTACGACGAGTTAGAAAACGGCGCGCGCGCATGCAAACCCTTCAATTTTATTTTCGACCCAGACTTGCCCGCATTTGCCAATCCGGAGAATATGCCCCTTGCCATATCGCAAAATTCGCTCTCAAGATGCGGCAGGGCGCCCGAGGGCGAATGTGAGACTTTCAGGGCCATACAGGAAAGCATTGCACTCAAATACGCATACGTGTTTGAAAAGCTCTCCGAGATATCCGGCAGGAAGATAGTCCGCATAAATATCATGGGAGGAGGCTCAAAGGCCAAAATGCTCAACCAGTTTACGGCCGACGCCACCGGCATGGAAGTTTCAGCCGGCCCTGTTGAGGCGACAGCCATAGGCAATGCCGTAATGCAGATGAAGGCTTCCGGAGACATATCCACTCTTGAGGAGGGACGCAGCATTGTGTCGTCAAGCTTTTCTCCGCAATTATTCCAGCCAAACGCGCATCATGCAGCACAATGGGCCGAAATGTCGGAATTATTCAGGCAAAAGTTTCTAAAAAATTCCGCTTAAATTCCGCGTGAGTGCAAATTTTGCCCGCTTTGGGCGGCGCCGTGCAACGCGAGAGGGTTGCGTAGGGTGCGCGCGCTTTGCGGGAAAGTTGTCAAGCGCCACCGGCAAGGCAGAAGCGCCGCTTCTCAACTTTTTCAAAAATCCATATTTCCCGGCGCCCGCGCTTAACCGGCGAAATTTTCCAAATTAGAATTCCCAATCGAACGTGCGCAAAGGCGGATATTTAAAATTTGCCGCGCGCGGCGGATGTTTACATTTCCATGGAAGGCTTTATTGTAAAATTTTTATAAGAATTTTGCGCGGCAGGCTCCATGAAAAGACGCCCAAAGCCCGTAAATCCGCTTTGAGCCGCGGGTAAATATTCCCATAAAAAAAGCGGCGCAACGCCGCGCCGCTTTAACCGCCACAACTGCCGCAAGGCTACTTGGCGGCGCTTCTGCCAAAATAAAACCCAACTATGGCCATGAACGCAGCCTTAAATTCCGACGGAATATAAAAGCCGCGCACATACTCTATTGCGCTGCGGGTGTATTCTGGGATTGCCCCCCAAAACCAGCCGCCACAAATTTCCTCGCGCTCTACCGCCACAGGTATGTCGCGGAAAAACGCAAAGATAAACGGCGCAACGCAAAAGCTAAAAACAAGCGCCATTATTATCAGCTGGCGGACCCTTGTGCCCACTGTGGGAGTTGTTGTATTGTCCCTGGCTGCGGCGCGGTCGGCGCTGTCGTCGGCGTCTTTTGCAACTTCTCTGGCCTTGTCTATAAGCGCAAGCTGGCGCTCGTGGCTTTCCTTCCTCGCCGAGGATATCCACGTTAAAACCCCGCCTATCAGGGCCCCCGCCCCTGTGGAGCCAAGCAGTTCCAAGCCCTCCATTGCTACGCCTCCTCCGTATTGTTCTTGCCGGCGCACGCGGCGTCCGCAAGCGCTTGAGCGACATCGGAACCCAAGTTTTCAAGAGTTTCGGCGGAAATTTCCACCCCCGCACCCCGGACTATTTCAAGCCCGCTTTCGTCCACTATATCGCCGTTTATCCTTATATTGTTAACGCGCATTTTCTCCGCGTTTGATATGTTTATTTGCATTGTTCTTCCTATCTTATCCTTGTTTGAGTTATCATAACATCGAGATTTATATCGCCTGAAGTAGAATTCGACGGGGTCAGATACAGGGGGGAATCCTGCTGTGCTTGAATTTCCATACGTGCCCATCCGCCCGAGGAAACACCCAGCGTGCCAAATTCTCCGGCGCTGTTAATGCCGCCCAGCATGAAAGTTGTCGTTGATGAGACATCGCTCTTAATGGCCACAATGGAGACGGTCTTGGCAGGCAATGCCACAACGTCGGAAGACATGCCGTAATACAGGCCGTTTGACTGTCCGGCCGTCCAGGAAAGTTTCCTTACAAACGAAGACGGGTTGGCGGGTATGTCGCATATTTGGGAACCGCTTAGAACCGCATGGTTGCAATTCTGGCTCAGGTCCCTAACGTGGCACCCTTCGAGAGAATCGGACAGCGACACAAGCGGACCGTCAACAGATACCTCAAACGCCGACAGTGTAATGCTGTCTCCCTCGACAAAGGGAACTGCGCTCTTAACCGAAAGGCCTATGGCATAAATTCCGTTGTTCCCTGAAACGCTGAATTCCCCGCCATTTCCATCCATGGGAGACCATGTGTAGTACGTGCCGTCTTGCTTAAAATAGCGCGGGCGCAAAATCCATTCAGAGGGTATTGAAGATATTTGGCCAAGTTTCAATGTGGCCCTAAAGTTGCCCTTTACATCGACGGGGGGCCTGTAAGCCAATCCCATGGGCTCGCCCTTTATGGTGTTTTTTGATGTATAGGTAAGGTTGTTGCCATTCCATTGTATGGTTGCCGCCCTGTCCCAAAACGAGAGCGTACCTGGGGTTTGCCTGCCATAATTTGTAATTTCTTCTCCGAGGGGCATAGTTTTGGCAGAGCCCACATTGTACATTCCGAAGCGCAACCTGTCTTCGTCCAACCCAAGCATATACTGCCCAACCGTGTAATAGGCCCCGGAATTATCGAGGGCAAAATTGAAAAGCTTTATTTTGCGCACCCAACCTTTGGTTTCGCCGCCGCCTATGACAAGTGTCCCGCCGTTGTCGGAAAATGAAAAGCTTGGCATATTTGCCACAGCTTGCGTTCCCCCGTCTATATATGCGCGCGCGCCGGAAGAATCTACAACAACTACAATTTTTCTCTCCGCAACGGCCAAAGGCATCTGAGACGTCACCTCGCTTGCGCCGTCGCTGATAACAAGGCCAGAGGAACTGTTTATTGAGAATTCCGCATTCCCCTTCTGAAAAATTTTCCCGTTAAAATTCTCGTCCACCGTTATGCAAAAGGAAAATGGACTCTTCAGCGGAAAAGAATCCACTGTCAGAGAGTTCCCGTAGAGATAAAATCTTCCCCTGCCTCGGAGAGCCGCCACCGCGGAATAAAACTCACCCGCGCAGGCGGCACCTATATTGCCAAGAGCCTCGGACGGATTTGAGAGATCTGAAAGATTGTTTTGCCTTTTGGCAAACATTCTCTCGGCGTCATCGTACGTGAGCGCTGCGGGATACTCTATGTCTGCGCCCGCGCCAGATTCCCCATCGGGGAAATTCTCCATAAAATCTATCCATCCCGCGACCGCCGTAGTGCGCTTGTTGTCGGATGTGACAAAATATATTTTAAGCCATTTCTCCCCGTGCCGGATAGCAGCCTCGGCGGCGCTAAAGCGGAAGAGGGCATGGCAGGCCCCGCCCTCAAAGGCAGAAATATCCACATTTGCGGAAAGTTCCTCCTGGGAAAGAGTTTTGCGCAGTATAACCTTTGGATTTCTCTGGGCAGCGCTATTTCGCTGGCCTATGTCCATTATCTCGGCGGTTGCGGAAACTATGCCGGTCATATCAATAATTTCCGACCTGTTAAAAAATGTGACCTCTATATCGAAGTCGTCATTGCACTTGAATTTCACGCCCTCGCGAGACTGCCAATCCTTTGGATCGCCGCACTCGCTGATGTCGGCCTTTATTTTTACCGTATGTATGTTCTTCATGTGATATTGCGGATAGCTTCGCGCAAAATATCACATTTACACACGCTCCTCAAATTAACTTTGGCAACTTTTGATAAAAAAAACCAACGCTTGTGCATTTCCGCCCGCATACACAGGGCCATAAACAAAAAACAATCCCAACTGTTGCACATGGAGGCTTGTATGCACGCCCCGCCAGTCCACTAACGCCCAAAAAAAAGCGCGCCCCCACGGACGCGCCAACACAATAAAAACAGCTTTTCCTCAAGCCTCCTGCTTGACGGCTTCAAGCTCAACTTCAAAGAGCAAATCGTGCCTGCACACTATGCTGTACGAAGGGCAATGCGGGAACGAATACCCCTTTACGCCCAACCAGCGCTTGAACACCTCGAAATATTCCGGGCGCAGGCAATAGATAACACTGTGCGCCGTGTCTGCAAAAGACATGCCCCTCGACTGCAATATCCCGTTTATTACGTCCATTGTCAGCTCCACCTGTTTTTCTATGTCGCCGACATGTTCCGTTGCCCCGCCCGGAGCTATGCTTGCCGTCCCGGAGATAAATATCCTTCGCGCGGCAGGCGTGGATATCTCGACCGCCCTTGAGAACGAGCTGCCATACTTCGGCGCACCGCACTGCAAAGGAGAGTCAACCTCGCAAACTTTAAACCCGGTGCCTTTGGCCGAAGGCAGAAGCGCTATCGCCCCGCTGGTAATCTTCGAGCCTGACGGATTCGGCGCGCCTATCCCCGTACTTGCCGGAAGCAGAGACTTGAAGATACCAACCTCCTCGTAAAATTCGGTTCTGGCCTTGTTGAAAGAATCGTACCACGACAATATGTCGTCGTTGTAAAACCACGTGCGCGCGATGTCGGTGTACTTGCAGCCAAATTGCGCTATCGCCTTTTCAAGCTCTTTGAGATTCTCTCTTGTGTGGAGGTAACCGTCGCCGTTGTGCAATGGCGTCACCACGCCGAATGTGCGCACGTAGCGCGCGTATCCGTCGTCGTACGACACCGCAACGCTTCCGCCGTCGGTCTGCTTAAATTCCACGTCCGCCCCCGCAATAGCCGTAATATGCGCCGAGGCCAAAACGGGCTTTGCGGCTTCGTCAAGCGGGCAAATCCAATTTACCGGGAACTTTCCGGAAAACTCCCCCTTAAATTTTTCAACTGCGTCTTTAGCCCACCGCGCGGAAAACACCTCAAGGCAAATTGGCTTGGCGCCCTCGCCTTTCAGAACCTCCGCGGCCTCGGCAAACTTTGCGCCGGCGGAACAGGCGTCGTCAAAAACCAGAGACAGACGCAATTCCCGTATCGAGCCATTCAATATTATCTCTTTCATAAAATCAACCGGCACACAACAATCCCCCAACCCTCTGTCAAAAGATACGGCGCACCAACTCCCCCCCGTTCGGACAAAAGTAAAGATTCAATACGCAATTAAGTCAATTTTATATTCTGCATTAAAAAACTCAAATTTGGCACATTTCCATTTTTATCTGGGGCGCGCGGCGGAAATTTCACATGGGCTGTTGCTATCGCGCGCGCAAAAATAAAATGCATTTACTTGCAACACAAAGGGTTTTAAATGCAAAATAAACTTCCGATGTGCCGCTGAAGCAATATGTGCCCGCAACGCCAAGCGCGCGGCGAACATGTAAAAAATTTTCTATTATCCAAAAGATGCGTGCGCACCTGCTGCCTAAAAACAAATTCGGCGCAATGGCCAAAATTCCGAAATGTTGAGCCGCGCAGAATATCGGCAAAGGCCATCGCGCAGAATAGCCCGTTAGCTAATTGAAAACCCAGATGGTAGCAAAAAAATTCCCCTCTCGCTTCACCCCGAAAACTATTAAAAATTAATGGGGGCGGGGGGAATAAGCCGAATTCTGTACCTTGCGGCGGCGTTCATTTATCTGCGCGGCAACCCTTTCAAGCGCCGCGCCCCGCTTGCGCGGGTGCGACATACCCGAGGCGTGACGAGCGGGCCGCTCTGCCTCCTATGCTGTCTTGCACCGGACTGGGTTTTCAATGCCCGGACAGATTACTCTTCCGGCGGTGGGCTCTTACCCCTCCTTTTCACCCTTGCCGCTTGCGCGGCGGTTTGCTTTCTGTTGCACTTTCCGTACGGCGCCCTTGCAGACGCCGCCCCGTCCTTTCAAACGGAGTCCTGCCCTGCGGTGTTCGGACTTTCCTCTCTCTCGAGCGAACGCCTACCCCCCGCCCTTGAAAACAGGATTTAAAATGCCCCAAAAACAGTCAAGACTTTTCAACGCATCCGCCTACGCGTGTTTCCCGGCATAAAATTCCTCCACGCAATCGCATACATAGTCGACTTCATCGTCGGTAATGGACGCAAAAATAGGCATTCGCAGCATGCACTTGGCCGCGTTTTCCGCAACCGGCAGGCTGCGCCTCCCGCAACCGAGCCTTTCGGCCATCGGGCATACGTGCAAGGGCGCATAGTGCTGAACAGCCGACACCCCGCGCCCTGCCAAAGACGCCAATAACGCCTTTGCGGCTTCGCCGCTTTGCGCCCTTATAAAGAATATATGGGCATTGTGCACACAATGGCTGGGAACTTCTGGAAGAAATATAAATCCGCGCTCTTGAAGCGGATTGAGGCGTTCAAAATACCTGTTCCAAGCGCGGACGCGCGGGCGGGTGAGATCCTCTGCCGAATCCAACTGGGCGGACAAAAACGCGGAAACAAGTTCCGACGGAATATAGCTGCTGCCGATATCCACCCAAGTGTACTTGTCTATCTTGCCCTCAACAAAATCCACCCTGTTTGTGCCCTTTTCCCTCACATAAAAAGCGCGCGACCTAAAGGCGCCATTTCCAACAAGCAGGGCCCCGCCCTCTCCGCAAACGACATTTTTTGAGCCGTGAAAGCTTAGCGCCCCCAAATCTCCAATGGTGCCGAGATGCCGCCCCCTGTAGTATGCGTTGAACCCCTGGGCTGCGTCCTCGACAACCAATAGGCCGTGTCTTTTTGCTATTTCCAATATGGAATCCATCTCGCAAGAAACCCCCGCGTAGTGCACCGGCACGATAACTTTGGTTTTGGGGGTGATTAGTTCTTCTATTTTGGCCTCGTCAATATTGAGAGTTCCGGGATGTACATCGCAAAAGACGGGATTTGCCCCGCGCAATACAAAGGCATTTACAGTGGAGACAAAAGTGTAGGTTGGAACTATAACCTCGTCGCCAGGCCCCACCCCGGACAAAATTGCCGCCATATCAAGCGCAGCTGTGCCGGAATTGACAAGAAGGGCGGTGTCCGCCTTGGAAATTTTGCGGATTTTTCCCTCACAGAGGCGCGTGAATTTGCCGTCGCCCTGAATAGCGCCGGATTCCACTGCCTTGGCCATATTTTCAAACTCAGCCCCACTGAGAGCCAGCCTGTTAAAGGGAATTTGCATAGTTTTTTTCATTCGTGATGAAACACTGCACATTTTCTTGCGTTTTTCAAAACAAATAAAGTCCCATTTATGTTGACATCTTAATCATAGATAATAAAATCTGCCAAAGAGAAAGGTTCTGTATGTATATAGATATGTCCGATAGATTCTACGGCGCATGGTGGGGGGCCTTTCTGGGCGATGCTCTCGCCATGCCGACACACGGGTATAGTTCCCTTAAAATGCTTCAGAAGGATTACGGAGAGGTTGCCGACTTTATGCCTGCAAAGCCTCAACACCCCGAAAGCATATTGCACTCAATCCAAGTTCCCGACCTGCCTCCGCAGTACGACTATCTGGGAGAAGCGCGGCGGACTTTATGGAAGCAATACGGAATACACCCGCACCACAACTTCGAGGCCGGTAGAAATACCCTCCCGATGTTTTTGTCACTACACCTGGCCGCAGCCATAACCGATCCTTCGACGGAGTTCCACTTCGACACATGGATGCAGCGCTACCACGCGGTAATGGTAGCTCCGGACGGGCACCCGGATACATTTATATCCTCCGTTCACAGGCAATACTTTGAAAACCTTGCCGAGGGCAAAGATGTCAAGAAAAACGGGTGTCCCGACGCCCACATAGGAGACATTGTTATATTCCTCCCGCTGATTCTGGAAGGGATATCCTCTCTCCCCGACGCCCATAGGCGCATATTCAAGGCACTTGAATATTTTTGCACAGGAGAAACTGCTCCCAATTCGGCGTATTTTGTTTCGGAAATAATCTCCATGTTGGTGAGAGGGGCGACGCTTGAGGACGTTTTGTATACGATTATGACTCCCGACAGGCACTTCTGCCTTGCCTACCCATACCGCCGATGGATAAAAAACAGGGAAGAAGAATCTGCAATCAACATGATGGGGCGTTTCGCCAGGCTCGAGGAAGCGCTGCCGCTGAGCATATACTTGTCGCTTAAGTATGCCGGCAACATCAGGCAGGCTCTGCTTGTAAATGCGAACCTCGGAGGCGAAACCTGCGGGAGGGGAGCCCTCATAGGTATGCTTATGGGCGCGCAATGCGGATTTAAAAATCTGCCGCACGACATGGTCTCAAAACTCGTCTACAGCGGAGAGATTCAGGCCTTGGGCAAGTTGATGCACGACGCCGTAATGAATGTAAAAGTTTCGGGTTGAGGTTGCTTGCCCGCGCCTTGCCGCGCTTGCACCGCCGCGCAGACGGCGCGGAGCGGTTGGCGCGCTTGCTGTCATGCAAATAAAATTCAGTGCCTGCGGCCGTATTTTTAGAGACGGGCGGGTTGGTTGGGTGTTTAAGGGAATATGCGCAAAACATACGCGCCCAAGCCAAGCGGCATGAAAACCGGCATGTAAGATTATTTGCATGCGAAAAGTTTGCCTGCACCTGTTTTGCGCCTCCGATATGCAAAGGTTTAATTTGAACGTTTGCAAAAGGCTCAAATCAACAATTAGAACCGCATGTTGATATTCAATGCGGCAGCGGAATACCACCGCTGTCAGATGCAAGCACCCAAGCGGCGTGCCAGCATAAAATTTTTGGGAATTACAGCTTGGATCTCTTGGGCAATAGGGCACTCTCAAGCAATTTCACGAGCTTTGGGTTCGCCTGGTAGGGGAGCAAAAACGGCGCCTGCCCCGCACAAATGTTGCCCCGCGCACCCCGCGGTTGCGGCGGGCATTTTTCACGCTGAAATATCAAACAAAAAAGATGGCAGGAGCGGGGGGACTCGAACCCTCGACCAACGGTTTAGAAAACCGCTGCTCTATCCACTGAGCTACGCTCCCACTTAATATTCGGCAATGATATGTCCAATGCTCCCATTCAGGCAAGAAAATTATTTAATTTGCAAAGGGAACAATATTCGAGCGGGCAACCCGAGAAAAAATTATCGACAACTCACCCGCATTGGGATAACAAGGTTGGCTGATTGAATTTAAGGCGGCATGTGCGGCGCGGCGCAAGAGGCGTGCGCGGGCTGTGCCGAGAGTTCTAAACAAAGAAAAGACTTAATTGACATGGCAAAGAAGATAGCGGCAACGCAAATAGACAAGGCTTCGGACAAGTCGCTTGAAATGGCGCTTGGAATGGTGAATAAGCAGTTTGGGGAAGGTTCTTTGATACGCCTCGGCGACGCTACAAAGATGAACGTTGAGACCATCAGCACAGGCTCTGTGGCCATAGACCTTGCGCTTGGTGTCGGCGGGCTTCCGCGCGGGCGAATAGTTGAAATTTACGGGCCGGAATCTTCGGGTAAAACAACGCTGTGCCTGTCGCTGATAGCGGAGGCCCAGCGCAAGGGGGGAAATGCGGTGTTTATCGACGTCGAGCACGCCCTGGACCCGCGCTACGCAAAAGTTGTGGGGGTGGACCTCGACAACCTAATGGTGGCGCAGCCGGAGTGCGGAGAGGACGCATTGAATATTGCGGAAACGCTGATACGCTCCGGGGCGATAGACGTGGTTGTGATAGACTCGGTTGCGGCGCTCGTGTCGAGGCAGGAGCTCGACGGCCAGATGGGAGACGCAACCGTAGGCCTTCAGGCCAGAATGATGAGCCAGGCAATGCGGCGCCTTACCGCCGCAATAAGCAAGACGGCGTGCATTTGCGTATTCACAAACCAAATAAGGGAAAAGATAGGCGTGATGTTTGGCAATCCCGAAACTACACCGGGCGGGCGGGCGCTTAAATTTTTTGCGTCGGTGAGAATCGACATCCGCAGAGTGGGCCAAATCAAAGATCCATCCGGCAAGGTTATAGGCAACCGCACAAAGATAAAGGTTGTCAAAAACAAGGTGGCGCCGCCCTTTACGGAGTGCGAATTCGACATCATGTACAACGAGGGAATTTCCCTCACAGGAAGCCTTATCGATATAGGCATAGAGCAGAAAATCCTTGAAAAGAAGGGCGCGTGGATATCCTACAACGGGGAGCTTATAGGCCAGGGACGGGAAGCTGCCAAGCAGTATCTTGCCCAGAACCCGGACGTGGCTGATGCCATACGCAATGCCATAACGAAGAATGTCACCGTAGTTGGTGGCACGGCCATAGGCGAAGGCGGGGCCGATGCGGAAGCCTCCGTTTAGCGCGGGGCTACGTTGGCACGCAAACGCAAAATGCCAAAGGGTTAATTTTTGTTGGGCGGAATTTTGGCGCCCTGTTTGCGAGGCAGCAAGCAGGGCGTTTTTTTGCGCCGGAAAATGCGGGCTTTGTTCCGGAACACATTTTCAGCGGCAATGCGTCTGGATATTCGGCTCTTGGAATACGCGCTGGCAAAGGCGCCGGCGGCTTTGCCCTTGACAGGACAAGACGGCGCATCTACCGTGCAGTGCATGGGAATTGTCTCAAAAATTGCATGCGTAGTTTTGCTATCGGCAAGTTCGGTATTTTTGGGGGCCACCAACGTAATATTCGACACCGACATGGGCAACGATATCGACGATGTTGTTGCATTAACCATGCTTTACAAATATTGCGGAGAGGGAAGCGCAAGGCTTTTGGCCGTTGCCACAAACAAGGACCACCCAAACTCGGCGGAGTTTCTCAGGATAATGAACGCGCATTACGGGCATGCGGACACTCCGGTGTGCGTTGGCAAAACGGGAAAGACAAAGTGGGACAAACTGTTTTGCACTCCGGTATGCGCAATGAAAGACTCCAACGGAAACCCGAAATTTCCCCGCGCGGACGCATCGGTTGTCAGGGAGGCGGTAAAGGGGCTTCGCGAGGCGCTCTCAAAGGCGCCGGACAACAGCGTGGTATATATCAGCGTTGGGTTTTCTTCAAACATTGCGGCTCTTATGGAATCTGAAGCCGACGAGCATTCGCCATTGGGAGGCCGCGATCTGGCGGCGAAAAAGATAAAAATGTTTTCCGTAATGGGCGGGAATTTTTCCGATGCAAACTACCGCGAATACAATGTTGCAGGAGACATTCCAGCGGCGAAAAAATTTTTTGAAAATCCCCCATCCGATATAGTGTTTGCGGGATATGAAATAGGCATGCAAACTTTCTATCCTCTTGGCAGGGCCGAAGAGTTTTTGGGGAAGGACAATCCAGCGGCGGCAGCTTGCGCGGCTTTCATGTCAAATACGGGGGAGAAAGGCAGCACTGCGAGGCTGCGCCCCAACTGGGATCCGAGCGCCGTGTTGGCCGCCGTCGAGCCGGAATACTTTGAGTATTCCCCAAAAGGCGACGTATTTGTCGGCTCTGGGGGGGAGACATCTTTCAAACAGAACCCTAAAGGCAAATGCTATTTCATAATGCCCCTCGATAAAGAAGGCGCAAAGAAGGTTTCCGAACGCATAATGCTGAAGGCCTCAGGAATGTAGCATGCCGCACAATGCGGCGGCTCGCAAAGGCTCGGAAGTGTTTGCAAAGCCCCTTTTGCGTTGACATCGGGCAAAAAATTTCCACCCTCAAGACGCTATCTATACGGGCAATTATGGACTATAACGTGGTATGCATGAAGTGGGGAGACAAATACTCCGCCGACTATGTCAACAAGCTGTACAATATGGTCGCGCGCAATACGACCCTTCCCTTCAGCTTTTACTGCCTCACGGATAACGCCAGAGGCATAGACGAAAGGGTTAAAACACTTCCGCTCCCCGAAATGAACCTGCCCGACAACAAAGAGCGCGGATGGCGCAAATTGACCTGTTTTAAAGAAGATTTCCCAATAAAGGGGCGCATATTGTTTATAGATCTCGATACCGTCATTGTTGACAATATCGACGCCTTCTTCACCTTAGAGGGGGATTTTCTTGTAATAAAGCACTGGAAGCCCTCTCCCAAACAGGGCCCGGGCGAAACAGCCGTATACCGCTACGATTCCGGAACGCTGACTTTTTTGTATGAAGATTTCATCAAGCGCATGGAGGAGATCCGCGCAACCTACCGCCACGAGCAGGCCTATGTCACGCACACTTTGGCAAAGCTTGGCAGGTTGAATTTCTGGCCCGGAGAATGGACGCCCAGCTTCAAATACAACTGCATGCCGCCCTTCCCCTTGAATTACATCTTTGAGCCAAAAACGCCCAAAGGTGCGAAAATGATAATTTTCCACGGCAACCCAACCCCCGACCAGGCTTTATCCGGGGCAACAAAGGGAACATTAAAAAAGTTTATACGCCACGTGCGCACCCCGCAGTGGCTCAAGGACAACTGGCGTTAGAGGAATTCGCGCGCATGCAAGCCGTCCCGGCGCAAATGCGGGTTTTGGTATGCTTGCATGCCCGGCAAAAATGGCTTTGCGGGTTTGATGCTTGCAAATACAATTTTGGCCAAGGCAAAGCGGACGCCTGCGCGCACATATTGGCATGGCATTGCGCCTGCGGGGCCTGCATGGGTGCAATAAAAAAAGGCCGGAAATGCATGCGGCGGTAAACTTTGGCTATTCGGCGGCGCTCCAATATGTTGCGGCAAAAACTCTCGGGTGCAATTGCCGCGCATTTTTTTGACGCGCCAAACATATAAAGATGCTTGATTGATGCCATAAAATAGATATGCAGGAGGCGTTTGTATTGTATGAATTTTCTTTTTACATCTTCGGGGAGAAGGGTTGAGCTTTTAAAGCTTGCGCGCCAAGCCGTCGCGGACTGCGGCGGCGGAAGTGTTATTGCCGCAGACTTGACCGGCAACGCGCCAACATCGAAGTTTTGCGACATATTTGAGATTGTTCCAAAAATATCGAGTTTGGAATACATCCCGGCGCTTCTCGACATTTGCAAGCGCCGAAAAGTTGACGTGCTAGTTCCGACGATAGATACCGAATTGCTGCCTATTGCGGCGTCTGAAAAGGCCTTCAAAGATTTGGGCGTTTTGGTCAACATATCGCCGGCTGAGACAATCGCAATCTGCCGGGATAAACTTGAAACACAGAAATTTTTTGCAAAAAACGGGATAAGCGCGCCGGCTAGCATATCGCCGGATTCCGACTGGCAATCGCTGAAATTTCCGTTAATAATCAAGCCAAAGGACGGGTCTTCGAGCATAAACGTCTTCAGGGTAAACTCTTTGGAAGAGTTTAGGTTTTTCTGCAACTACGTAAAAAATCCCATAATTCAGGAATACATAGAGGGTGAGGAATACACCGTCGACATGTTTTGCGGATTCGATTTTCGCCCCGTCACAATAGTTCCGCGCCGACGTTTGGCGGTCAGGGCGGGAGAAATTCTAAAAGGGCGTACGGAGCGCAAGCGCGACATAATTGACGCCGTTGCAAACCTGAGCACCAAATTGAAATTTTTCGGGCATGTCACAATACAGTGCATAAGAAACGAGCGCGGAATATTTTTTATAGAGATAAATCCGCGCTTTGGGGGAGGCGCGCCCATGTCTATTATGGCGGGCGCAAACTCTTTAAAGAATTTGATAGAACTCAAGCGCGGCAATGCCCCCGCATACAATGAGCAATGGCGCCAAAACCTGACATTTTCGCGCTTTGACGACTGTGTTGAGATATGACGCCGAAGACGAATAGCCGCCTGATTATTTGCGATTTCGACGACACCCTTGCGCTTGAGCGCGATTTTATAAAAAGCGGCCACCGGCATGTTGCCAGATTTCTTTGCGGCAAGTTTGGGGGACTCGGCGAATGCGCCTGTGTGCAAATTTTTGAGGAAGAATTCCGCATATCCCGCCAAGGAGTTTTCGACCGCTCGGTTGAGCGCATTTTTGGCGCGCCAAACCAGGCGCTTGCGCTCGAGCTTGTGGAGCAATACAGAAACCACTTCCCCCGGCTGTCCTACCAGCCCGACGTTGCCGAGTTTCTCAGGCTTGCGCGGGAACGCGGCGCGAACACGGCAATAATAACCGACGGCAACCCGCGCACGCAGCGCAACAAGCTTGAGGCAACTGGCGCGTTGGGCGACTTCGGAGCGTGTGTGATAACGTCGGAATTTGGCCCGGATTGGGCAAAGCCCTCCCCGAAGGCGTTTGAATTCCTTGCGGAAAAGTTCGGCGCAAAGTTTGAGAACATGGTGTATATAGGCGACAACCCAGCAAAGGACTTTGCGGTGTCGGCGAAACTTCCAATAAAGACCGCCCAAATAGAGAGGCCAGGCGCAGTGCATTTGTCGAACGAGTATCTCGGCGCGATACTGCCGCATTTTCGCATAAAACGCCTCGACCAAATTTTCGGATGCCTCGGTTTTTAGGGCAAGGATTCTGAGGTTGAAAAACAGGCGCTGTCTTTTTTTGGGGGAGGAAGTGTCTCGATAACATGATGAACGGGAAAGCCCCAGGATTGAAAGCCGGGAACCCCCGCAAAATATATACAAAAAAGTATCGTTTTTTCATCAAGTTGGTATTTGATTTTAAGGGCCGCCGGTGCTACAATAGACCTACATGGGCGATGCTTTGGCCCGTGGGTATATGGGGTGTGCGTCCGCCAATGCGGAAGTGTTTAGTTGCGAATTAAAAAAGAAGGAAAGATACCATGAAAAAACTTATTGCAATTACCGCGGCAGCCGCCGCGTTTTTAGCCTGTTCCTGCCAGAAGGCTCCGGCCGAAAGGCCGAACCGCGAGGCGCAAATAGCGGTGCAAAGCTATACTTGCAATGCGATGAACTTGACGGACATGTTTAAAATGTTCAAAGAGCTCGGAATAAAAAATGTCGAGGTGTGCGGAGGAAAACTCGGGGGAAAATATCCGAATGCGGGGGTTCATCCGGGAATGAGCGCGGAACATCTGCAATACCTCAAAGACATAGCCAAGGAAAACGGGATAACCATAATATCGTTCGGCGTCACCGGGGCAAAAGACGAAGCCGGGGTAAAGAGGATATGCGAATTTGCAAAGCAGCTCGGCCTGAAATTCGTTTCCACGGAGGCCACGCCAGACATGTTCCCCCTGTGGGATAAATATTGCCAAGAATACGGCATAAAAATGTGCGTGCACAACCACGCCCGCCGCGACAAAGACCCCAACTACAAATTCTGGGATTTCAAATGGGTTGCAAAAGAAATTGCCCCCTACAAAAACATAGGCGCATGCGCGGATAACGGCGCATGGGAATGTTCCGGATTAAACAGCGTGGAGGGCGCAAAGGTTCTTGGAGACAAGATATTCACGGTGCACCTGAAGGACCAAAAGGAATTTAACGTGCGTAATTCTCCGGCAGTAATATACGGCACAGGCGCGGTGGATGTTGCGGCCTTCATGAAGCAGTTGGACAAGCAGGGATACACCGGATACCTCATCATAGAGCACGGGAACGATCCCATTGAGACCAAGCGCAATACCCTATCTAAGGATATTGAGTTTATCAGGAACAACTAACGCGCAAAAGGCCATGAACAGAAAAGAGTTTCTTAAAACCGCGTCAATAGCCGCCGTTGGAATGGCGGCGCTGCCCAGGTTCTCATTCGGGGCGGGCGGAAAGGGATCGGACAAAATAAAGGTTGCTTTTGTAGGCTGCGGCGGGCGCGCGCGCGGCGCGATACAAAACATGACCGACGCCGACGAAAACATAGAAATAGTTGCCCTTGCCGATATATTCGACAGGCAGATACAGGACTTCACCAGCAGCACTCGCGCATATGTTGACAGGAAGAAGAAGGGCGGCGCGGACGCCTTTTGGAAGGATTATTGGAAGGTCACGCCGCAAACCTGCTTTGTGGGAATGGACTCCATAGACCAAGTATTGAAGACCGACGCCGACGTTGTTGCTCTTGTGACTCCTCCGTGCTTTAGAACATCTCAAATAGAAAAATGCCTGAATGCGGGCAAGCACGTATTTGCCGAAAAGCCCATCTGCATAGACGCAGTCCAGTTGAGGAAGATATACGACGAACTTATCCCCCTTGCCGACAAGAAGGGATTGAAGGTTCTGTGCGGCACGCAAATGCGCTACCACAAGTGGATAGCCGAAGCGGTTGATAAGATCCGCAGCGGAGACATAGGCGATGTTTTGGCAACGGACTGTTTCCGCTATGAGGGGTCGTATCTAACAAGGGGAACTTACAACCCAGCCTGGGCGGGAGAAATGTCGCCGGAACAGGTAAAGTTCCAGTTGATAAACTGGCTCGGTTTTATATGGACCTCCGGAGACCAAATTGTTGAGCAGTATGTCCACAATTTGGACATAGCGCTTTGGGCGCTCGGAAAGCTGCCCTACGAAGTTATAGGCTCGGGGGGCAGAAGCACAAACCTCTCATATCCGCTTCAGGGCGACAGGTTCTCAAACATGCACGGGCATCTGACGTTTGACGGCGGCATTGTCATGAACGCAGAGTGCCGCCAAGAGTTTGGGACAACTCCGTTCTCGGCGCTCGAGATCTACGGCACGAAGGGCAAGGCAAGCCTTACATTCGGCAAACAGTACTTTTACGACACAAAAGGAAAGCTTGTGTGGGAATCGAGCGGCGACCGCAAACCCGAACTGATTTGCGAGCACGAAGCGCTCTTCGGAGCGATACGCGGCGGAACCGCCTTCAACACGCTGAAGGCCTGCGCAGATTCGTGCTATGTCGGCATAGCCATACGCGAGGCCTCCTATGCCGGCAAGCGCGTGAAATGCGAATTCTTCCGCAAAAAGTCGGAGTTAAGCCTTGTTCCGGCAGACCTGAAGCTTGACGGGATAAAGAAACTTGCCCCGGTGCCCAATCCTGTGGAATACAAGCTTGTGTAGCCGGACGGGCGGCGCCCCGGCAGCATTCGCAGCCGTGTTGGCAATACATGCAAAACAGGCAGCGCGCGGGTATTTTCCCGCGCGCTATTTTTTGCCAATTTCCGACGCCGCAATGCGCCATGCAAAAGGCAAGCACAGCCGCGCAAACACCGCACAGGCGGCATAAGCGCGGGCAAGCCTATTTGAAAAGCTTGCTGTTTTTGAGAACGCCCGCCGTATGCTTTAACAACTCCACACGGGTCATATTCTTGGGCTTTGCCTGGTATTCCAAGACAAGCCAACCTTTGTAATCGGTTTCGAGAAGCGCGTCCCAAACCTGCTGAAGGTTCTTGGGCATCTGGGTTTCCGTGTCGAGAAGCCCGCTTTTGCTCTTTATGTGAACCTGCCCTATATAGCCCTTCTTAAGTTTTTTCAGGGCGTCAACGGTGTCGAAACCGTAGTGTTCCACATTGTAAATATCCAAGTACACCTTTACGGACGGGCTGTTGACGGCATCGACAATTTTGATGTTGTCGTCGGGCGATATTGTGTCCTCAAGGCAGAGCACAACGCCTTTTTTCTCGGCGTACGGGGCAACCTCTTTGAGAATTTTCACAACGGCGGCCTCGTATTCGGGAACAATTTTACCGCCTATTTTAATGTCGGGATCAACCCCGCGCCTGTTCATTGCAGACTTCTTCCCGAAGAATGGAATAAGGATGTTGTCGGTGCCAAGCTCAACGGCCACATCTATGGCGCTACAGAGATACTTGTAGCTGTTTGGATCCTCCCAAAATGTGTATTTATGGGAATACGGAACGCACAATGAGACGCATTTCAACCCCGTCTCTGCAAGCCTTTTCTTGTTGTGGGCTATCTGCTGTTCAGACATTGCAACAACGTCGTTTAAGTCCTTTCGGCTTGCCGAAAGCTGTATGCCCTCAAGGCCCGCCATCTTCGCGGTATCGAACACGTCCGGGACGGGCTGCCCCTTAACGGCGGCGTCCCAATCGGTGACAGCTATCTTAAAACGCTTAGACTTGTCGGCGCAGCTTTGGCACCCTGTAAACGCGGACATAGCCGCCAATCCGAGACCGCCCAAGGAGGCCGTACCCAGGAACCTTCTTCTTGATATTTTTTGCATGTTTATTTTTTCCTTTCTAAAAAAATCGTAGAATCAAAAGCTATTCCTTAAAAGTTATGTTCTCCACAAAGCCCCTGTCCACAAGGTTGAGCCTCTCCAAGCTGTCCACGCGAACGCCGTTGACCACAAAATTTTGAAAGCTTATCCCGGAAATATTCGATTTTTCATCGAAGCCGCGTATGCGCGAATACGGAATTTTATATGGGGAAGTCACCGTTATGTTGCGAAAAGCCACATTGGATATTTTTCCGCGAACCTTGTCCTTCGAGTATCTCGACACCATTATCCGAAAATCTATAAGCCCCAAGCCGGTATCCTCAACGCGTATGTCTTCGTAAAGCACATCGCTTATGTGTGCCCTGTCTCCGTTGTGTATCGTAAACACCATTTCGCCCGTCAGGTAGTTTTTGTCGGCAAGCGCCTTCTTTACGTTCCATGGGTTGTCTTGGACGTGGATAATATCCAAATTTTTATAGACTATGTTCCTTATGCAGTCGCCCCGGGTTTCAAATCCTATTTCCAGGCAGTTGCCGAACACGCCGTTCCAAAGCACACAGTCTCGAATGACGACATTCTCTGTGGAGTTTGGCTTTGTGTGGTCAAAATATTTCACGCTGTAGTCGACGGCAGCCTTTATGGCAATGCAGTCGTCCTTGTTGTATATGAAGGAATTTTCGATGAGGACATCGCTGCACGAAACGATGTCTATGCCGTCGTCCCAATCTACCTTCCCGACGGTTTTTATGCCGTCAATGTGTATGTTGCGGCTGGCGAATATCGGTATGGTCCAGTTTGGAGACTGCACTGCCGTTATGCCCTGGATTTTCAAGTTGTCCACCGTGTTTATTTGTATCAGATTGGAACACTTTCCGGATCTGCTTGAAGCCCAAGGAATCTTCTCGCCGGATATTATTCCCCTGCCCAAAAATGAGACGTTCTTCGACGGCAATGCCTTGAAATTATCGCCAACCAAGAATGTCCCGTAAACGATGGCCCCGCCCTCTACATATACGGTTGTTTCGCTTGGAACGCGCGTTTGTTGCCCTATATCGTAAATTTTTCCCGCCTCGAAAAACATGACGTTCTTATCGCTTTTCTTAGGCGCGCTCTCTTCCCTTGGGTTGGCAAATACAAACAACGGCCTTTCCAGATCTCCATTTATCTCAACGCATAGGAAAGCCGGTTTCGACATCTTGAATTTTACTGTGCTTCCCTCCACCCGCGGGGAAATGCGCGCCGACAGCGGGCGCACAACGGCGCTTTTAACTTCGCGGGCGGATCTTATTTCCACTTCAACTTCGCCCCAAAGATCAAAGTTCGCAATATCCCCACCCGGTGCGGGATAAGCATAGCATTCCGCTCCGTCAATAAACACTTTGTAATGCTCCGACTTCGGAGCGGCGGGGGAATAGGCGTATGTTTTGAA
The DNA here is from genome assembly GCA_949287395.1 of uncultured Verrucomicrobiota bacterium. Lineage (GTDB taxonomy): Bacteria > Verrucomicrobiota > Verrucomicrobiia > Opitutales > Intestinicryptomonadaceae > Merdousia. Next base: position 82,998 of record CASEFZ010000058.1, read on the forward strand.
ATTCGGGCCCGAAGACTTGCATGCAAGCATTGCCACGGACAAAGCTGCGAACACGCACGCGCACAAAAAGCCAAACCTAAAACTCCCCATTAAAACATCCTCCTCCGAACGGGTAAATTCGTATCTTGTCGCGCCAGGTTAGTCAACCCGAAATTGCCGAAAAGTATTTACACAAAATAGTTTTGGCATGCCAATTTGACCAATAGAGAGATTTGCTATAATTATAGCGGGCGAAGCGGAAGAGCGCTTCTGGCCGTTGAGTAGAGTAAGGCGTCCAAAACATCTTTGCAATGTGCTTTCGAGAGGGAAATGTCTTTTGGCCCAGACTTTTAAAAGGACGCTGAAATTGGTAGGCAAAGACAGAGTTTTTGTGATAACAAATTCCGTGCAAGTATCCTCCACGCGCAAGATCTGCCCGCAGATACCAGCACGGCAAATTCTTGTGGAACCTGTCGGGCGGAACACTACTGCTGTGATAGGAGTTTCCGCCCTGTTTATAGAGAAGATCTCCCGTGGGAATGGCGCTTCTTTTGCGGTATTGCCTTCTGATCACGTTGTAAAACCGTTAAGCGCTTTCCTCAAGACTGCGCGCAAGGCATTCTCCATAGCGGAAGAAACTTCCGGCCTCGTGACAATTGGCATAAACCCGCAATTTCCCGCAACGGGATATGGATATATAAAGCGCGGAGAAAGCTTTGAGGCGAATGCTGGCACATATTTTAAAATATCTCGTTTTTTTGAAAAGCCCAGCCTCGACAGGGCAATGAAGTATATCGAAAGTGCCGACTTTTATTGGAATGCAGGAATGTTTGTGTGGGAAGCAGATGCCATTCTTAAGGCCATAAAAGAAAATGCATCGGAAATTTTCCAAGGGCTCTCCAGAATAGGAGCTTCCCTAACCTCGAGGACGCCCTTTAGAAGGGCGCTTGGGAAGCACTATGGTAAAATAGAAAAGATAAACATAGACTTTTCTGTTATAGGAAAGGCGCGCAACGCCTATGTTGTGCCGGCGGAGTTTGAATGGGACGACGTAGGCTCGTGGACGGCAGTGGGAAGGAACAAGAAAAAAGATTCCGGCTCAAACTATACGCTTTCGGGAAGGCGACGGTACTGGTGGGGAGAGTAAAAGATTTGCTAATTGTCCATTCTCCCAACGCAACTCTCGCATGTGCCAAATCGCATACGGAATGCCTGGAGCTTGTAAAAACTCCCGAAAAAATATAGATAAATGCCGTTCCGCTTTCTTCAATACGGGGCGCTTAGGCAACCTTTATAGTAATCTATCTCACTCCAATCACTTCTTCATATATCACGAAGATTTGACCGATTCAAGCAACCTCGAAGGGCGCTTGAGAAAACTGTAGCCGGCAGGATAAAGCTTGGGTTGCAAGACAAGCTTTTTTTGTTTTAGTCGACATGGGCTCTAAGCGAGATTGGGGATACGCCCCTGAATACGCCGAGGGCATGTGGCGCATACTTCAGGCAGACGCCCCTTCAGAATACGTGCTGGCCACAAACGAGACCCACACGGTTAGGGAATTTGTGGAACTTTCGTTCTCAAGATTGGGAATGGACATAGATTGGGTTGGATCTGTTGAAAATGAACGCGGTATTTGCCGCCAGAACGGGAAGACCGTGGTTGAAATTTCCCCTAAATACTATCGTCCGACAGAGGTTGACCTACTCCTGGGCGATTATTCAAAAGCTAAACGCGAACTGGTTTGGCAACCTAAAGTTACATTTAAAAAACTTGTTGAGATCATGACCAACACCGTCTTTAAGCCGATGGAAACGAAGTCTGGAAAATCATGTTAAACTCGGGTAAGGTTTATGTGGCTGGACACTGCTGAATGGTAGTTCCGTATTGGTTAGGAAATTAAATAGGCAGCACTATTCAAATTTTTGCCTGTACCCGCACTCGGAATTTAACCCGACAAATCAGTCTTAGACTGAGGAATTTTTCCACGCCGAACGCCCCGATGTGGCAATCATAGCGGCGGCAAAAGTCGGGGGTATCTTGGCAAAGGCTACGTATCCGGCCGACTTCATGGAAATAAACCTGGCCATTGCGCTAAACACGATACGCGCGGCCTACAAAGCCGGAGTTAAGCGCCTGCTATACCTGGGAAGCACCTGTATTTATCCCCGCATGGCTCCGCAGCCAATACCCGAGAGCGCTCTTTTGAGCGGCCCCCTTGAGGAAACCAACCAAGCCTACGCAATTGCAAAAATAGCCGGGCTTAAGATGTGCGAATATTTCCGCAAGCAATACGGTGTTTGCTACCACAGCGCAATGCCGTCCAATCTATACGGACCGGGAGACAACTAGCACCGCAAAGATTCCTACGTTTTACCTGCCCCCATACGCAGATTTCACGAGGCAAAAGTCTCCGGGGCAAAGTCAGTGGGGTTTTGGTACACCAGAACTCCGCTTAGGGAATTCCTGCATGCAAACGACCTTGCCAACGCATGTGTCTACTTGCTTGAAATGGACAACCCTCCCGATCTTGTCAATCTTGGCGGAAGAAGCGAGATTTCCATAAAAGACCTTGCCAAGCTTGTAGCCCGCTGCGTGGGATACGAAGGCGAAATTATCAGAGGCCAAACCAAACCTGACGGGACGCCGCGCAAGCTCTGCGACACCTCAATAATAAGGGGCCTTGGTTGGAAGCCCAAATACACCATTGAAAGCGGCATTCGCTCCGCGTATGACGACTTTCCAAAAGGCCTCCAAAGCGGCAAAATAAGGCTCTGAGAAAAGTTGTATTCCGCCCTTCCGTCCGCAACAAAACCCCGGGAGATCCAATCCGCACAGAAAACCGGACGGGCGTTTGCGCCGCGCCAACACGCACCCGCCCGAATTTTGCGCAATGGGTGCTTTGGGCGGAGCTTTTCGGCACAACGCACTCTGTTGCGCCTCGCCACACATGGAAAAATTTTCTTTTGGGCGAAAGGGCTAAGCCGAAGCCGATGTCCCCCCGGAGGTTTTTCTATACCTAAGCACCATATACTTTACCAGCACGTATGTAAGAGGGGTCATTATTGCCGCGAAGAGAGTCCCGCCTATGAAGAAGGCCAACACAAGTTCCCATCCCATCTGCAGCAAAGACTCCCAATTTTGGTATTTTAAAACGTCAGCCATTGCGCCTTTTATGGCCGAGAAAGAGAGGGTGCTACCCAGCATCAAGCTGCCTACATAACACTGGACGGGATAGATTATAAACACCGTGAAATGGTTGGTTATTAATGTGCCTATGCACGCCCCTATTTTACTTCCCTTCAATATAAACGAAGTTGGAAGAGAAAATAAAAGCTGCGTTCCGAAGGGAAGAAAACACCCGTAAAACATGCCTATAGCCCAGCCCCTGGCGATATAATCGGCAGACGCCTTCTCGCGTACAATCTTTTTATAAAGATAGAGTATGTTCTTGCGAAAATATCTCCTCAAATTTTTCATATTCACTTTGTTTATGCAGGTCAAAAATTCCGCGCCAACCGACGATTCTCCAGACAGTCACAGCAGACCCGCTGTTCCCCCAATTTCTAAGAGCCGGAAGTCTGCCTATTTTTACAAAAAATTCAAGATGCAAATTTACCGCCGAAAAGCCCCAAAATATGCGCCATCGCTTTCCTGGGCCGCACGGGGGCAACTATGCCAGCTTAAACCTTTAGCAATAATGTCGCCCATATAGGCAAAAAAAACGATAAAAGCGCCCTCCCTTAAGGACGGGAAATTGTCCACTTGCATAATTGCACGGCACGCGCCCAAGGCGGCTTAGAGGAGATTTTTCTCAGCTTAAAAACTTAGAATTTTTTGCGAAGGCGCTCCAGCAACATTGCGTTGCCCATGAGGGTCAGGCAGTCTCCCGAGCGCAGTTTGGTATGCCCGCGCGGAACTATGAAGTTTTCGTCGCGCCTGATTATTAAAATAAGCACCCCGTCAGGAAGGTCTAATTCAGAAACCATTTTGCCGTCAAGATGGCCGGGCAACACAAGTTCTGTCGAATCAGTTGCGACATTCCCCGTATTCTCGAGCGACAACGGCGGTGGAGGCGCCTTCCGCAACGGGGCGTCAAGTTTCAAAAGCTTCGCCAACGGCATAATGCTCATTCCCTGGAATAATACGGATGTGATGACTATGAAAAACACTATGTTAAACATAACCGAAGCCTCGTGAATATTTGCCATCAGCGGGAAAGTTGCCAACATTATGGGCGCGCCGCCTCTCAGCCCAACCCATGAAACCAAAAGTCTCTCCCTTGCAGAAAATCTGCTTCCCAACATGCTTATGAAAACCGCCGCGGGGCGCGCCACGAACATCAGGAACAGCGCTACCGCAATTCCAGGCCATTTTGCATCCCACACTTGTACGGGGAAAGAGAACAGGCCCAGCATGGTAAACAGGAATACCTGCATCATCCATGCAACGGCATCGTAAAACTTCCCTATGCCGTTCCTGAATATGAAGCGTTTGTTGCCCATGACCATGCCGGCCACATAGACCGCCATGAAGCCGTTGCCATACGCCAGTTCTGGAAGGGCAAACGCGAACAGCACCACAACAACCGAAAATACGCAGTAAAGGCCGCTATATTCAAAATCAATTCTATTGCACACCCATGCGGAAACCCAGCCTATCAAAGCGCCCAAAAGCGCTCCCACCGACATCCGCCACATGAAGGCAGGTATTATTTCCGCATATTGGGAGAGTGACATTTGGCCGCCCAACGTGGCTTCGGAGGACACCAATCCCACCATAAATACCGTCAGGAAGGCGGCCATGGGATCGTTGCTGCCAGACTCAAACTCCAAAAGAGGGCGCAAGCGCCCCTTTAGGCTTACGTTTCGCGAGCGAAGTATAGAAAAAACTGCCGCCGCGTCGGTGGATGATATTATGGAGCCCAACAATATGCACCACGATATGCTCAATCCCTTGTCGGGCGCAACGGCCCCGAAAAAAAACCACGCGAACACCCCGACAAACAAGGCAGTCAACAATACTCCGAGGCTGGACAATATTCCGCCCGTAAAC
>CASEFZ010000059.1 GCA_949287395.1 uncultured Verrucomicrobiota bacterium
TGCAATCCGGCCATAATAGATGCGGCAAGAGAGCTTGAGATACCGTTTGCTCCCGGAATAATGACGCCTTCAGAGATAGAAATGGCCCTTGAACACGGATGCAGGGCCATGAAATTTTTCCCGGCGGAAAGTTCCGGCGGGCTAAAGCATTTGGAATCTATGGCGGCGCCCTACAAACATTTGGGAATAGGCTTTATTCCGCTTGGAGGCTTGAAGATAGACAATGCGGCAAAGTATTTGTCGTCTCCGCTGGTTTTGGCAATAGGCGGCTCATGGCTGGCGACTCCCGCGCTCATAGAGAGCCACGATTGGGACAAAATAACGGCAAATGCGAAAGAAGCCGTTGGGCTGATCCCATCGTCGAAATAGGTTTTCAGAGCCATTAGTAGGATTAAATAAATCCTCTCCTGTAGAGTTCCAACCTGCGGGGGAGGTTTTTTATTTTACTTAAGCTGTTTTTCTTGCGGCGTTGCGCGCGCGGAATGCCAATTCTGCGCGCCGATTGAGTCTTGTTTGGCATAGGCTTGCGGCGCTCGGGGAGGGCGCAGCAAGTTGGCAAAGGCGCGCGCAAAAAATTGTTTTTTTATTTGCCGCACTTTCCCGGGCTCTCGCTCAATGCTGGCCTAAAGAAAATTGGCGGTCACAATATTATGTCGGTGCAGCGGATCGCCCAGTTTGAGAGCGCCTCGAGAAAGGCGGTAGAACCTTCCAAAATCCCGCGCAGGCGCGGCTCCGAATCTCCCCCCGGCGCGTCTTTACGCTTTGGAGGCGGAGTGCTTATTATTTCGCAAAAAGCCGCTTTCTGGCTGCCCGAAAACTTTTGTAGAAAATCCTCATGGACTGGATAGCCCTCGTCCCTGACAAGCAGATACAAGAATTTTAAATGCACAGTTTCCGGTAGGGCGCCGTTTGCCATAGAGTCGAGCGCCCCCCTTATTCGCGCATGCAGCCTATTGGCGTTTTCAATATGGGCTCCGTTTTTTATGACGAGCGCGCATATCTCGGAGGCGTGCAAAAATGCGCCGTAGTCTTTTGAAAGCGACATTCTTGAGGTTAAAGTTTCGTATTCGTTGGGGAAAAGGACATCGCCCATTGACGGCACGCGCGCGGTCAGAGATATATCGTCGAATATATCGGGAAGAACTGTTGTCTTCTTGGAGGAAACCCTTTTTACCAAGAGCGCCAGCCCCAAGTTTGGGCAGTATATGCGCAAGCGCAGAGACGATTCCCCCGTTAAGAGCTTGTCGAGAACCGTTGCGCACTCCAGCTGAATTTCTCCGCTCACGGATTTTTTAAGGTTTTGTCGCTCCAATCGGGAACCACCGCGCCGCCGGAAATTATCAGTTTCATTGCGTCCCCCACAGACATGTCGAGAATCACAACCTTGGATTCTTCCACCATTACCAGAAAGCCGCTTGTGGGATTTGGGGTTGTTGGCACGAATATGTTTATGAGCCTTTCACCGGTTCTCGATTGAATCTCGCCCTTGGCTTCTCCCGTCAGAAATCCAACGCTGAAAAGCCCTTCTCTAGGAAATTCCACCAGCACGACTTTTTGGAACACCGCCTTCTTTTGCTTTGAAAATGTGTCCACAATCTGCCTAACCGTCTTGTAGACCGTACCGGCAACCGGTATGCGCCTCATTAGCGTCTCGAAATACGAGATCAGCATTTTTCCCAAGAAAAATTGCGACAACACCCCCAGCGCCGTTATGAGCAGCACCACCACAATCGTCGATATGAAATCCATCAAAATTTTACCCGCCCCGCTGTTTGGGAAAGCCGCGTCGAAATGGGCGAAAATCGGGGAGAACACAATTTGGCTGACGGGCGTGCCTATATTGTTTATCAATAAAACCGCCACAAACACCGTCACGGTGAGGGGAAGGGCTATGAGCGCCCCGGTTAAAAGATAGTTGCCGAGCTTTTTCAACATGGATTTCTATTGAGACTGTTTTTTAAATGTGAAAATTGGTGAAATGGAGCTTTTGCGGAGGATTTCCATGGCCAGTTTTTCGGCGGCGCGCATCTCTTTTGCCTCCTGTTCGGAAATATCGTTTACCCCCGCCAGATGCAAATAGCCGTGGGCCACATACAGGCACAGTTCTTCATCGGGGGTTTGTGCGTATTTGCGGCACATTCTCAAGGCGGTTTGCGCCCCGGCGCAGACCTCTCCGGCTTCGCCGTCGGCTGAGCTGCCCTCAAAAGTTATAACATCGGTTGTGGTTGGGTCGCCAAGAAATTGCCCGTGGACCCTCGCCATGTCGGCGTCGTCCAATATCGCAATGGAAATACACCCTTGGGGCGCCCTTAGATGCGTGGGAAGGTGTTTGTCCAGGGCGCGTATGAACGCCCTCAAGCGCGCGCGCGAAATTTTTTCAACCTCGCGGCTCGAATTGTTTATGTCAACCAGTCTCATATCTGCAACATGTCCTGAACGCGCTTGAGAGAGTCTATTGCGTCGGCGCGCTTCACCGCATGGTTTAACTCCAGCGTGAATATTTGGTCATCAGGCTTGAAATACCTTGAGACAAGCTTGAAATCTATGTCGCCCTTGCCGATTGCGATGTGGTCTTTGCCGAATTTGTCGCAATCGTGAAGATGCCAGCCAATCAAATGCTCGGCTGTGCTTTCCAAGAGCGCCTGCTGGGTGCACAACTGCAGCTGCTCCTTTTTCTTTGAATGCCCCACGTCGTGCCACAGCTTCACGGAGGGAAGCTCGGAGGCCATTTCGGCAAACTCGGCAAATTCCCAGTCGGCGGGGAGGTCTTGCGGGTCCTCGCGGTTCTCGACTCCGCAGAGTATTTCTTTGAAATTCTCCCCAAGCTCGCCGTACAGGCTGGCAAAGTTGGCTATTATATTTTTATATCCCTTTTTCGTGTGCCTCTTCATCTTCGAGAGGAACTTGTCCTTTATTCGAAGGTATTTCTGGTCTTCGGCAAGCTTGTCCAATTCAAAATCGTCTTCAAGGGCATTGCGGAATTTAAGCAGGGCGCTGTGGGGCTGGCAAAAAAACGCCTTAACCGCCCCGGTGTGGCAGACCACCGCGCGCGCGCCCACTTTTGCGGCCATATTCATGGTGTTTTTTGTGTGCCTAAGCCACTGCTGGGATTCCGTCTTTGAAGATGTTGCCGGCGTATACAAGTTCGGCGCAGCCCCATGGGTAAACGGCGGCACGGGGCAGAAATTGTGCAGCGACGACACCTTTACAACACCTTCGCCGAGGGCCTTCTCTATCCCGTCAAGAGCGGTTATGGGCGTGGAATGCCCAAGCTCGACATATTCAAAGCCCATCTCGGCGGCTTCGCACAACATCCCATAGCCGTCGGACTTGAATTTCGACTGCAAGTAAGAGGTTGAAAGCGATATCGTAGGTGTGCTCATCTTGTCCAGATTCTTATCGAACTTATAACGAAATACTCAAGCGCGCAGGATTCGTTCATGTTCAACTCCATCAAACCCGCCGCGCGCTCGAGAGCCTCCACCGCGCGCGAAATTTTCACCGCCGGCACGCCCTCGCCACCAAGCGCGCACCCAACGCAGGCGTCCTCTATTTGCGCCAGCATTACCTTCCGCACGCCGCGCCGCTCGCCGGCGCGCACGGCCTCGAGAATTTCGTCGTCAAGGCCTTCCTGCTGCGCCTTGGCAAGCCTTTCGCTCTTGTCGGCCAGGCGCCCCAAAATGGAGTCGAAGCGCGACAAAAGCCCGTACGCTGGCATTATGACCTCGTCGGACTTAAACTTGCGCTCGCGCATGAGCTTTTTTTGCCAATTTGAGAAATCTTCAATCCAACTCTTCCACTCTTCGTCGCCGACCTCCGACGCCGGAGCGTCAACCTTCAGCGCCACGCAGCGGCTTCTTATGGTGTCGAGAAGGTCGTTGGGCCGCGTTGTCAGCATGAATATGGTTGTGTCGGCGGGCGGTTCTTCAAGCGTCTTTAGGAATGCGTTGGCTGCCACAAAATTCATTCTGTCGGCCTCGTAGACGATGGCAACTTTCCTGCCGCCCAAATTCGAGGTCTGGCGAATTTGTGATAGCATGTGCCGCATTGTGTTTCTTGGCAGCTCGCCGGCAACCTTGTCGGAATCGCTGCCAACCCTTATCATGCGCGCTTTACCCTCGGGGCGAAGCTCGAATAAATCCGGATGGGTCCTTGCCGGCCTGCCAAAGAGCGCCGTGGCCGTCTCTTCGGCAACGTCCTCAAGGGGAGAAAGGGAATTCCCGTACAATAAAATTGCGTGGTGCAGCCTGCCAACCGAGGCCGCGGCTTTGAGAATTTCTTTCGCTTTGTCCGGAGTAGGCATTAAATTATCCCCCTTTCGGAGAGCGCCCGCAGTATTTCGGCGAAAACCTCGCCCGCGCTGCGCGTTGTGTCGACAACAACAAAGCGGTTCGGGTTCTCCGATGCAAGGCGCAAAAAGGCCGACCTGACAGCCTCGTAAAACTCCGCTTTTTCAGAACCCATTCTATCGGAATTCCCCGCGTCTCTGGCGGAGGCGCGCGCCATGCCGACGCTGGCGGGGAGGTCCAATAGAATTGTGACATCGGGCAGCAAGCCGCCCGTTGCGAACATGTTTAAAGAGCGCACGTTTTCAAGCGGTATATTTCTGGCGGCCCCCTGGTAGGCTGTGGTGCTGTCGAAAAACCTGTCGCAGACTACAATTTTGCCCGCTTCAAGGGCCGGCTTTATTAGCTCCTCCACATGTTGGGCGCGCGCGGCCTCAAAGAGCAGAATTTCCGCGCGGTCCGTCATTGCCGAGCCTTCCTTCGCATGCAGCAGCAGGGCGCGTATTTTCTCAGACAGGGGCGTCCCGCCCGGCTCCCGCGTGACTACGCAGTCTTTGCCGAGACTTTTTAAGTGTTCGGCAAGAGCCTTTACGTGGGTACTCTTCCCGCAGCCCTCTCCTCCCTCAAACGATATGAACGCCCCTTTTGCCATTTTTAACTAAGTTGCGCGTATTTAATCCCCGATTCCCTTTTTCTGCAACCCATTTTTTTGTTGCAAAAATTCTCCATTTTGGTAGGTTTGAGCCACTGTTGTATGAGTTGGGCAATGTTGGAGAAAAAGTTTAATTTTGCGGCGCGCTTCTTGTCGGCTCTCGCTTGGGCCGCGCCGGCGTTTTTTGCATTTCCGGGGGCGTCTTTTGCGGATGAGCCAAATTACGACGAGGCCAAAGTTCCCAAATACGAACTTCCAGATGTTTTGTCCCTGCCGGGAGGCGGCGCGCCTGCCGGCACCGCGCTGGAGTGGCTTTGCGGGGTGCGCCCTGGCTTGAGGGAAATCTTTGAGGGGGAAATATACGGGAGAGTCCCGCCGAGGCCGGACAAGCTTGATTTCAAACTTCTCGAAAGCGGCTACGCGTTCGGCGGCAAGGCCATACGCAAGCAAATTAGGATAACGGCGTCGGATGCGGCGGGGGAAATTTCCTTCGATATGTTGCTTTATATTCCCAAAGATGGCGGCGATGCGAAGAAAGCGGGTTCTCCGCGCGTGGCGGAAGGCGATTTCTTTAATGGGAAAAATTTTCCGGTTATATTGGGCCTGAATTTTGAGGGCAATCACGCGACATGCTCCGATGCGAATGTGATAGTTAAAGAATTTTTAAGAAGCAACGGTAAGATGTCTGCCGATGGGGCCTCAAAGCGCGGCAAAAAATCCCGGCGCTGGCCATACGAGCTTGCAATCTCGCGCGGATACGCCGTTGCGACAATATGCTATTTGGAAATATACCCTGATTTTAAGGGCGACTTAGCCAAGCGCGCCAGCGCCCTTAAAATATTCGGGGAGGAAATTGCCGCGTCGGATTGCGGTTCAATTCCCGTGTGGACGTGGGGGATATCGCGGGCAATAGATTGCCTGGAGTCTCTGCGTGAGATAGACGCAAAAAAGATTGTATTGCTGGGGCATTCGAGGCTTGGCAAAACCTCGCTATTTGCCGGGGCAATGGACGAGAGAGCTGCCATTGTGGTAACGAACAATTCCGGGTGCATGGGAAGCGCGCTGTCGCGGCGCAAGTTTGGCGAAACTTTGGATATTATGTGCGGTCCGGTTGGCCATTGGATAAAGAAATCCGCGCACGCCTACCGCGGAAGGGAAGAGTTTATGCCGGTTGATCAGCATCAGCTGATGGCGCTGGTTGCGCCCCGCCCGCTGTATGTGGCAAGCGCTTCGGAGGACCTTTGGGCCGATCCGAAGGGCGAGCTGATGGCCCTTGTAGAGGCGTCTAAGGTGTATGCGCTTTTCGGGGCCAGAGCACTTCCAAGCATGGAAAATTTCGAGATTGAAAAGCCCTTTATGGGGGATGTCGGGTATCACCTAAGGAGGGGAAAGCACGATATTCTCGAGTACGACTGGTCCAACTTTATGGATTTTGCCGACGCGCATTTCAATGCCGCGGGCGGCGGCAAAAAAAACTAATGTATTTTCT
>CASEFZ010000060.1 GCA_949287395.1 uncultured Verrucomicrobiota bacterium
CACAAAGGCTACAAGTTTGCGAGACAATAGCCGATCTAAGCCATCACAGGATATACGATGTAATTAAGGGCAAGAGACATTGCGATATAGAAGGCGTGCTAATGTCATACAAATGCAGGGAGAAGGTGAAGGTCGTATGCATGGATTTATCAAGTGGATACCGAATCATTGTGAGAAGATGCTTTCCAAATGCGAAGATTGTGGCCGACAGGTTCCATGTGATACGGCTAGTGCTTTATCACTTTATGGAATTTTGCAAGAGTGCGCGGGAAGAAGTAAAGTGGAATAGAAAGCTTACTTATCCTTTGAGGGAAAGGAAAGATAGGTTAAAGCCGCGAGATAAGGAGCGACTTAAAAGCTTTTTTGAGGGGAATCCGGCAATCGAGCTGGCGTACGAGTTTAAAGAGAAGCTATGCGAGTTACTAAACAAGAAGAGTCAGACGGCAAAGCAATGCAGTGACAACATAAAGAAGTTAAAGGAAATGATGAAGACAATGAGATATGAAGCGCCGACAGAGTTTGGGAAATTGGCGGAAACGATAAGCGAATGGTTCGCGCCAATAATCAGAATGTGGAGATTTACAAAAAATAACGGAATTACGGAAGGCTTCCAGCGCAAGATGAAGCTAATCCAACGCCAGGCTTACGGCTATAAAAACTTTGAAAATTATAGATTGAGGGTCCTTGCCCAATGCGGCATCTTTCACTAACTTCCACTGACTTTGGTGTTGACCCCTATTTCTTGCCTTTTTAGAGTAAATCCTAGCGCCGGGTTAGCTCTTCCCTTTAGCAGGTCTACTAAGGCGCACCCCGAAGAATATATTGCCACAAGACACAAAAAAATCCGCAAAACAGCCAAGATGCGGATTGCGGATTTTTCAAAGTAAATGGGCCGGGTGGGGATCGAACCCACGACCAAACGATTATGAGTCGTCTGCTCTGACCGCTGAGCTACCAGCCCTTGATTAATTAGGCCAACATGGATTATTGGCGCGCGACTTGCAAGCTAAAAATCTCAAAAATAATGTTTAAAAATAAAAAAGCCGCCCTATATATCTGAGACATCATGGAAAAAATTCTGAAGTTAATGCTGGACGGAGAGCCTCTAAGTACCGAACAGATGGGCAAGATACTGGATATGCCCAAACCCGTTTTGGACGAGGAATTGGCCAAAATGGGAAAAGCTGGGATATTGATAGGCTGGCGTCCGGTTCTTAATCCCAACGTGGACGGAAGCAAGGTGCATGCCGCTATAGAGCTGCGCATAAGCCCGGAGCGCGACGGTGGTTTCGACAGGCTTGCGCGGCGCATAAGCGGATTCTCCCAAGTGGACTCGTGTTTCCTTATGAGCGGCGCGTACGATTTGTTGTTATTTGTAAAGGCGGATTCTCTCAAGGGTGTTGCGAGCTTCGTGTACGAGAAATTGGCCACCATAGGCGGAGTGACATCTACCGCAACCCACTTCTTCCTGAAGACCTACAAGCAGCAGGGTTTTGTTGTAGGGGGCAGCGAAACAGATGACGACCGTTTGTTGTACTCTCCGTAGTTTTTTTCCCGAAAAATTTATTTTTACATAGGGCGGCCGCGCGTTGGCGGCGTCAAGTTAAACTGGTTTTAATATTATGGAACAATCGAAAGTATCGCAGTTTGTTGCAAAACACGTTATGGACATACCTCGTTCGGGGATACGCGCGTTTTTCGACATAGCCGCAACAATGAAAGATGCGATTTCCCTTGGTATAGGGGAACCGGATTTTGTCACGCCATGGCACATACGCGAAGCGTCAATTTTTGCGTTGGAGAAGGGGAAGACTTCCTACACCGACAATTTGGGCCTTTTGCGCTTGCGCCAAGAGATATCAAAATACGTTGCCGACAATTTCGGGGTAAATTACGACGCCAAGACCGAGATATTGGTTGGCGTCGGCGTTTCCCAGGTGATGGACTGTGTTTTGCGCGCCATAATAAACCCCGGCGACAAAGTGATGTATCACGAGCCCTGCTTTGTTTCCTACGCGCCGTGCATAAGGCTTTGCTACGGCGTTCCTGTTGTTGTGAACACGAGGCCCGAGGACAACTTTGAAATAAACGTCTCCCAGATAAAGCGCGCTTGGCAGCCCGGCTGCAAGGCCATGGTAATAAATTTCCCCACCAATCCAACCGGTGGAGTTGCCACGCGTAAGCAGCTTGAGGAGCTTGCCGATTTTGTCACCGAAAAGGACATGCTTGTCATAAGCGACGAAATTTATTCCGAGCTTACTTTTGACGGCGAGCACACATCCATAGCCGCCATTCCCGGCATGAAGGAGCGCACCGTATTTTTGCACGGTTTTTCAAAGGCCTTTGCCATGACGGGCTTTCGCATTGGGTATGCGTGCGCCCCGCACGAACTTATCGAGGGCATAATGAAGATACACCAGTTTGAGGTGATGTGCGCGCCCATAGTTTCGCAGCTTGCCGCCGTAGAGGCGCTTGTAAACGGCGGCCCCGACATGCGTTCCATGCGCGAGCAATACCGGCGCCGCAGGGATTTTATCGTTGCGAGATTCAACGAAATGGGCCTGAGGTGCCACATGCCGAAGGGTACGTTTTACGCATTCCCGTGCGTCAAGAAATTTGGAATGAGCTCTATGGAATTTGCCAAGTACCTGCTTTCCGAGGCGCGCGTTGCGGTTGTGCCCGGATCGGCATTTGGGGCTTCGGGAGAGGGGTTCGTGCGCGCGAGCTTTTCGACGAGCTACGAAAATCTAATAGAAGCTTCCGACCGTATGGAGGCGGCTCTGAAGAAGCTTGCCGGAAAATAGCGCGCATGCAGGCGCGCGCCAATATTGCAGACAGATGTCCGTTGTGAAAGAAATAGTTATAGTTGGGCGTCCCAATGTGGGCAAGAGCAGGCTGTTCAACAGGCTTCTCGGCAGGAGGGTTTCTATTGTGCACGACTGCCCCGGCGTCACCCGGGACGCGGTGAGCGAAATGTTGTCCGAAGATTTGATGTTGACTGACACGGGCGGCATGTTTGCGTCGCCAGATCCTTCGGAGATCGGCATTTCGGCGGCGGCCCACAGGCGCGCGGGCGAGGCCCTTGAGGGGGCCGACATGGTGGTGTTTGTGGTGGATTCACAGGCGGGGCTGACGCCCCTTGACGAGGAGATAGCCGGCGTGTTGAGGAAGTCAGGCAAGCCGGTTGTGCTTGCGGTGAATAAAGTTGACGTTCCGGAGCATTCCTCGAGGGCGGACGAATTTTTCGGTTTGGGCTTTGCCGATGTGGCCGAGGTGTCGGCGGAGCACGGTCAGGGAATAGATGTTCTTGTATCTTTTTTTGAGCGAGATTTTGGGAAGATATTGCCGCCGGGCATGGAGGGCGGCGACAGGATAAAGGTTTGCGTTGTGGGCCGCCCGAACGTGGGCAAAAGCTCTATTGTAAACAGATTGCTTGGAGGGGAGCGCCAGATTGTAAGCGAGGTTGCCGGGACAACCCGCGATGCCGTAAAATTCAACATAGACATTCCCAGGGAGAACGCCGAACCGATGAAGTTTGTGCTATTCGACACTGCGGGGCTGAAGGCTAAAAACAAAATTGGTACATCGCTGGACTTCCTTTCAAACGTGCGCACGCGCAAGGTTGTGGAAGGGTGTGATGTGGCGTTTATGGTGCTTGATTCTACAAGCGGCGTGACGGATTTAGACAAGCGCCTTGCGGGCGAGATAATAGAGGCGGGGGCGTCGGCGATAGTTGTTGTAAACAAATGGGACAAGGCGCGCGGGGCATTTGAATCGGGGACGGTGGGAAACTACAAAAATTTGCGCGAGTTCGGAAGGGCTTTCGACGCGTCGGTGAGAAAAATTCTCAATTTTGTGGGGGATTCCAGAATCTATTTTGTGTCGGCCTTGGAGAACAGGGGAATAGAGGCGCTGTGGAACGCTGCGTACGGCGTCAATAAAAGGGCGCATTCGGCGGTGTCGACGGCAAAGCTGAATAAGATCATGCGCGCGCTGATGGAGGAAACCCCGCCAAAGTACGTTTCCGGAAGGCGTTTCAAGGCGTACTATGCAGTTAAGGTTTCGTCGCGTCCCTACACGGTGAGGCTGTATTGCAACAACGCGTCGATATTGTCGGCCTCGTACAGGAAGTATCTTGTCAACGGCCTCCGCGAGCGTCTGGGGCTTGGCGGCGTTGCGGTAAGTTTGGATTTGGTCGGGAAGCCGCCAAGGAAGGCGGACGGCAAAACAGCTTCGGAGGAGTAGAATGAAGGTTGCGTTTTTTGCCTCCGACCCGATTGCGATAGAGAGCATAGAGGCTCTGCGCAAATCTTCCGAATGGGAGCTTGCGTGCGTGGTTAGCAACCCCGACAAGCCTAAGGGCAGGGGAAAAAAATTGGCGCCGAACGAAGTTTCAGAATGGGCGCTGAAAAACGGGGTGGAGCTAATCAGGCCGGAGAAATCTCCAACCCCGGCTGACATGGAAACTCTAAGGCGCCTTGGGGTGGAGATGATAATTGTGATGGCCTACGGCCATATTTTAAAAAATTGGGTTTTGGAATATTCGCGTTATCCGTGCATTAATTTGCACGCGTCTTTGTTGCCGGATTTGCGCGGGCCCTCTCCGATAGAGACGGCGGTGGCCCTGGGGTATTCGCGCACCGGAGTCAGCCTGATGCGCATATCTCCGGCAATGGACGAGGGCGATGTCTGCGCGAATGAAGTTGTGGAAATATCTTATTCCGACACTTCCCTTGATGTCCGCGCAAAAGTGGCGTCGGCAGCGGCGCGCGTGCTGGTGGAAAACTTGGGTGCCGTTGTGGATGCGTCGGCAAAATTTCAAAAGCAAGATTCCTCGCGCGCGACATACACGCGCAAACTTACGCCGGCAGACTTGCTGCTGGATTTCAGAAAAAGCGCGGACGAATTGCGCAACAGAATACGCGCGTTTGGATGCGGCGTCTTTGAATATTGCGGAGCGCGCTATAAAGTTGGTTCGTCGCGCGTGATCGACGGCGAAATTCAAAATGCGCGCTGCGGAAAAATACTTGAAGCTTCGGCCTGCGGAGGCTTTAAAATAGCGTGTGCGCGGGGCACGCTTGAAATTTTGCAAATACAAAAACCGTGCGCAAAAATGATGTGCGTGCGGGACTTTTTTCTCGGGGCAAACTTTTGTGAATCTGAAGTGCTGGAGAGTTTTGATAACGAAAATCTGATTCGCGGAATTTAAAAAAAATTTGTGGATATAAAAATTTTTTGTTGCCAATCATAAAAAAAGATAGGATATAAAATATACAGACAGTCAGGACGGCGTGTTAATTTTTTTTATGTCGGTTGTCGGCTCTTGTTTTTTTCGCGGATAGATGAGTTTTGATTCAGAGAGTTTTTCAGAACGGACATTTGGCAATGATGTTCGTGTGGGGTTGTCTCTCTCTCGGAAAAAATTTTTAAGCGCGCAATTTGTTCCCGGCTTTTTTGGCGCGCGCGCTGGTGGCGCGGGATTTCCTTTTTTGGCTTGGTGCCGTTTTTGCTTTTTCTACGTTGCGGATTTTTTTGGAACTAATCGGAAAGAATTCATTTCGAAAGGTTCTGGTATTTATTGCGCGAGGCGCGAATCGGGGTTCGGGTTTTATCCGGACAAAATTTGCGTTCTTGTGTGATTCAAACACCAACAATAAAAACACCAAGAAATCATGGCTAAGAAAGTAGTAAAGAAAGCTCCGGCTAAGAAAGTAGTTGCTAAGAAGGCTCCCGCCAAGAAGGCGGTTGCTAAGAAAGCTCCGGCCAAGAAAGTTGCGGCTAAGAAAGCCCCGGCTAAGAAAGCTCCTGCTAAGAAGGCGGTTGCCAAGAAAGCCCCGGCCAAGAAGGTTGCGGCTAAGAAGGCCCCTGCCAAGAAGGCTTGCGCAAAGAAAGCATGCGCCAAGAAGGCTTGCGCTACAAAGAAGTGCTCGCTCAAAAAGGCTCCTGCTAAGAAGTGCGGCTGCTCTTGCAAAAAGTAGTAGCTTTGCAGCGAAATTTATTTCTCCGACATTCCCCGTTATTCGGGGAATGTTTTTTTTGATGCCTGCTTTTTGATTTTACAATAGGCGGCTGAAAAATCCTTCGGGATCATCCTTGCGCAGATGGTCCGCTGCATAAGCCGAAAAAAGTTTGTGTCAGCGCGTTGGAAAAATTTTGCGCCTGCGAATTGCAGGACAGTTTTAGATGGTGCGCGCAACTTGAGGTTTTAGATTGCAAAACTGAAATATTTCAATTCTGCCAAAGTTGAAAATTTTACAATTGCGGTTTGGACAAAGGCCAAATCCTTTCGGTCTGTTTCGGAAAAAATTTGCCTGCGCGCTTGTGCCAAAAATTTTTTCGCTTTGTTTTTGAGTACCGAAATTTATTTTTCGGCAAAGGCGGTTGCAAAGTTGGGTGTTTTTTGCGGTGAGGTAAAACGCCTGCGTTGCCAAGTTCCGCGGGCGAGCTTGCGCTTTTTGAATTTGCGGCAAGGCCCGAAGCGCGGTTAACTTTTTTATCGGGGAAAATATTGGCGCACTAATATTACGAATCCATTGAGTTTGAATGCGGTTTTTGCGCATTTGATTGGACTGGCGGACTACGTTTTTAGAGCCGACAATTGCGCAAATAAGTGCAAAAAACGCGCGCCAAACCAATATGGGCGCGCGGTGTAAAGAAGAGGGTTTTTATGCAAATCAGTTCACTTTTGGGTCTTCCTGGGCGGCCTCTTTTGAGCCTTCCAAGGCCTGCAGCGCAAGGTACGAAGCCCCGAACTTGTCAACGTTGCCAGATTCCGTTTCAAATATGTCGAGGTGGGATTCCTCCTCTTTGGTGAGAGATTCAAACAGGCTCTTGGTTGCGCTGTCGGAGTTCTCTGTCGATTCTTTAGCAAAGGCGTTGTAAGCGTCTACGCTTCCTTGCTCAAGTTCCATTGCGTACTTTAGCATTTCGGATACATCCGTTATTTTCTTTACCGCACCCGAATGGCGCATGTCAACGTCACCTCCCAAAAACAGAATCCTCTGGGCCAGCCTGTCCACATGGTGCATCTCTACAATTGAAATGCGAAGAAAGATTTTTGAAAGCGGTTCGTAACCCAAATTTTCGCAGTGAAAATGGAAATACAGGTATTGTTCTGTCGCAAGCAGTTCGTCGGCGACGGCCTTGTTTAGCATATTTATGCTTTTTTGCTTATCCATGCTCCAACTCCTTTCGTTCTCACATATGCGGTTAATTCCGTACGTCCATGCCCAAAAGCCGGACAACCGTGAGTAAGGCTATACGGATTGAAAAATATTCCAAGCAAAAGTTCCAAAAAGCCGGCTATTTTTCCGACGGCTTAACTATGTGGTATGATATGGAAAAATTGCGCAGCACCTCAACAAGCATGTTTTTTGGATTCTTGCAAAAGTCGTCGTAAACAGCTTTCAAATCTTTTGAATCGACCAGCTTTTTTCTGTTTATCGACATAATGATATCTCCCGCCTCTATGCCGGCCAAATCAAACGGGAACCCGCGGCGTATGCCTATAACCATCAACTTTGAGTCGGAGGTTATTTTTTCCTCGCGGGCAAAAGGCTTTGTTATTTCCCTCATGCCGACACCCCATTTTTCAAGGGCGTATTCGCGCCCGACGCGGCTTTCGAGCATTTCAGTCTTAGGGCTTTTCTTAAGCACTTTCCCGTCCCTGAGAATGTCCATATCAACTGCGGCCCCCAGCGGCAGCCGCGCGATGTAATCCATGATTGCGGGGAGCTGTTCGGGGAAGCGGCCGTCTATGTCGCGCCCGTTTATCTTTAGAACGATGTCTCCCGGCAATATGCCCGCCGTGGCCGCAGGCGAACCGGCGTCCACATTTTTGACAAGCACCCCCTTATTCATATCTAAATCAAAGAACTTTTCCATGTCTTGGAGCGGCGCCGGAGTTATGCCCACATATGCCCTCACAACATTTCCGCCCCCGCCGAGGCGCTTGGCCACAACCTTCGCCACGCTTGACGGAACCGCAAAGCCAAGGTTGTTTGAATCGGCGTAGGCGCGCGTGTTTATTCCTATTACGTCCCCGTTGGGAAGCACAAGCGGCCCGCCGCTGTTGCCGGGATTTATCGCGGCGTCGGTTTGGATCCATGTGTTGAATATGCCCGTCTCGTATCCGCTGTTGAGGATTGTTCCCTCGAAAAATCTGCTTGTGTTTGAGACTATGCCGCGCGTGACGGTTCTCGCAAAACCGTGCGGGGTGCCGACGGCGTAGACTTCGTCTCCGGCCTTGAGCGCGTTGGAGTCGCCGAATTTTGCATGCGAAAACTTTATTCCGCGCTTTTGGAGATCTTCAGTGTCAAGCTTTATCACCGCCAGATCCGTCCAGTGGTCCCACCCTACGAACTTTGCCGGCACCTTTTCGAGGTTTGCAAGAGTGACAACAAGCTTAACCGCATATTCGTTTACGACATGCGCATTTGTAAGCACCATACCGTCTTTGCCCATTATGACGCCTGAACCTATGGAGCGGTCTATCCTGTTGCCGCCGTCCTTCTGAGACTTCGTCCATACGTCTATTTTTACAACGCTGTCGAGAAGGTTTTGGAAGCCGCCCGAATAGTGGGAAGCTTCACCCATGGCAGGTGCGCTTTCCCGCGCGCCGTCCGGCGAAGCGCACGCCCCCGCCAGAAGCGCCGCCCCAAGAAGCGCCGGCAATAGAAAACTTTTCGATAGTGTTTGCATGGTTTACATGCCGGGATTTTTCCCGTGCTCCGCCTCCACTGTTATGGCTATCCCGCCGCGGACGTTGAAGCTTCCGGTAACTTTGCACCACACGGGATTAAGCGCCGCAACAATATCGTCCAAAATCAGGTTTGTTAAATGTTCGTGGAAGCACCCCACGTTTCTGAAAGACCAAAGGTAAAGCTTCAATGACTTGCTTTCCACTATCTTTTCTCCGGGTATGTATTCTATCTTTAGCCTGGCAAAGTCGGGCTGGCCCGTTGCGGGGCACAGGCATGTAAACTCGTCAGCGTGCAGCGTGACCACATAGTTGCGCCCGCGGTTTTTATTTGGGAATGTTTCCAGTTTTTTGGAGGGCTTGTTCTTTTTTCCCGCCCCCAAAAGGGAAATTCCAGACAGATCTTTTTTAGAGGTTTTTGGCATGTTTGTAAAATGGCTAAAATGATATTAAAACTTTGCCGCGGCGCCCCGATTCCTCCGCCCTGGACAGGGCGGCCTTTATTTGTGAAATGGGGAAAACGCTGTCGACCGGCGCCCTGAGCAGGCCCTTCCTAACAAGGTCGAATATTTGCGAAAAAACTTGCTGGGCGTCTTCGCGCTTGTGGGTTTTGCACCACTTGTCCCACCAAAAGCCGCGCAGGCGGAGGTCGTTGAAAATCAAAAAGCGCGTGGGGAAACGCACGGGAGTGCCAACCATTCCACCAACAGTCACAACAGTGGCTGAGTCTCCCATCGCCTTTATCATGTTGGAAACGCTTTCACCGCCTATTTGGTTCAATCCAAGAAGGAGGCGCCCGCCTGTGACCTCTTTTATTTTCTTTGCATCGAAGGCGCTTTCGTCCACCACGATGTCGGCGCCCATGCCTTCAAGCTCTGGCCGCTTGGCTTCGGCGTTTCTTAGCATGTTGACAGTTCTTATCCCGCGCGCCTTGCACATCTGTATCATGAAGTACCCAAGGGCACTGCCGGCGCCGTTTTGTATGACCCAGTCGCCCTCGTGCAAGTCGGCAAACAGGTTCAAAATGCAATGTGCTGTGGGCGGATTTATGAAGGACATTGCGCACATGTCCAACGGAAGGTCTGGCGGCACCACAACCAAGTTTTCCGCCGGGCAGTTTTGGTACTGGGCCCAAACTCCGTTTTCTTCGGGTATCCTAACGCGCACTCCGGGCTTAGCAAAATCGGGAACGTCCTCTCCGGCGGCGACGATCTCCCCAACGCCCTCCCGCCCGGCAACCGCGGGCAACTGGCGCAGCCTGCCGTAAGAGCCGCCTACCATTCCAAGATCGGACGGGTTTATGGAGGCGCGCAACAGCTTAATTGTCACTTCCGCTCTCTTTGGAGAGGGCACATCAATTTCCGTCGGGTTTACAACTTCCGACGCCTTTCCGTAGTTTTCGTATACTGCCGCGATGCTTTTCATAGTTGCCGACAATTATCTTTCCAAATATTTCCAAAATGCAACACTAATGAGTTTCATTTTGGCGCTTTTGAAGCGTGGTTCCGTCGGAATGTTTTGGCGGTGGGCGCAGCAAGCGGAATTAGTTTTGTGTTGCCTTTTGGGGGCCTTGGGTTGAGTTTAGCGCAATGAAAAAATTTTCTGTCAGTGTTGAAGAGAAGATTTCGTTTCTTCAGGATAAATTCCCACCGGATTGGCGCGCGATGAATCCGGCGGACGCGGGGCGCAATGTGGACGAGGCAATAAGAGTTGCCTCGGAGAGGATCAACTTCATCAGAAACATTCCCGATTCGGAAGTGACTTTTGAAAACACTGTGCGCGCGTACGACCGCTCCACACTGGAACTCGACAGAGTGTGGAATTGGATAGAGCACCTTCAAAGTGTGTCCGATTCCCCACAGTTGCGCGCGGCCATAGAGGAGCAGACCGATAAGGTGGTCAATTTTTATACGTCCATAGAGGTGGACTCTGTCCTCTACGGGAAAATGAAACATTTTTCCGCTCTCCAAGAGGCCGAAAACCTGCCGCCGCACGCAAAAAAACTCTTGGAGGAAACACTGCTTGACTTCCGCTTCGGCGGGGCAGATCTCCCCGACGACAAAAAGGCCGAGTTGGCGAAAATTGAGGCCGCACTTTCCTCAAAGACCAGAAAGTTTTCCGAGAACGTCCTTGACGCTACCCACTCCTTTGAAATGCACATAACCGACCCTGCGGAGTTGTCCGGCCTGCCCGAGTCCGCAATAGACATAGCCTCGAAAAAAGCGCTATTGAAAGGGAAGGACGGTTGGATATTCACTCTCGAACAGCCGTCGTATGTCCCCTTTATGACCTATTCCGAAAACGCGCCCCGCAGGGAAGAAATGTGGCGCGCATTTTCCTCCGTGGGCGCCGAGGGAAAATTTTCCAACTGGGAGCTTATGCGCCGCATTGTAGAGCTTCGCGCAAAAAAGGCGCGCCTGCTGGGGTACGAGAATTTTGCCGACATGGTTCTCTCGCGCAGAATGGCAAAGAACGGCCGAACGGCAGACGCGTTTATTTCAAAGCTCCACGACAGGCTGAAATCTTGTTTCGACTCAGAGTGGAAGGAGCTTTCAGACTTTGCGCAGTCCCTCTCCATGACTGAAAACGGCCTCATAAGGCCGTTTGATTGCGCGTATCTTTCGGAAAAGCTGCGGCGCCGCAAGTATGATTTCGACGGCGAGCTTTTGCGCCCGTATTTTCCCCTTGGAGACGTTGTCGACGGCATGTTTAAAATATGCCAAAAGTTGTTTGGCATAAGGATACAGAGGCGCTCCGGCCCTGCCGAAGCATGGAACGACGCCGTTGGGGCCTACGAGCTTTTTGATTCCTCCGGAAAACTTTTGGGCATTTTTTATGCAGATTTTTTTCCGCGCCCAGGCAAGCGTTCCGGCGCTTGGATGAATCTTCTTGCCCCAGCGCTCGACGGCAGGCCCGCGCTTGGCGTAATCGCCGCAAATGTGGCGGAGCCCACTGCCGAGAAACCGGCCCTGTTAAACCACGACGAAGTTCAAACTCTATTCCACGAGTTTGGGCACCTTATCCACTTCTTCATGATGGATTCCGAGGAAATAGGCCTCAGGGACGTCGCCTGGGATTTTGTCGAACTGCCTTCCCAAATCATGGAGAACTGGACTCTCTACAAGCAGTGCCTCGACCTATTTGCGCGCAATTACAAAGATGCTTCCCCCATTCCCGAAGATCTTTTTGCGCGTTTTGACCGCGCGCGGAAGTTTATGGGCGCAACCGCCGCAATGCGCCAGCTCTCCTTTGCCCACATAGATTTGGCCATTCACCTGAATCCGTCGAAGTTTTTGTCGGGCGATTTTGAGCGCGTTGCGCGCGCGGAACTTGAGGGGTACACCCATAAGTATTCGCGGGAAGTCCCCACCATATTGCCGCGCTTTACCCACCTGTTCGGAGACAGCGTGGGATATGCCGCCGGATACTATTCGTACAAATGGGCCGAGGCGCTCGATGCCGACGCCTTTACAAGATTTCAGAAAGAGGGAATCTTGAATGGACAAACCGGCGCGGAATTTGCGGAAAAAATTCTGAGAGTGGGATCTTCCGTGCCACCCGATGTGGCGTTTAGAAATTTTATGGGGCGAGACCCCGATGTCGAGGCGCTAATCCAAAGAACCGTCCAACAGTAGAGCCGCGCCATGCCGCGCGCAAAAATAAACCCGTTCCCAAGCGGGAGATCGGTATTGGCAAGCCCGATTGCCGGATTCTCACTATTTCCAGCTTCCCGAAAAAAGCCTTGCGGAAGTAATCCGCAAGGCCCGCTACTCTACTCATCTTTATATACGGACACGCTCCGCGCAAACCCCGCCAAGGCATTCAACCCAGCACAGAAGCGCCTAAAAAGCTGGGGAATTCGACGTCGCGAGTCCGCTTGATACATACCGCACAGTTCCCTGCGCGGAGAAATTCATCGGTGCGGCCACGGGGGACTCCCCCGAGTGCTCCTTCGCCGCCAGCACATTGTTTGCAAAACTTTGCTCTATCCCCGGAAGGGGCGTTGCAGTTGCAAGCCCGGAATCGTCCACAAAAAGATCTTCCGCGCCGCCCATAAAATCTATATGGGGAGCCACCGCCGCCGCAAAGAGCGCAAACGCCGCCGCTGAAGCGTATGCAAAACGCCTTCCTATAAGAGAAAACACACTTCCACGCTCGCGCGTCTCGCCAAGCAGGCGGCAAAGCATTTTGCGCTTAAGCTCCTCGTCAAATTTAGACCATTCGGCCTCGCTGGGGCGCTCCAGACGCTTCAGCTTCAACAGGTCTTCAAGCTTTGGTTTGTTCCCTGAACTCATAATCGCATTTGCAATTTACCAATTTGCTTCCCGTCAAGATTCCAAATACGCGCCAAGCATAGATTGCAACTGCTGCTTGGCGTAGTGCAGCCGCGTTCTCACAGTGGCGGGGCTTGTGTCGGTTATCTCGGCTATTTCCTCGTGACTGAGCCCCTCTATCTCATGCAAGACCACAACCGTTCTGTGCTTTATAGACAAGCTTTGCAAAGATTCGTTCAATTTTTCTCTCAATTCTTTAAGAGCCAAGCTTTTTGAACCCCCAAATTCCGTAGACAGCTTTTCCAATACGTCGTCCGGGGCAAGCTCTTCGTCGGCGTTTTCAAAGCTGAAAAACCGGCGCAGCCGCGACCTCTTTAAAAACGTTATTCCCTTGTTTATTGCTATGCGGTATATCCACGTGTAAAAGGCGCTGTTGCCGCGGAACGAAGCTATGCTTGTAAAGGCCTTTATGAACGCGTCTTGAACTATGTCCATGGCGTCTTCCCTGTTGCCGAGCATATTGTACACCGCCGAAAAAAGGCGCTCTCTGTATTTGCGGGTAAGCACGTCGAATGCGGCCATATCGCCTCCTTTGACGCGCTCAACAAGAACTGCGTCGGCGTCTTGGGTTGCGGTTTCCAGGCCTTCCGCCTTTATGACCGCCTCTGTGCGCGCAACACCCATTGTATATACTCTCTAACTGTCCATTCTCTAATTTATTTTATCGGGTGCTTTCAAGCAAAATAAAAGCCGGACTTTTGGCTAAAACTTTCTTCCAAGTTCTTTCGGCCTTTTGCGCGCCTCCGACGCGCGGCGCATATCCCCATCGGGAATGCGCCTGAAGTTGCTTCCATGCCCGCATATTTAGACTGCGTTTGGTCCCGCTTGTTCATTGCTCTATTGCCATTGCTTAAATACCGGCGCTAACTTCTTGGAATTGCACTTTATGCGCGTGTGTGCCAAATGTACGTACCCACAAGAAACGCGCCGCCCCAAGAACGGGTGCGGCGCGCTTCTTAGTTTAAAGGTCTTGCAAGTTAGAAGAGCGAGGAGTCTTTCTTATAGACCACGTCGTACCGCGCACCCGCAGAGGTGAAAGCCGCATAGGCCTTTTGTATCGCCGCATTGGCCGCATCTATCTCTGCAGACATTGCCGGCCACTGTTTTTTGAGCTCCACAATGCTCTTGTTGGGATCGTCAGAATAGCCCTTCATGAATTTTTCCATGTCGTCGGTGGCCTTCTGCATATTGGAGTCATACATTTTTTTCTCCACGGCAGCCATCTTTTCCCACGCCTTTATATTTTCGGCGTAGGCATCGGCAAAGGGAGCCGGGCAACCAGTCAGCCTAATCGACTGCAACTTTGCCACAACTTCCGCTGCGCTGCGTGAATTGTTGCATATTTTGGCGTCGAGCGCGTAAACCGACTTTATCGCCATCTGCTCCGGGGTTTCCTGTGGGGTTGATTCGCACGCGGTAAGCGCAAAAGCCGCCACAAGCGCGCACACGAGATATTTTATTCTTTTCATAACAGTTGTTTTATCGGACAGATTCTCCGAAAGTATGTTCCTTGTGTCAATCCATTTGTTCCGTGCGTCCCGTCCTGCAAGCGGACCTAAACGCCTCTTTTGCCGGCCCAAAGTTTTCTGGAAAATTGGCAATGTTTTGGAATAATTCCTATATAAGTCGTAATTTTTTGCCGTTTGCAAAGCGGCATATGCGTTTTTTTTGGTGGGCGGCATTGTCCCTGTGGCAAAAAGAGCGGCGCCGAAGCGGAATCTGCCGGGCGGCATAACTTTCTTGTTGCGCCGCAAAATTTTTCCGGGAACGGCAAGTGGCATTTTTTTGGGTTGTAGGGGACGAAAAAATCTTTCTAATAGAAAAGATATTATGGCATTGGAGAAAATAGCGAAAGTTAGTGGCAAAGGGGTTTTCGTTCCCGGAAACGACATAGATACCGACCGCATAATTCCGGCGCGCTTTATGGTGTGTGTGACTTTTGAGGGCCTCGGCAAGTATGCCTTTTATGACGAGAGGAAAAATGCGGACGGCTCCGACAAGGTTCATCCGCTGACCGATCCGCGCAGGAAAGGCGCGTCGGTGCTGCTTTCCGGAAAGAATTTCGGTTGCGGGTCTTCAAGGGAGCATGCGCCGCAGTCTCTGTGGCACTACGGCTTTAGGGCCATAGTTGCGGAAAACTTTGCGGAGATATTTTTCGGGAATTCGACAACCCTGGGTATGCCCTGCGTTTGCGCGTCGAAGGGCGATATTGCGGCGGTTGCGGCGGTTTTGGACGGAAATCCGGACGCCCCGGTTGAGATAGATTTGGAAAATATGCGCATAAGCTGCGGAGATTTCTCGTGCCCCTGCGCGATGCCGGAAAACGCCCGCAATGCGCTTGTGTCCGGCACTTGGGATCCCATCGCCCAGCTTTTGGATTCCGCCGAGCAGACGGAGAAAACCGCGTCGAAGCTTCCTTATTTCAAATGAAATTTCTCATAGAAGGTGCGGGCGTATTTATATATCCGCTCGGGTTGTGTTCGTTTCTGGCTCTATTTATAATTATAGAGCGCCTTATAAGCTTGCGCGATTCAAAAGTTATTCCGCGCGATGTCGCAAACGCGCTTATCGAGGGAAGGGTTGACGACCTGACGCCCAATTTAGGCACGACCGCCGGAAGAATTATAAGTTTTTACAAGAATTCCAGCCCCGATGCCGAGGCACTCAAGGCCTTTGTGCAGCTTGAGATAACGCGCCTTGAGCGCGGAATGTTTTGGCTGGACATAGTCATATCTGCGGCGCCGCTTTTGGGTTTGCTTGGAACTGTTGCGGGGCTTGTGACGGTGTTTGCGGCTCCGGAGAGCGGCTTGCCCTCTCCTGAAGCCATATCGCGCGGCGTGGGCCTTGCGCTCTCGACAACGGTCATGGGGCTTTCCATTGCGATACCGGCCATTGTTGGGAATTCCTACATACACCGCCGCATAGAGAAGTTGTGCGCGCGGCTGAATATAAGTGTTGAGCGTCTCATAGACATATCAAGGAAGCGCTGATGGACATACTTGCGTCCAGACCGAAGAGAAAGGCGGAGGTCAACATAGTTCCGCTTGTTGACGTGTTGACGGTTCTGATATTCTTTTTTCTGCTGACGATGCAGTTTAAGAGTGTCTATTCGGTGGACATAACGCCGCCAAAGATGAGGAGTGCGGCGGTTCATTCTGAAACGGCGGTTTCGGTAATATCGGTTTCAAAGGACGGAAAATACTTTTTTGACGGCGAGGAAGTTTCGCTGAAGGGGTTAGAGGAGAAACTAAAGGGTATTTCCGGAACTCCGGAGGCTTCGGTGATATTGCTTGCCGACAGGGATTCGTCGCTAAAATACGCGACAGACGTAATAGATTTGGTGAAACTTTCCAAAATACGCAAACTTAGCCTTCAGACTATCGGCAAGTAAATTTCAGGCGGCGCATTTGTGCGCGAAAAAAAGCTTGTGCAGGCGGGGCAAATGTGGTTGTCTGTTCCGCTGTTGGGAGGGTGCTTTCCCGAAAGGCTTTGGGGCGCGTATGTGAATTGCCCCGGCCGGGTTTTGTCAACAGGGGAGCCTTTTTTTTCGTCGGTTGTTTTAGCGGTTTTTCGTCGTCCCGGTATTCAGGGCGTACGGGTTTAAATTGCGGCGCGCCGGCAGAACTTTTTTCTCGTCTGAGTATGAACAATGAGTTGGAAATCATAGGGGTGTCGGGGATATTCGCGCCCACGGTGAACAATAACGGGGTACTTCTCGATCCGAAGTACGGGGGTAAAACGCGCCCGACGGACCCGTATGTTCCAAAAGAGCTTGTGCAGCGCTTCAATGTAAAGAAGGGGCAGTTTATTGTTGCAAAGGCTCACCAGGCAGTTGGGCATCCGAACCCGAAAGTTCGCTTTATAGAGACCATAGACGGCTTTTCGTGCGCCGAGAGAAGAGGGGTTGTGCCCTTCCAAAACCTGACAACCATAGCCCCGCAGTCGAGGCTTAAGCTTGAGACCTCGGACGAGCGCATGACAAACAGGGTTGTCGATTTATTTTGCCCCATAGGTAAGGGCACGCGTGGATTGATAGTGGCTCCGCCTCGGACGGGCAAGACTACGCTTTTGAAGGATATTGCCGCGGGAGTTTTGGAAAATCACCCGGAGTGCCACCTGATGGTTCTTCTGGTTGATGAGCGCCCGGAAGAGGTGACAGATTTCCGCATGGATTTGCCCAAGGCGGAAATTTTTGCCTCATCCAACGACGAGACTGTCGAGACCCACATACGCATAGCCGACTTGGCTATAGACCGGGCGAAATACCTGGTTGAGGCGGGCAGGGATGTCGTGTTGCTCATAGATTCAATAACCCGCCTTTCCCGCGCGCACAACGCTGCAAAGGCCAGGGGGGGCAGAACAATGACTGGCGGCTTGGACATACGCGCGCTTGAAAGGCCAAGACAGATGTTCTCTGCGGCGCGCAATACGGATGAGGGCGGAAACCTTACTATAGTTGCGTCGGCCCTGATTGAGACGGGCTCAAGAATGGACGACTTAATCTTTCAGGAATTTAAGGGTACGGGAAATATGGAAATGGTGCTCGACAGAAAAATTGCCGAGCTGCGCATATGGCCGGCCATAAACATATCCGCTTCTGGGACGCGGCGCGAGGAGCTTCTGCTTTCGGCGAAAGAGTTGGAGGCTGTCTCTTTTCTCCGCAGGGCTATGGCTTCCTCAAAGCCCGAGGACGCCGCCGAGACACTCATTGGCAGAATGCAGCAGGCGCGCTCCAATGCAGAGTTCATATCAATGATAACCAAATAGCCTCCTTGTTTCTTTTTGCGGGATACGCGGTTGCTATCCCGCTTTTTTTATTCCAATGCCCCTTGCTGCGCTGTTGCATTTCCTTTTGTGGCGTGAATGCGGAATTTTTTTGCGCTGCAATTTTCGCTTAAAATTTTACGCAAGAAAAATTTTTTGCAGCTTCCAATCATACAGCCGCGTTTGCAAGGTGAGCATTCTTGTTGCCAGAAGAGCGGCCCGGCAAAGCATTGGCGTGTACAGGGCACAGCAGTGGGCGGCCTTTGCGCTGTAAAAAGGCGGCAATTTTAAGGCGCAATCTGCCTTTATTCCAACGCGCGCCGCACGGATGCTCCGCGCCGGAGCGGCTTTGCAAATTTCATCTTTGCGGCGCTTTGGGGCTGGCCTTGCTTTTGCAGCAATTTTGCAGGGGCAATAATTCCGCGTTCGGAGTTTTTATTGCGTGCGGCGGAAAATGCAATTATTGCCCCATTTCTTAAGCGCCACATTTGCGCAATGCCCCTTGCTTGCCGCGCGCGCAATTAAAGTATAGGTTGCCCCATCCAACGGTGGGCTCCTTGCCGCATTTCTTCCGCGCGGTCTTATGCCGCATTACGAAGGCAGCATGCTTTGGCTAAGCCCAAGAATGCTCAGCACTATTCCCAGCGCGAATATCAAAACCAGCAGGAATGCCAAACCGAGGGCCACGCCTCCAAGTATTATGGTGTAGATTTTAATTCTTTTGTTGAGGCTTTCCGCGTGGGAGCGGTTTATCTCCCTAAAGCCCGACACAAGGCTGCCCGTGCGCTCGCCCACTGATATTACGTCGAGGTCTTCATTCTCAAGCAGCCCGAAGCGCTGCAGGGACGCGCTTATCGGCGCGCCGTCGTTTACCGCCGTGCGGAACTGCTGGAAACGGTCGCGCATGTCGGCGTTCTTTAATGACTTTTCCGAAAGCCTGAAAGTTTCCGTGGTATTTACCCCCGATTCAAACAGCGTGGCAGCAAGGTTTGCAAACCTGCAAAGGTCGGCGTCAAACACCATTTTACCCAGCGCCGGAACGCGCAGCAAAAAAGCGTCAGTAGCCTTTGTGCCTTCGGGGGTTTTTCTATAGAAACGCAGCCACAAAAATATTGCCAACGCAACCAGTGCAAGCGTGGGCGTTCCGTAAATGAGCAAGTCACCCACCACGTTCATCATTTTTATGGGAAAGTTTTCCTGCGCCCCCATGCTGGACATCATAGACTGTATCTTTGGAAGCATGAAAAACAGGAACAACAACACCACGCCCGACGCCATCAGGCACAGGAAAATGGGATAGGCCAACGCCGATATTATCGTCTGGCGCAATTTGCGCCGCTCCTGAATGTACCCAATAATGTTTTCAAAAACAAAACCCAGGTTTGCCGTCGACTCCCCCGCCTCCACAAGGTGAACGGTGCATACGTCGAACGCATCGGGATATTTTTCCAAAGCCACCGCCAAAGTTTGCCCTTCGCTCAAGTCTTTGTACAGCTCGCGCGATATTTTTTTTAGCCTTTTGTCAACCGCCCTTTGGCTTAGCGCCTTCAGTGCGTCGGCCACCGGCATGCCGCCCCCGACGCACAGCTGGTGCAATTTTGTTATCAGAGCCAAGGCGGTTCTCTCTCCGCCGCCTACTGAACGTTTTGAATCGCTTGACGATTCCGCTGGAGAATCCTCTTCCTGGCGCCTCACGTAAACCGGCGACAGCCCCATTCCGGCAAGTTTTTCAAGCGCCGCGCGCTTGGAATCGGCGGTTATGTCTCCAACACGCGTTTTTCCCGCTTTGTCTATAGCTTTGTAATTGAACTCAGCCATCGGATTACTTGTCCTTGGTGTCCTCCACGACGTTTGCGTAGTACATTATTTCGTCCATGCCGGTAATCCCCTTCTTGACAAGCTCCCAGCCGGATTCCTGAAGCGTGCGCATTCCGTGGGCCTGCGCCACCCTGCGTATCTCGAGCGCCGTTTTGCAGCCGACAATCATCGAGTGGATTTGGTCGTTCATCAAAAGTATTTCCACTATCGCCACGCGCCCATAGTATCCAAGGCCTCGGCATCTTTCGCAGCCGACTGGCTTGAGCGGCAAATTTGCGTGGCGCGCCTCTGACGGGTCTATGTCGAGAGCCATCAGGCATGTGTCTATGTACGAACGCTCGTAATTGGCGGGCTTTGCGCATGAGCAAAGGCGCCTTACAAGGCGCTGGGCAAGTATCATTTCAACCGACGACGCAATCAGGAACGGCTCTATTTCCATGTCTATCAGGCGCGTCAAAGCTCCGGCGGCGTCATTGGTGTGCAGGGTGCTTAAAACCAGGTGACCAGTCAGCGACGCCCTTATGGCAATGTCTGCGGTTTCGCGGTCTCGTATTTCCCCCACCATTATGATGTCTGGGTCTTGCCTCAAAACGGAGCGCAATACCGACGAAAACGTAAGCCCAATCTCGGGGTGAACCTGCGTCTGGTTGACGCCTCCAACCTCGTACTCCACGGGGTCTTCCACAGTTATTATTCTAACTTCAGGCGAGCGCAGGCGCCTTATAAAGGCCGTCAGCGTTGTGGATTTCCCAGAGCCCGTCGGCCCCGTCACAAGTATTATGCCGTGGGGCCTTGCAAGCGGCTTGGAAATTTTTGCAATGTCTTCCGGAAGGAATCCCAAATCCTCAATCCCCACCGGTTGCGCGCTTTGGCTGAGCAACCTTAACGACACGCTTTCCCCGTACATCGTAGGAAGGCTTGAAACACGTATGTCAATTTCTTCCCCGTCTTTTGAGGTAAAGGCTATGCGGCCGTCCTGCGGGCGGCGCTTCTCAGAAATATTTAAGCGCGCCATTATTTTTATGCGCGATATCACCGCATCCTTAAACTTCACCATGTTTTCGGGAAGCTTGAGGGGAACAAGGTTTCCGTCTATTCTGCAGCGTATGCTTAGGCTGTCGCGCTGCGGCTCTATGTGTATGTCTGTGGCCCTGTCGGCAAGCGCCTTTGTCACAATCTCATTGACAAATTTTATTATGGCGGCGTTTTCGTCCTCCTCTATGTCGGCGTCGTCTATGTCCGCAAAATCGGCCAAGTCTTTCCCCGAAAGGCTCTCGGCGCCCACCCCGAATATCTCGGAAATTTTCCTGCCTATGGCCGACGCCGGAACTATTTTCCAGCGCGCTATTTTCCCTGTGACAGCCGCCACCCATCTCTTCTCGTCGGCCGATGGCGGCCACGATGTCGCAAAAACGCCGTCGGAGCAGGGCAGGCACTGGTAGTCGTTTATCAGCTTCAGCGGTAGAATTTTCTCTGCGTCTTGCGCGCATTCCAAATCCGGACAAAACGGAAGCCCCGAAACCTCCGCAACCAACTTCGATATTTCCGTCTCCGTCATTCCGGAACGGTCTAAAACAAACTGTATCCTTGATTGTTGGGGGGTGCCGAACAGCTTTGAAATGTCGTCCGGCATAAGCACGCCGCCAAGCTTGCCGGAGAGCTCCTTTTCAAATTTTGTTTGTGAAAGCGCCATGTTATATTCCTATCTGCGCGCCCCGCGCCGCGGCGCGGGAGCCTGCGCACGTTTCTTGGCTGGAGCGCCGCCCCCGTAAATCGCGACCGGCCTGCCCGTCGGATTTTCCGATTCCTTCAGCGTCAGGGTATAACAGCCCACACTGTCGGATATGCTTATGCTATTTGTTTCGTCGTCGTAAAAATCTATTATGTACGGCACCCCTATGGCCCCCTGCCTGCCGAGGGGCACAACATACCTCTTATTTTGTGCAGTATCGGCTATCCCGAAAAACCACTTGCCGTTTATGCAGCTTATAGACCTCAATTCAAGACCCTGCGGCGCCTGCTGTACGGCCCCGGGACGCCTCGATTGCGACGCAAAAAAAGGATTTCTCTCAAGAAGGCTGTCTACAAGCAGTTCACGCCTGGTCTTCTGCGGAGGCGGCGGTGTCTGGGCGGCTTCGGCCGCCGTCGTTTCTGCTCCGTCAGCCTGGTCGCTTTTGTCCTCCGCCTTCTTTGCATCTGCCTCATGCGGCGGAACCGGAGGCTCAGGCGGCCTATTTTCCGTATTCTGCGCGGCGGCGGCCTCTCTGGCGGCGCGTTCCCTTTCCCTTGCAGCCTGGCGTTCCGCCATTATAGCTTGGCGTTCGGCCATTACGGCCTGGCTGTCGTCGTAAAAGACCCCGCCGTTGGGCCCGTTCATATTCACGGGGCCCTGCATGTAGAAGTTGCCGTTTGGCGGCGGCATGCCGCCGTCGAACATCTGCCCGAAAAGCCCCGCGCAAACGAAACTTTGGGCAAGCGCCAGTAAAATTTTCATTTGGGTGTCCATGCTACCTCTTCTGACCCGATGTCCTCTTCATGGGGCGGGTTGCTGCCGCGTATCCGGCCTGTTGGGTGTCTTTTGAAATTTCGGCCGCCGTGCCGATTTTAGTCTCTTTGGACTCTCCGCCTGCTTCCGGTTTTTCCCCCGCAGACTCGGGGACGCCTGTCGAAGGCTGTGCGTTCGCCCCGGCCTTATTTGTGGCTTCTACGTCGGAGTCACTTCTCCCTGAGGGAGCCGCGGCATTGCCGGGCGTCTCAACAGTTGCGGAAGGCTCTTGCACGGCCCCACTTACCGAAGCCCCGGATGCGCCGGGTTCAGCCGGGCCGGAGGAGTAGTCCGCCCCCGTCTGGCCCAAAGAACCCTCCTGTTGCGCATCGCCTGAATTTTTCGCCGTTTCAAGCGCGTTTGCAGAAGAAGGCTGCTGCACATTCGGCTCCGCAAGCTGCGCCTGTGCGGAAGGATCAACCCCGCCGGCAACTCCGCCAGACCCAGTTTGCGCGTCCGCACCTGCCGGCTGCATGTTTTCAAGAATATTGCCCTGAATGTATCCCGATTCGTCCGGTTGCCCTTCTGCGGACCCGTCTTCTTCAGACTTGCCCTCCATGTTCATGTTCGCCAAGCCGTCGCTGGAAACATACTTGCGCTTCTTTATGCGCTCTATCAATCCTTCGTCGACGGAGTTCCTTATTGGCTTGGTCTCGAATTTCCCCTTCTCAAAATAATTGCGCACATTCTTGCCGACATCGGAAGACTCTATGCTTTCGTTAGTGAGCAGTTTTGAATGGTCGTCGCTCTTTATCAGCGTGGGCCTGATGAATATTATTAGCTCTGTGCGTTCCTCGGTGGTTTTGTTCGGCTTGAAAAGCTCTCCTATCAAAGGAATGTCGCCCAGCAGCCAAACCGAACCGTCGTTTCGGTTGTGGTTTGTTTGTTGCAAGCCGGCAAGCACTATGGTTTCGCCAGCTTTTGCGCTCACAAAACTTTCAGCATAGCGCTTGCCTATGATGGGCTGGGTGCTAGTGTCTATTTCCGTATAGTCGATAACAGTGGTGACCGTCTGCTTTATCTCCATTTGCACAACCCCGTTGTCTCCTATGAGGGGCGTGACCTCCAAAATTATACCTATGTCCTGCCAGTCGACGCTGCTTGTGGTGTAGGGCGTCGAGCTTGTGTAGGTGCTGGTTATGCTCTGCAAAATGGGATAGCGCTTGGAAACGTTTATTTCGGCGTCTTTGTTGTGGGTTGTGACTATCGAGGGCGATGAAAGTATCTTTACGCTCGAATTTTGGCGCGCCACGTCAAATACCGCCGAAAACCCCTGCTCGCTGGCGCTTATGGTAAAGGCGCCGGTTGTGTCTGAATCGTTTGGAGACCAAGTTGCAGTGTTTCCGCTCCAGCCCTTGGACATGGTTGTGGTTCCGGCAAGCTGGTAGTTGAGTCCGAAAGTGGACAGGCCCGACACCTGCCTGTCGGTCAGGGTGACCTCGGTTATAATTACGTCTATCTTAACCTGGTTCAGGACAATGTCCACCTCGTTGATTATCTTGTCTATCTGTGCCAGGTCGCTTGGAGTGCCGTAGCAAACTATGGAATTGCTGCGCTCGTCGGCAACAATGGTTATGTATTCGCTAAACTGCAACGTTGCACCGGCCAGATCCGCCAAAATGTTCATCGGCGCCTGCGCCGAAACCCTTCCGCCGCGCGCCACCATAGAGCGGTGTATGGCGTTGGCTATGCGGTTGTTTATGTTCATCTGGTTGGCTTGGGCCGTCCTCTGCTGGTTGGCCTGCCTGACGGCGTTCTGCTGGCCCCTGACTATCTGGTTCAAAACGTTGGCCACATTCTTGGCCTCTCCGTGCTTTATGTAAAAAACCCTGCTTCTGGTTATGGGCTGGGAGTCTATGTCCAAATTCTTTACAAACTCCTTTATAAACTTCGATGATCCCTTCGGGGAAACCACTATCAGCTGGTTTGTGCGCTCGTCGGAATCTATTGTGGCCCTGCCGAAATATTTTCTGAGTATGTCGCCCTGCATGGTTATAATGCGGCGCTTCATGTCCTCTGCTGACATATTTTTCAGGGTTATGAAAGTGACGTCCTCGTTTATGTCGGTCTGCTTGTCCATTTTCTCAACAAGCATCTCAACCCTCTGTATGTTGGAAAGAGTGTCGGTCAGCATGAAGGAATTGTTGCGGCTAAATATTGTAAGCGAAGCAGCATTCGGGGTGATGAAAGTCATCACAGCGTCGTCGAAGGTTTCAACATCGAGATATTTAAGAGTGAAAAATTTTGAATAGAAATTCTGCGACGGCGGCAGGTCTTGTGCGCGGCCGGTAATAAATTCCGGAGCCTGCGTATTCATTGCCGTGGCTGGAGACACCCTGAAAAATTTGTCGTTTACCGCGTTTATGGCAATGCCGTTTACCGCCAACAGCGACTGGATTGCCTCGGCCAATTCCGACCTGACCATTTTTGGCGCCGCAAAGTTGATTTTAACGTCGGGTATCTGCGCCGACATTATTGCGGTCTTGCCGGTGAGAGTTTCATATATCTTCACCACTTGTATGGGCGATTCGTCCACAAAGTAGACGGGCCCCTGCATGTCCTCCCCCTTCGATGCGTCGGCGCTTTTCGACGGCTCGCCCTCCGCTTTGGGCGTGCCGCCTTCCGGGGAAGGCTTTGCATTTGCAGCCTCTTGGGGCTTTTGTCCCTCCGAGGCTGCCGGCTGGGCTTCCTGGGCGGCGTTGCCTGCAAGTTCCCCGCCCGGGCGGGCAACACTTGGTTCTTCGCCCTTTTGCCCTGCTTGCGCCGCGCCCCCTGCCAGTCCTGAAGCTTGGGCGTTTGCCTGCCCGCTCTGAACTTGCGCCCGGGCCTCTCCGGCATCCGCCGACTGCTGCGCCGAAACCTGCATCGACGCCAAAACACCCACCGCCAGAAGCACAACTCCCGCGCGACGGAAATCAAATTTGAATTGTTTCATTTCCCTGTGCTGTTTGTGGCGCAACATACAAGAGCGCCCGTTGCCTTTCGGACGAGCAAACCCGACATGCGCCCTCACCCGGAAACGAACATCTGCCAACCCATCCCATCAATACAACGCAAGGCTAAAGTAAAAGTTTCTCTTTTGCAAAACTAATTTGTTAAAAATTAAAAAAAATAGTTGCTTTTCGAGAAATAAGCGTTAGGGTAAGCCGCATGAAATTTCGTAATTTACTCCTCATAGTTGTTGCGGCTGTCGCCCTCGCCGGTTGCAATACTGCAAATGACTCTATTGCGCACCGCAAGACTACGTGCTTCGGTCTCTACACCTATCAGCCGGAGTGCTATGCTGTCACGGATCCGTGCTCCATAACGCTGACTACTGACGAGGCTTGTGGAATGGAGTTGCCCTCCGGAGACAAGACCACGTTCTTCTGGGGCGCGTTGTCGATTCAGGATTACTAATACGCGGTTTGGGTTGCCTCCGCCAGAGGGGGTGTTGTTTATAGTTGCGCCTTTTGAAATTAATTTTCACGGGGCGCTTTTTTATTCGCAAGTATTGCGCGCGTTTCCCTGCGCGGCAATGCGCGGCTATTTTTTATGTGCGACATTTCCGGCAGAATATATTGTATAGATGTGGGCAACACGCGCACGCATTGTGCGCTGGTTGAATTTTCGGGGCCGTTTAAAGGGGGCCGCGCGGGGTTGGAAAACTTTAGGGTTGAGGATTCCAGAAACTATTTGAGCGGGCAATTTTCGGAGATTTTTTGTTCGCAGGATTTGGCGCGCAGGGCTGGGGCTGATTCCATAGCGTGGTGTTCGGTTGTGCCAAGGTATTGGCGCGATATTTCGCGGGCCATAGAAGATTGCGGTTTGGAAAGCATGCAGCTGACGCCGTCGAATTCTCCCATGAAGATAGATATGGAAGATCCCATGGGTGTTGGGCAGGATAGGCTTGCCGCCGCATTGGGGGCGTCGCTCATGTTTGGGGCGCCGTACATTGTTGTGGACATGGGCACGGCCGTGACGATAGATTTGGTGGACGCAAATGGGGCCTATGCGGGCGGGGCTATAGCTCCGGGAATGCACGCATTTGCCGAATATTTAAGCGAGCGCGCCGCCCAGCTGCCAAAGATAAATCCTGCAGAGGCCGACTATTCTTTGAGCGTTGGCAAGAACACCGTAGAGGCTATGTACGTGGGTTGCGCCAAAGGTTTTTGCAAGCTTGCCGACGGAATAATATCGGACATAGAAAGAGATTTTTTTGGAGGCAAATCTGCGGCGGACAAAACGGTGTTTACCGGTGGCAGTGTGGAACTTCTGCCAAAAAATTGGCTTGCAGAAAGAAAAATAGAGTACAACCTTGTGCATCTTGGATTGGCTTATTCATTTGTTTTGAACAAAAAATTAGAAACGGACGCAAAATGAAAAAAATCGGAATAATGTTTCTGGCGCTGGCGGCGGTTGGCGCGTCTGCTTTTGCGCAGGACTCCACGCCGGAGATGCTTAAGAAGAAGCAATTTTTTGACAAGCCTGAGCTCTACGAGGCGCAATCCATATTTTCAGATCCTGCGGCAAACAGGGAGTTGTTGAAGGATTACGAAGCCAATCCCAAACTTTACACGGCCAAGCAGCTTCTTCCGGTGGCGGTTTGCTATATTACAACAGGCAACTACGCCGCGGCCGAGAAAACTTTGGAGGAATACCTCAAGGCGGAGCCAAAGAGCGTCCGCGCGTTGCGCATGATGGGGACGGTTTACTTTGTCAACCGCAAGGCTGGGGACGACAAGGGCAACGAGGAAAAAATGGCGAAGGCGGTTTCCTACTACAAGAAGGCCATGGAGATGGGCGATAAGGCCGCCGCCAAGAGCGTTGCAAGCGCATATATAATTTCCCAGACCCCCGATAAAATATCGGAGGTTTTGCCCACTATTAAGGAGCTTTCCAAGACGGATTTGGAGGCTTTGACGCTTGTTATGGTCTATGCTTTCAGGAACGCCGAGCAGCCGGACGACGCCCTTTTGAAGGAAGTTCTTTCGGGCTTGGACACCCGCACTTTGCTAACCGGATCCACCAGCGAGGGCTTGCGCACGATACTGCGCATGTATTTTGCAAGGCGCGACGTTTGGCCCGATGCGATGCTTGTTGTGCCCGGGCGCGCGGCGGCCTTTGCGGAGGCGTGGCCATTGGCGCTGGAACTGTACAAAAAGGCTCTTAAGGCCGATCCGAAAAACGCCCTTGCGATGCGCGGCTTAAGCCTTGTCGCATACAGAACGGGAGACATACAGGGCGCTGTGGACTATATAAAGCAGGCCATAGCCGCCGGTGACAAGAGCGCGGCCAGCGACGGAATAGAGATATTTTTGCTTACTGGAGACAAGTCTATTTGGGACGAATTTAAGAAGTATTTGCCGCAGATAAAGGTGTCCATGGTGGTTAGGGTAGGAATGATCCAATACGCCGAAGCCAGGGATTCGGCGGACGTGTTCTTTGCCGCCTGCGAGGGCGACGGCAGCGAGGCCATCTTTGCGGAACGCCGCTTGGACAAGATTGTTTTCGACGGAATTAAAAAGTTTGGGTCCGACCCGAGGGCGGCGGCGGTTAAGGAGCGCTGGATGAAGTCCGGCGGGTCCGAGGAGTCGGTTGCGAAGATAGAGGCCCAGATTGCGGAGGCCCAGGGCAAAAAGCCCGCGGTTCCTGCGGCGGCGCCCAAGACGGCTCCGGCTGGCGAGGCTCCGGCTGCGAAAGACGACATTGGGGCCTCGTTGGACAAGGCTTTGAAGATGTAAATTGGAGGTTCGAGGCCGGCCTTTTGAAGCGAACTCCGCCATTATGTGCGGAGTTCGCGCGTGTTGGGGGAGGGCGGTTTGGCTAAAATTTTTTTGGAAAGATTGCTGTGGCCGAAAATAAGGGACAGAAGAGGAAAAAGGTTGATTACGCGGCATTGTCGAGCCCGTTTATGAGAATAGGCGGAATGCGCGTCGAGGCGGCACGGGCGCTTTTGGATTTGCGCTTTACGGAGGTTTACCAACTGAAGGGGCGGGATCCGGATTCTATATTCGACGATCTTTGCAAGGTGCGGATACGCCCGGACGCGGCGTTGAAAAAGTACTTTAAATTGGCTGTTGACTTCGCGGAAAATGAGGACAACATGTGAAAGAATGCCGTTCGGGGTTCGGGCGGCTGGCTAATTTGCGGCGCGTTGCGGCGCTGGGAACATCCATGAATGACGAAAAACTTGTCATAGGCGGAAGGGAATTTTCATCGCGCCTTTTTTTGGGTACGGGCAAGTTCCCATCGGAAAAAGTAATGCGGGAGGCGCTTGCGGTATCGGGTGCGTCCATAGTCACCGTTGCGCTGAAGCGGGCAGATTTAAGTGGAGGAAACGATCCCCACGCGGACATAGCGCAGTGGCTGGAGCCGGAAAAATATTTGGTTGTGCCGAACACGTCAGGTGCCTCCAATGCGGCCGAGGCCGTGAGGATAGCGAGGCTCGGGAAGGCGGCCGGTTT
The DNA here is from genome assembly GCA_949287395.1 of uncultured Verrucomicrobiota bacterium. Lineage (GTDB taxonomy): Bacteria > Verrucomicrobiota > Verrucomicrobiia > Opitutales > Intestinicryptomonadaceae > Merdousia. The sequence goes on from CASEFZ010000060.1 coordinate 28,606, forward strand.
TGGAGATTTTGTGAAGCTTGAGATACACCCGGACCCAAATTATCTGCTTCCCGATCCGGTGGAGACTCTTGAGGCAACTAAGATTTTGGCCAATGAGGGGTTCAAGGTGATGGCCTATATAAATGCCGATCCCGTCTTGGCCCTCAGGCTTCAAGACGCCGGGGCCGCTGCGGTGATGCCGCTTGGGGCGCCAATAGGCACCAACAGGGGGGTTGAGACCCTCCCGCAGATAAAGATAATGGTAAAGCAGTGCAGCGTTCCGGTTGTTGTGGACGCAGGTCTGGGCGCGCCCTCGCACGCGGCGCAGGCGATGGAGGCGGGTGCCGACGCGGTGATGGTGAATACGGCGGTTGCGATTGCCTCCGATTGCAAGGCTATGGCGGAGGCGTTCTCGCTGGCGGTGAGGGCGGGCAGAACCGCGTATCTGGTGTCTTCCGGAAGAAAGTTTGAAAAGGCCTCTGCCACAAGCCCGCTGACGGGTTTCTTAGACTGATTCAAAGAGGCGAAGGTTTGGATTGTTTAACTTTGGCGCGCGTTGCGGGATATGCGCGGCGTGCGCCGGCGGCGGTTGCGGAGTTTTTATGCGGCAGAATTTTTACGACGAATTGTCAAATACCGATCTAAAGGGGCTTGCGGAGCGCTCGAGGCGCGCTTCCCCGGCCGATGTGGATCGCGTGCTGGCTGCGGGCGGGGCCGGTACCCTTGAGGATTTTGCGGTGCTTATATCGCCTGCGGCGCTCGCGCGTATAGAGGATATGGCGCAAATTTCGGCGTCGCTTACGGAGGGGGTGTTCGGGCGGACGATGCGCATGTTTGCGCCTCTGTACGTCAGCAACGAGTGCGTCAATAATTGCAAATATTGCGGGTTTGCGTGCAGGCACAAAATAGACAGAAAAACTCTTTCGCTGGAAGAGGTTGAGAGGGAGGTTGAGGCGATATACAAGCTTGGCTTTAGAACGCTCTTGCTTGTGGCGGCGGAGAATCCGAAACTTGTTTCGACGGGCTATATGGGCGAGTGCATTAAAATAGCCATCAAAAGGATGCCGTCGGTTTCGATAGAGATAGCGCCGTCTTCTGTGGAGGATTACCGCACTTATGTGGATTTGGGCTGCGAGGGTCTGACGGTTTTTCAGGAGACCTACGACGAGGCCGTGTATCCGTCTTTGCATCCGTCCGGCCCAAAGGCGGATTTCAAGTGGCGTTTGGGAACCCCCGAAAGGGGCGCGGATGGCGGAATGCGCAAACTGGGTTTGGGGCCGCTGCTTGGCTTGAACGAATGGAGGTTCGAGATTCTTGCGGTTGCGCTGCATGCGTGTTTTTTGGAAAAGCGCGCGTGGAAGTCACAGGTGTCGATAAGCCTGCCGAGAATGAGGCCTGCGGCAAGCGGCTTTATCCCGAAGGAGGGCGACATACCAAATGACAAGGAGCTTGTGCAAATTACGTGCGCTCTAAGAATGTTTTTGCCGAGGGTGTCTCTTGTTGTTTCAACCCGCGAGAGCCGCAAAATGCGCGACGGTTTGATGCGCATAGGGGCCACTCAAATGAGCGCCTTCAGCAGCACGCAGCCCGGCGGGTATGCGGACTTGACAAAGGAGGGCGAGCAGTTCCACATAGACGACAACCGCACCCCCGAGGAGTTTGCGCGGGCGTTGAGGGAGAGGGGAATAGACCCCGTGTGGAAAGACTTTGACGCGTCTTTGGCGGGGCGCAGGTAGCAGTTGGACAAATCTCAATTTGTTGCAACAGGGTGAAAGTCCGGCCCTTTTGGGCTGGATTTTTTTCTTGCGGAATTTGCCGCGTGGTGGCATTCTGAACCCATGAGTACGACGGTGGTTAGGTTTGCACTATTGGCGGCGGTTGCGGCGGGGGCCCAGCTTTTTGCGGATGAGGGCGCAAAGGCCGATTACAACCCGGAAATATCCAAGCTTGTCTGGTCGGACGAGTTTGACGGGAAGGGGCTTCTGGACTCTTCTAAGTGGGATTACGAGGAAGGATACATACGCAATAAGGAGGCGCAGTTTTACACGCGCGCCGATGCAAGGAACGCTCGCGTGGAAAACGGGGTTTTGGTGATAGAGGCGCTGAAGGACGCCGACGGGAAAATCACTTCGGCAAGTGTGAATACGCTTGGGAAATTCGACTTTCTCTACGGGCGCGTGGAGGTTCGCGCGCGCGTTCCGAAGGGGCGCGGAACTTGGCCGGCAATTTGGATGATGGGCACGGACATTCGCTCCGTTAGCTGGCCCAAGTGCGGGGAAATAGACATACTGGAGCAGGTTGGGTTTAATCCCGAAAGTTTCCAGGCCAATGTGCACACTTACGGAAGCATAGTTTTGGACAAGAACAGTAAAAATCCCATCAAAAAGGGCTGGAAGAGGCTGTTTGAGAACTATACGGATTTCCACACATACGCGTTGGAATGGTATCCTGATAAGCTGAAGTTTTTTTACGACGGAGAGTTTATAGGCGAATACAAGAAACTCGACGACCGGCCGGAGTATTGGCATTTCAACAAGCCGATGTACCTATTGATAAATTTAGCCATAGGGGGCTCTTGGGGCGGGCAAAAAGGCATAGACGAAAACATATTTCCGGCGCGGTACGAGATTGACTGGGTAAGGTATTATAAGTAGCTCGGCTCAGCCCGCTCTGGGGGCGGATCTTTCAGCTTTCAGATGGAAAGGTTTTGCCGTGGCGGCGTGTTGTGGCCGGTTTGCTGAAAATTTAAGGTTTCTCTTAGCCGCGCTGAAAGTTTAGGCGGGCGGCGGTGGGAGGCGCGCGCTTGGTGGCAAATTTTTTAAAAAAAGATAAGTATTTACTTGCGGAAAGCGGGGTAATGTCGTTGAACGGAAACGGTATGGAGAAGCGCGCATTAATATCGGTAAGCGACAAGTCTGGAGTGGTCGAATTTGCGGGTGAATTGGTACGCAAACACGGCTACACTATTCTTTCTACGGGCGGAACGGCGAAACTTTTGGCCGACTCGGGAATTCCCGTGACGGAGGTAAGCGACTATACGGGTTTTCCGGAGATGATGGACGGAAGGGTGAAGACACTGCACCCGAAGATACACGGGGGGCTTTTGTGCCTGCGCTCCAACGAGTCCCACATGCGCCAGGCCAAGGAAAACGGCATTGGAATGATAGACTTGGTTGTGGTAAATCTGTATCCATTTGAGGATACCGTTGCTAAGGCCGGCTGCACCCTTGAAGACGCCATTGAGAACATAGACATCGGCGGGCCTTCCATGCTGCGCTCGGCGGCAAAGAACCACGCCGACGTGACTGTTGTGTGCGACAAAAACGATTACCCCGCCGTGTTGGAGGCCCTGCGCAAAGGCGGAGACGAACTTTTGCAGCTGCGCCGCAAATTGGCGCTGAAGGTGTATCAGCGCACGTCGGCCTACGATGCTGCGATAGCCAATTACCTAAACGGCAAGTACAATCCCGGGGAGCTGCCCGACACGCTCAACATAGGCTTGAGGGTTTCCCAAAAGATGCGCTACGGGGAGAATCCGCACCAGCGCGCGGCATTGTACGGAGACTTTACAAAAATATTCAGGCAGTTGCAGGGCAAGGAGCTCTCGTACAACAACATTGTTGACATAAATGCTGCCGCGGAGCTGATGTCGGAGTTTGAGCGTCCCACGGTTGCGATATTGAAGCACACCAATCCGTGCGGGATAGCGTCTTGCGAAACTCTTGAGGAGGCTTGGGAGCAGGCTTTTGCCACCGACACGCAGGCGCCTTTCGGCGGCATTATAATAGCCAACCGCAAGGTAGAGGAGGGCTTTGCGTCCAAGGTGTCGGGCCTGTTCTGCGAGGTTGTGATAGCGCCCGACTTTTCCGACAAGGCGCTGGAGCTGTTCTCCAAAAAGAAGAATTTGCGTGTGATGTTCTGGAATTTCAAGCGCCCGGAGGATTTGCAAGTAAAGAGCGTAATGGGCGGCGCGCTGGTTCAGACTCCGGACGTTGTGGAGGAGAACAGGCAGACGATGAAAGTTGTCACAAAGCGCGCGCCGACCGAGGAAGAGTGGAGGGCTTTGGAGTTTGGCTGGAAGGTTGTAAAGCACGTAAAGAGCAATGCGATAGTGTATGCGGGTTGCGAGAGGTCGCTTGGCATAGGCGCGGGGCAGATGTCGCGCGTTGACAGTTCGCGCATAGCGGTTTGGAAGGCCGGACAGGCTGGGCTTCCCTTGAAGGGGAGCGTTGTGGCGTCCGACGCGTTTTTCCCGTTTGCCGACGGCTTGATAGCGGCGGCCGACGCGGGGGCAACGGCCGCGATACAGCCCGGAGGGTCGGTGCGCGACGCAGAAGTTATAGCCGCCGCAGACGAGCGCGGAATGGCAATGGTGTTTCCGTCGGTGCGCCACTTTAAGCATTAGAGGGTTTTAGGTCATGATTGCAAAACCGCGAAAATCCGTAGATTTGGGAAAGCCGCTTTCGCTTTTGTTGGCGGCGTTTGCGGTTTTGTACATCGCAACTGCCGGGGGGTGCGATTTCGGTTCGGCGGAGGTCGTCAAAGAGACAAACGAGCCGCACTTTGTAAGGGGCAGGGAAGAGTTGCGCAGGGGAAACAATCCGGAGGCCATGAGCGCCTTCATGAAGGTTATAGACAAGCGCAAAGATGCCCCAGAGTCGCATCTGGAGTTGGGGAGACTGTACCTAAACCACATGGGAGACCCGATTCAGGCGATATACCATTTTAGGAAATATTTGGAGTTGAAGCCAAATTCGCAGGTTTCGCCAATGGTCAACCAGATGATAGAGACAGCGCAAAAGAAGTTTGCCGCGTCTCTTCCCCAGACGCCTTACGACAGCAATATAAAGTATCTTGAGCTTCAGGAAATAGTTGAGAATTTCCGCCGGCAAAATACGGAGCTGAAACAAAAACTGGCCCTTGCGGCGGAGACTATAGACGCCCTGAAGGCCACCCAAAGTGTAAAGGTTCAGCCGCAGGTGCAGGCTCCTGCGGCTTCGGTTGGGCGCGCGGCAGGCGCTGT
>CASEFZ010000061.1 GCA_949287395.1 uncultured Verrucomicrobiota bacterium
GAAAAAATTGTACGAGCTTTTGGAGGCCAACAGGGGCAAGCTATTGATAGTTGGCACAAGCGGTTCGTACTACGAAACGCGCAAGGGCTTGCGCGCATTGGCGGGGGCTTTTGGCGGAAAACTGGTGGAGATGGAATTGGATGCTTCGCAAGACAAGCTGCCTGATGACGTCAAGAAAGACTTGGAAGCCGGCAAGTACGATATGATATTTAGCGTAGGCAACTATCTTTCGAAGGAAATGTTGCTGAAGGCCAAGCATATTGCGATTGCCGATATTGTTAAGACGGAAGTTCAAAAGTTGGCGGATGTGGTTTTGCCGATGGCAATGATGGCCGAGACTGCGGGGTCGCTTTCGGCGGCGGACGGCTCGAAGATAACGACTGAAGCCACGATAAAAGACAGGGGAGACCAGCGTCCGCTGAGCGGGTATCTTACGGACGTATTCAGGCAAATAGGAACCTGCGCGGATTTGAAGGAGTACGACTTTAAAATGGAGCCTTTGCCGGCCGATTTTAAGTCTCCAACTGAGCACAAGGAGGCCATGCCAAAGATGCACTTGGGGCACTACTTGAGTGATTTTGCGCCCGATTTGCTCATGCTTGGGTTCCCGATTTCTCCCGAGGCTGCCGCCCGCGAAGAAGATAGAAAAGAGAACGGGTATGAAATACTGCAAAAGCGCATGCTGGTGCCGAATTTCCACGAAGTTAAGATATTGGCGCCCGACATGGCCAAGCACGCCAAGCCAGGCCAATTTGCGATACTTATGGCAAATGCCGACAGCGAGAGGTCGCCGTTCACAATAGTGGACTGGGACGCCGAAGAAGGCAGTGTGACCTTTGTGATAGAGGAGTTGGGCCGTTCCAGCGCCGAGATAGGGGCGTTGAAGGCGGGCGACAAGCTTGCCGTTGCAAGCGGGCCGCTTGGGACACCGATAAATTTGGACGCCTTTGGCGCGGGTTCAAAAGTGTTGCTTGCCGGCGGCTGCTACGGAATAGGGGCGGTATATCCGACCGCGAGGGAGCTTAAGGCGCGCGGGGCGAACGTGACGGTTGTCATAGAGGCGTCGTCGGGGTACATGCTTTACAATAGGCAAAAGCTTGCGTCGGTGGCGGACAGCCTTGTGGTTATGACGCGCGACGGTTCTGTGGGCAAGAAGGGCGGCTGCGCGGATTACATCCGCGAGCATGGGGCCGATTTCGACATGATTGCGGTGACAGGCTGCGTGTTCATGATGGGTCAGTGTGCCAAGGCTTTGAAAAAGAAAGAGGGGCAGGTTGCGCTGTGCTCTCTAAACCCGATAATGGTGGACGGCACGGGAATGTGCGGCGCCTGCCGAGTGAGTGTTGGCGGGGAAACCAAATTTGCGTGTGTGGACGGTCCGTTCTTCGATTTGTCGGAGGTGGACTTCAAAGAGCTTGCCGCGCGCAGAAACGCGTACAAGTTGTTGGAAATAGAGGCCATGCCGCGCCATGTAGGCGGGAAATGCCATTCTTAGACAGGGGAACGAGATGTCAGAACAAACTCCAAGAAAATTGAAGGCGTCGGGGTTGCCGCGCCTTAAGATGCCAGAGCAGGATCCGGTGCGCCGCGCCACGAACTTTGAGGAGGTTCCCTACGGCGTGTCTTTGCAGATGGCGATGGACGAGGCCAGCAGGTGTCTGCAATGCCCGAAGCCCCGCTGCAAGACGGCCTGCCCCGTAAACATAAACATACCCGAATTTATAGCCGAGATTTCCAAGGGAGACCCGAAGGCCGCGGCTGAGAAGCTCAAGACGCAAACCGCCCTTCCCGCCGTATGCGGAAGGGTTTGCCCGCAGGAGCTCCAGTGCGAGGGCAGCTGCGTGCTTGGCTTGAAGGGCGATCCGGTTGCAATAGGAACGCTTGAGCGGTTTGCCGCCGATTACGTGCGCGTGAACAATCTTGAGGAGGTTCCGCCGAAGGCCGCGCCGACCGGCAAAAAGGTTGCGGTTGTGGGCTGCGGGCCGGCAGGAATAACGGCTGCGGCAGACTTGGCAAAATACGGCCACGAGGTTGAGGTTTTTGAGGGCCTGCATTTGGCGGGGGGCGTTTTGATGTACGGGATTCCCCAGTTCAGGCTGCCCAAAGAAATTGTCACCCACGAGGTTGAAATGCTCAAGAAGTTGGGGGTAAAAATACACCTCAACTATCTTGTGGGCAAGATGGACAATATAGAAAAGCTGATGAAAGAAGACGGCTTTGACGCCGTGTTTATCGGTTCGGGAGCGGGTTTGCCGATATTCTTGGGGATTCCCGGGGAGAACGCCGTGGGGGTATTTTCGGCGAACGAATTTTTGACGCGCTTTAATTTGATGAAGGCCTACGATTTCCCCAACCACGCGACTACGCCAATTCGCGCAAAGCACATAGTGACTGTGGGCGGCGGCAACGTGGCAATGGACGCTTCGAGGACGGCGCTAAGAATAGGCGCGAAGTCAACTTTGGTTTACAGGCGCGCGAGAGAACAGATGCCCGCTAGGGCGGAAGAGGTCCACCATGCCGAGCAGGAGGGCGTCAACTTCAATCTATTGACAAACCCATGCCGCATAGTGACCGACGAAAACGACAGGGTTGTGGCCGTAGAGTGCGTAAAAATGGAGCTTGGGGAGCCGGACCAGTCGGGAAGGCGCAGCGTAAAAGAAATTCCCGGAAGCGAATTTCAGATACCGTGCGATGCTGTTGTGGTGGCGATTGGCAACAGGCCCAATCCGCTCATACCGATGACCACCCCGGCCCTAAAGACCACGAAGAAGGGCACCTTGGAGTGCGACTCCGAAACTTTGCAAACGTCTATCCCGGGCGTATTTGCCGGCGGCGACGTTGTAAGCGGCGCGGCCACCGTAATAAGCGCCATGGGCCAGGCAAAGATTGCCGCGCGAAATATTGACAAATACCTCAAGGGCGAACCGCTAAAGGCGAATGAAGCCGCGCCTGCTAATAGTTAACGACGACGGCATTACCTCTCCGTTTCTTCCGCACTTTGCGCGGGCGATGGCGGGGTTTGCCGATGTTGCGGTGGTTGTTCCCTCGCGGGAGCAGAGTTGGATAGGGCGCGCCTTTTCCAGACATTGCGAGGTTGTAGTAAACCGCAACGAATCTTTGGGCTTTGAATGCTATGAAGTTGGCGGGACGCCTTCGGACTGCGTAAATATAGCGCTTTCACACCTGTTTTCCGGGGCCCGTCCAGATGCTGTTGTTTCCGGCATAAATATAGGTCAAAACGTGGC
>CASEFZ010000062.1 GCA_949287395.1 uncultured Verrucomicrobiota bacterium
CTGACATACTCGGTCACGCATACGTCCGGGGCGCCGTATCCGGACACAATGTTCATAAAGCCGGCATCGGTTATATCCTGCATCGGCGCCAAAAATAAAGCAGGCGCGCCGCTCGAAAAGGGAAGATCCATCTCACTTTCCCCTGAGCTTTTTCAGCGCTTCCGACATGTCGTCAACAGCGTCCAGCACGCTCTTTTCAACAAAAATAGGCGCCCCAACCCTCAGCGCAATCGACAGCGTGTCGCTTGGGCGACCGTCTATCTCGATTATCTTGCTGCCAAGCTCGTTGCTCATTTCCAGAACTATCCTCGTAAAGAATGTTCCGTTATCCACGTGGTAAAAGACAACCTTTACAACCCTGCAATCCAATCCGTCCAAAACCTGAGCAAAAAACTCGTGCGTCAGCGGACGCAAATTCGCCGAACCTTCAAGCGCATTCTGCAAGGCCACGCCGCGGTCGCGGTCAACATAAAACATAAAAGTCTTAGACTGCGCCCTAACAAAAACCCCGTAGCCATACGGCGTCGGATACACATCTGCAATTTCGGCACGTTCGGTCATGGTTGGAATAATTCTGGCGAAGCCTCCGCCGGTCAACAAAAAAACCACGCCGCAGCGGCAAAACAAACCGGAAATACCCGCGCCGCATGCGCGCCAAAAAAGATCAAGCGCGGCCGCGTAAAAAAACAAAACAGCGGCGCGCGCGTCAAAGAAGACCGCCCGCGCCGCCGAAAATGGGCCAACTGCCCAAAAAAAACAAACTTACGCCCCCGCGGAAAGCTTCTTGGCCACCTTAGCCATCTTGCTCTTCATGCGGGATACCTTGTTCTTATGAACAATACCCTTCTTCGCGGCCTTATCGAGAGCCGAAGCAAGATTTGCCGACGCCGCCTTTAGCGAATCTCCGTCGGCAGCCGCTTTGACCGCCTTGCCGAGTGTCTTTATCTTGCTGCGCACAGCGCGATTCCTCTCGGTGCGCGCCGCCGTTCTGCGAATGTCCTTCTTGGATGATTTAATGTTTGCCATATCGAAAATCCCTATAAAAGGCGGAATTGTCTTACATTGGCCCCGTGTTTGTCAACGCATTTTTTTATTTTTCACATCAATGCGGGCTCCTGCGCCCACTTCCAGAAAAATTTAAAAAACTTGACACATTTTGGTTTATATTGGAAAATGTTGGTATGTGCGGTGACTTTATGAATAAGCTAAGCTTTATGCGGAATACTTTAACCGGCCTTGCGGCGGGTGCAATTTTCACATTTGCAGTTCCAACGGCAGAAGCGTCTATGAGAGAATTCTCGCCCCCCATTTATTCAAAAAAATGGAACGCAAACTGGGCGCGCTCGCCGATGCCCGACGCCCAATCAAATTGCGTGCTCCATTTCCGCAGGAGTTTTGAGCTTAAAGATGTCCCTGAAAAATTCGCAATAAACGTCAGCGCGGACAACCGCTTTGTTCTCTATGTAAACGGGACGCTTGCCGCCCGCGGCCCGGCCAGGGGCGACGCATACAACTGGCACTACCACGAAATTGACATAGCCAAATATCTGCACCCCGGAAAGAATACAATAGCCGCCAAAGTTTGGGACATGTCCAACTCAGCGCCGGTGGCGCAAATTACAAGGGGCTTGGCATTTGTACTCGACGGCGCCACAAAAGACGAAGACTTTGTAGCAACCCCCAAAAATTGGAAGGTAAAAAAATGCGAAGCCTATTCAAAATCCCCGATGGCCGCCTTTGGCTTTACAGGCAACTGCGACACCATAGACGCCGCAAAAGAGGAGCTCGGCTGGAATCTTCCGGAATTTGACGACTCGCGCTGGCCGAACGCCGCAACCGCCGGAGAGGCCCTAACATCCGCCTCCGGATATGGCGAATTCAACCGGATGCTTACCCCGTCTCCCATACCGCAAATGGAGGAAAAGATCGTCAGGCTCAAAAGCGTAAGAATGTCTGAGGGAATAATCGCAACGCCGGATTTCATAGGCGGCAGCGCGCCTCTTGACGTTCCGCCTAACACCAAGTGCAAAATACTTCTCGACAACGGCAAGCTAACCAACGCCTACCCGGTTTTAACAACGGAAGCCGGCAAAGGAAGCATTGTGAAATTGCGTTTTGCGGAAGCCCTGTACGACGCGCAAAACCGCAAGG
>CASEFZ010000063.1 GCA_949287395.1 uncultured Verrucomicrobiota bacterium
TGACCTCGGGTATCTGCCAATGCGGTTTCGCTCGAAGGGGGCGGAATTTTTGTGCGGAGAGGGTTTGCAGAAACTCGCAATGCAGTGGCTTGGCACTGATAGCGCCAGTCAAAAGGCGTCGCTTGAAAACATATTGAACAAATATCTTATCCCAAATGCGCCCGAAAGATTTATTGCGCATTACAGCGGATTTGGCCAAGCGGTTTTTGTGCAGAAAGGCGAAAGCGGATACTTTCTGGTGGAAGAGAGCCCAAAATTGGGTGACGAACCGTGCTTTGACCCGCTGTACTATTCCACAGAGATTAGAAAGCTTGAAAAACGGGTTATGGCGGGGATTGTTAAAACAATGTTGTGCGGCGATAAACCAAACGAGGACATATCGCTTGGTTATGCGTTTGACAGGGCGAACACCGTCGCAATGGAGCACCTGAAAGCAGACGGCCTCTACGGAACGAATGTTGCGGAGAAACTTGCCGGCAAGACCCAAGATGGAGATATCTTGGGGGAATTTCTAGTCCTGTCCCAGTCGGGCGGGAACGTGTCTGTCTGGCTGTGCCCAATATTTAAAGGCACGCCGGCCGAGCGGATAGAACTTCTCAAAGAACAGCACAGGCGCTATTTAAGCGCAATCGGCGCCGACGAGAAAGAAGCCTACAATTCCCTTGCCAAGAGGCATAAAACAATACTCGATTGCCCCTAATGCGCCCGAATTTTTTTATTTAGCCTCAATTGGGAAATTTATTCGCCGCACGGGGGCAAAGAAAAGATTTCGCTTCAAGAGTTTTTGGCTTATTCGCCTTCCTCCGTCATGGCCTTCTCCGTTGAAAAAAGTGTTGCGGCTCTGTTGAAAGCGGCAAAAAGAGAGCCGCCCGAAGTATGGGCGGCCCGTCGCGCTTGAATTAAATTTTTGCTACATCAGGCTTTCTTCGTTTATGCCGAAAGCATTGAACAATTCGGGTGCGTCGGCGGAAAATCCGAAGTCGTCGGTGCCGACAACCTTGCCAGCGTAGCGCCTCCAAAGAGCCGTGACGCCAGCCTCTATGGCAATGCGGTTCTTGCAGCTTGCAGGCAATACTTCGTCTTTATACTCCGCGCTCTGGCGCTCGAACACCTCCATGCTCGGCATTGAGACAACCCTTGTGCGGGGCTCTTTCAGGCCGACATTCATTGCTATGTGCAATTCCGAACCCGTTGCTATTATTATTTTATCAAGCCCACCAGTCTCTTTCTTGGCAATGTACGCGCCCCTAAGAGTGCCCAGGCGGCGCGTGCGCGCGGGAATGGAATTTTGTATGGGCAAATTCTGCCTAGACAGTATCAAAGCCGTGGGGCCGTCTTTCCTTGCCAAAGCCATCGCCCACGCGGCGGCACATTCCTCCGAGTCCGCCGGACGCACCACGTCCAAACGTGGAATCAGGCGCAAGATTGACGCCATCTCAACCGGCTGGTGTGTGGGGCCGTCAAAACCCACCCCAACAGAGTCGTGCGTGAGAACAAATTGCACGGGAAGCCTGGAAAGCGCGGAAATTCTTATCGCGCCAAGCATGTAGCCGGCAAAAGTAAGGAATGTTGCGCAGGAAGGCTCAAACAGGCCGTAGTACGCTATGCCGTTGGAAATGGCACCCATTGCATGCTCCCGTATGCCGTACCAGATGTTTCGGCCGGCCGGGTTTTCCGGGGAGAAGTCCCCCATGTCCTTCAAGTAGTTTTTGGTAGAGCCAAAAAGGTCGGCGGCGCCCGTAACCATGAAGGGAAGGCTCTTGGCAAGAATATTCATCACCGCGCCGCCGCTTGAGCGCGTGGCGCTGTTGTCCGTCTGCGGGAATTCAGGAATCAATTCCAAAAGTTCCTCAGCCGTCTGCGTTCCCTTCTTGCTGAGGCAGGCGTCAAGCTCAGCGGCCTTGTCGGCGTTGGCTTCGGCCCAGTTGCGGAAAAGTTTTTCCCACTTTTTGAATTTCCGCGCGCGCTTGGCCTTCAAACCAGCAAAGAAATGGCGCGTCTGGTCGCTTACGAAGAATTTTTCCTCAGGCAGGCCCCACCTCTTGCGCGCGGCGTCGGCAAATTTTGCGCCGCCCTCGCCGTGGCCTTTGGCTGAATTTTCGACTTCGGGAACGCCCTTTGCTATCACAGTCTTGAAAATTATAAGCTTTGGCTTGTCGGAGTTGGACGCCTTGGCCTTTTTCAAAACTTTGCGAATCTGGGAAAAGTCGTGTCCGTCAGCGCGGCTAACCTCCCAGCCGAGGGCCTTGAACCTGGCGCCGACATCTTCGGACATGGTCTTAGACCCTTCCGCATCGAGCGTTATGCCGTTTGAATCGTACATCAGCACAAGGTTGCCCAGCTTCAAAGTTCCGGCAAGAGCCGCGGCCTCAAAGGCAATGCCCTCTTGCATGCAGCCGTCGCCGGCAAGGCACCAAACTTTGTGTGAAAAAATTTCCGCGCCGGCAGTGTTGAAGCGCGCCGCCGCCATCTTTTCGGAAATGGCCATGCCCACGGCATTGCCCACCCCTTGCCCGAGCGGCCCGGTTGTTGTCTCCACCCCAACCGTTTCTCCAAATTCCGGGTGTCCGGGCGTCTTAGAACCCTTCATCCTGAAGTTCTTGATGTCATCCAAAGAAATATCGTATCCGGCAATGTGCAGCCAAGCATAGAGAAACATGCTGCCGTGGCCGGCGCTCAATATGAATCTGTCGCGGTTTAGCCATTTCGGGTTGTCCGGGCTAAAACTCATGATTTCCGAAAACAAAACGGCGCCAATTTCAGCGCACCCGAGGGGAAGACCCAAGTGGCCGGACGCCCTTGCGCCTATGGCGTCTATTGCAAGGCCTCTGGCTTCGTTTGCGGCATTCTGTAAAATTTCGTCGGTATTCATATTCAGATTATCCAGCCAACAAGTAAAATGCGTTCTCGGAAAATATCAACATTTATAAGACGTATATGCGTCACTTTTAGTTTATCGGTTTGCGTATTGGCGGCATCTTGCTTGGTGGCGGTGTTGGAAAATTCCGAAAAGAACGCAAGTTCGCCGATAAGGCGTGCGCAAACAAGGCTTGGCCCAAAAGGGGAGGATGCCTTTCCCTTCGGTTTTTGTAATGGTTTTTGTTGACAGTGGGAATTTTCCGGGGGGGGAGGGTAAATTTGCGAACACCTGAATTTTGGGTTGCATTCGGCATTTTGCCCCAGGTATCCGGCTATGGGCGGAAACTACTTGAAGCGTCTTGCAGTTTGTAACAGTCTGTACCCAAATGTGCGATACGGCGCTGACGCGCCTATTTGAAAGGCTCTCTGAAAAAAGGGCTTGGAACCTTCCAAAAGGGGAGGCGGGTAACTTTGCGAAAACAGACCGGCTAAAGCTCCACTGGAAAAGGGCGAAATTTAATTTGGGGGGCAAAATGTTGCCCCTTATTGGGTAAGTAGTATGTCAGACATGTTGTTAAGGAGGAGATTTTTGTGTTGAATTATTTTTCAGGTAGGTTAAATTGGGGCGCTATGAGAAAATTCTTTTTTGTTTTGTCGGTTTTCACCGCAGTGTTTTGTACACTTTCGGCGGGAACCTTGTCCGCGGCGGATTCCGCTATTGCGGCGGCAAAGACGACAGCTTCCACTTCGTATAGGTTGCGTCCTTTGGATGTAATTCAGGTAAAGGTATTTCAGGAGCCGGATTTGGACACTATCTATAAGATAGGCAACAATGGTTGCATTGTGTTGCCGCTTATAGGCACGGTCAGCGTGGCGGGGTTGTCTTTGCAGGATGCCCAGCGCAAGGTGAAAGAGCTTTACGAGAAAGATTACCTTGTTAAGGCGGAAGTGTCGATGTTCATAATGGAGTACTCCCCGCAGCGTGTTTACGTCATAGGGCAGGTAAACAGGCCCGGAGAGGTGATATTCCCTCCGGAGGAAACAATGACAATTTCGAAGGCTATTACGTCGGCGGCGGGTTTCACGCGCCTTGCCAACAAGAGTTCGGTTAGCGTGAAGCGCAAAATGCCCGACGGCTCCATAAAGGTTTTCGATGTTGACGTCAACGCGATCTTCCGCGACAAAAACGCGAAAGACTTCCCCGTGTACGAGGGGGACACCATAGAGGTGGCGGAGTCTATTTTCTAACGGCGTTTGTTATACGGTGCGCCGCGCTTGCAAGACGGAGGAGGCTTGCCTGCGTCGGCGCTGGAGTGTTATATACAGCAAGTTCTTGTTAATATGGAAGATTCTGACAAAAAACTCAGCGCCCCCGACGGGAAACAGGCGGGTTCAGCACAGGTTACGAAGCCCGCAAAAAAGCGCAGGAATTCCGGCTACGGCTATGGCGGCGGGTATGGCGGCTACGGCGGTTATGGATATTCGAATTACGGCGGCTACGGCGGTTACGGCGGGTATGGGTATTCCAACTACGGCGGGTATGGCGGTTACGGCGCCGAGGCTGCCACTGGCGGCGGCGGGGCCGTGCCAAACCGCACCATGCACGACTACCTGATGATTTTGCGCGAGAGGTTTTGGTATATACTGGTGACCTTTATCGTGATATTTTCCGGCGTTCTTTTGTATACTTTGCGCATAACGCCGCTTTATACCGCGTCGGCGTCGGTGTTGGTTTTCAGGGATTCGGACGCCCCCATAGACGGGCCCGGTTCGGTTGACAGAACCAGGAACAACAAGGTGTTGTCGGTTGAAGACTTTAACACGCAGGTCAAGATCCTGGAGAGCTTTGAGATAATAAGGGCGGTTAAATCGCGTTTGAAGGAGGACGACATACGCAAGTTGATGGCGCCCTACAAAGACATGTTCACATTTGGGCCCCGCAAGACTGAGGAGGAAATCCTGATGTTGAACAGGGGCATAATTCCCGAGAGAATGTCTCTTATAATCCGAGTTAACTACACGCACCCGAATCCCGAGATGGCCATGCGCATAGCGGATCTTTTTTCGACGGAGTACATATCTTACACGCGCATGACGCGCGTGCAGACATTGCTTGACAGTATCGAAGAGTTGAGGAGCAAGGTTTCCCAGCAGGAGGCCAAGGTTAAGGAACTTGACCGCAAGCTCGTTGAGTACAGGGAAAAGAACGGCGCCATAAGCTTGGATCAAATGGACGACGTGGACCGCCGCGAGTTGCAAGATATGAATGCGATTCTTACCTCCGACAAGCGCGCTTTTGACAGTGTGGCAATTCAGTGGGATTTGCTTCAGGAATACAAGAGGGACGGCAAGGATTTGAGCACATTGCCTTTCATATCCGACTTGCCCATAGTTTCAAAATTAATAACGGACAGGTCGCAATATCAGATTTCGGTATCTTCCTTGGAGAAGCGCTACAAGGAGAAGCACCCGCGCATGATAGAGGCGCGCAAGGCGTTGGAGCAGGTTGATGTTGAGTTGAAGGCGGCTCTGGACGCCGCCTATGAGAAGGTTCGTTCGGCCTATGTGACGATGAAGAACAATTACGAGATGTCTGAACAGCGCCTGAACAAGAAGCGCGAGGAAATTTTGCAGCTGGGGCGCAAGGCCATTGCATACAATGCCCTAGAGCGCGAGCGCAAGGTTGCCGAGGGCATGCACGCCGAGTTTATTGCCGCGATGAACGTGCGTTTGGCGCAGGTGAGCCTGATAACCGATACGGCAAAGGTTGTGGACAAGGCTTCGGTGCCGTCGCTGCCGTCCAGTCCGAATTATGTGTTAAATATAGTGGGCGGATTCATAGTGGCGCTTGTCGGCGGTATCGGTATGGCCTTTGTGGTTGCCTTCCTTGACGACCGCACTAAGAGCGCATACGATGTTGAAACAATAATAGGTTTGCCGCTTTTGGGGGTCATTCCCCGAATCAAACGGCTCAGTTCGGCGGAGAAGGCGCAGGTGGCGGTGTCAAATTCGGACAGCGCTTCGACGGAGGCTTTCAGAACTCTCTATTCGGCCCTGAAAATCAGCAACGTTGGCAAAGACGCCAAGGTGATTTTGGGAACTTCCACGACGCCTTCGGAGGGCAAGTCTTTCGTGTTGTCGAACTTGGCCTTTACTTGCGCGATGAACGGGGAAAAGTGTGTTCTAATAGACGCAGACTTGCGTTTGCCGGCTTTGGCAAAAGTGCTGGAGATTTCCTCGGACAAAGGGCTGATAACGCACATTGAAGACGGAGCCCCGCTGGACGAAGTCTTGATTAAGGATTTCTTCCCGAATCTCGACGTTCTAATATGCGAGCGCCGCGCAAAGAACCCGTCACAGATGCTCAATAGTGAAGAGTTTGTCTCTATGGTTGAAAGTTTCCGCGACCGCTACGACAAAGTGTTTATAGACTCTCCGCCGATAGGCGCTGTCAGCGACGCCATGACGCTTTTGCCCGCAGTTGACGGTGTATTGTATGTGATAAAGTTCAACGCCACCAAGCGCAAAGTTGTGCGCCGTTGCGTGCGAAAGATGATGGAAGCCAATGTTCCGATTATCGGGGCGGTCATGAATATGGTGAGCTCCGGTTCTGTTTCCGGCTACAGCATGAGCTATTACGATAAAAACTATCAGAGCTATTATGTCACTCCGCCGGAGGTTGAAAAACCGGGAGAGTCTACCGAAGGCTGGAAGGCTTGAGGGGGCATTTAACCAATTCTTTTGCAATCCCGCCCGCATTTTGCCGGCGGGATTGTTTTTTTATGGAGGCCTTCCCGTTTTTTAGAATAGTGCAGATCTCCGCTCTTTTTGCGTAGGATTTGAACGCAGGCGCAAAATGCGGCGCGCGGGCTTTCGGTGGCGCGGATTTTGTCCGGACGGGTTATTTCTAAGTTTGTAAGTTATCTTTTGCAAAAAAGGTAAGATTTCTATGGGCAGAAAAAATATAAATAAATCCACCTTATTTGCTTGACTGCGATTTTTGCCGAAATACCTTTGCGCTTATGAAGAAGTTTGCGATATCTACACTCTTGTTGTCGGTTGCGCCATTTTTGTTTTCGGAGACGTGGACTTTTGACACTAGCAAGTTGACGGCGAATACCAATTTGACGCTTACGGAATCTTTCGGTACGGCAGATACCGACGGTTGGTGGAAAAATTCCGCCGGCGAATATATGCGCGGGCAGGGAATCGCGGCTGGGGATACTCTTGTGATAAACAACAACACTCCGTATCGAGTGGAGAATCTTATGCTGGATTCCGCCGAAACCACCATAGCTTCTTTGGAGGCGGGCGGTTCAACGTGGACCTTCATAAGGGGATCGCAAAAGACAAACAAGCTTACGATAGATGGAGATTTGAAGCTCATAGGCGAAAATCTGTCCATAAACAACTGCGATTTGTGGATAAAGGGAGACTTGAACGCCCAATCTTACGGAATGTCTCTTGGGCGCAGTTCCGGGAATCCGCTGCACCATGTCGTAATAGATGGCGATGTGTACGGCACGTCAACTAAAACAATATTTTTCCAGGTGAACGGAATGACGGCGTCGCGGCCCGCCGAAGAGCAGACCTTTGAGAACGGCCTTGCCAATCCGGATATGGTCATCAAGGGGATAGTAAAGGATATCTCGATGCGCGATATGGGCGACAACGTTGACCACTATATACAGCTGGGCGGGCTTTCCGGCAATAACGCCCAGGTTTCGCGCCAGATTTACACCGACAAGGGCGCCGGGGCCAATACGTATTTCATATTTGCAAATACGCAATCTTACACCGCCGGGGGTATGGTGTATGAATATAATGACAGCAGGATTTGGGCCGAGCGGTTCGGTTCGACCGTTTATGTCATGAACGGCACGGGCAGTCAGGAGTTTTCAAACAGTACTCTTTTCTTCCAAGGCGGTATAAAGGTTCTCAACGGAACGTTGAAGATGAACTTCAACCAGAGCACTTCGCAATATTGGCATTACAGCGACAATAGAGCGACTGTGCGGGTTGACTATTATACGGACGCTTCTGGCTCCACTGCCACCACAACGTCCCACGGGGATTTGGAGATGGGCGGAGGAGTGTTTGCCTCTGCCGATGGAGATGACACTTACGGGTCTTTCAGGCTGACGAATGTTGTTTACAAAGACGGCACAATAAAGTTGCGCCTGGACGGGGCGGACAAAATGGATAGCCTGGACTTGACTGGTTATTACGCCAAGGCGAGCGATTCCGAAAGCCTTGTTGCGATAGCCGGCGGAACCGTCAAAATGGCTGAGGGAGCGGAAGGCCAGGTGACGTTTGATTTTGGAGAGAATCTTGATTGGCTTGTG
>CASEFZ010000064.1 GCA_949287395.1 uncultured Verrucomicrobiota bacterium
TACCTATTCGCACATCAACGCTCTCATTTACTTTTTTCTATTGGTTCGCACAATCGTACTTAGTAAATTTCAAAGAACTCTCCCCTCCATATCCACACCAACATTCACATGCCAATATGACTATAGATTCGGAAATAAAACGCTAGGCCAACGCATACCGGCAAAACACCCAAGCGGATATCAACCGAAATACACAAGCCACCGCCGTTTTAGCCGGGGAAACATTGCGGAAATACCACCGCAAAAATAACGCTCAGCCCGAAAAACTCGAACCCTTGCGCAATCCTCGACACCGAATCTCCGTCCGTTCTCCTCTAATACGGAAAACCCCGACCCAACCGGCGTCGAAACCCCTTCCCTCCGCAACATATCCGGAACCCCAGACCCTTGCAAAGGAAAACAGCAAATTTATCACGGACACCGAACGCCGCAGAAAGTAACTTCCGCAAATATTAAAACTTCACTTAATGCGTCGGTCTATTTTTATAAGACGTAGCCGCCTCCGCGGCACATCATCCAACAAAATTTTGTAAAACCACCCTCTAAAAAATAAAGGAAAGTTGTACAAAATTTCGCGGCGCTCCAAACCGCCTTATAAAAACCGTCCTAATTTAAATTTTAAAGAACTTCTCAACTTCACAAATCTCATCTTGGCAACGTAGTCCATTCTGAAATTGTGCCGCTAATGTGCTTTATTTGTTCGGCAATTGCAAGTTTTTTTTTAGAAAATTTTTAAAATTTTTTAAGAAAAACCGCAACTTATTGAACATCAATTTGTTCTTTTGAAAGAAATTTTCGCATGGGAACATAGCCCCTCGATTTTCACTCGAAAGCAATCTTTTTTTTCGGCAGAAATATTTTTTTCTTTAGCCACTGCGCAGATTTTAGATTGTGCGGACAAAACAATTTTGCCTAAAAGCATACTGCGCTGTTTCGCCATTAAGATTTACAACTGTCAAATGATGGCCGGCGCAACTAAGCTAATGCAGTTTCCAACCCGCGCACGGCAGAATTTAAACTTGCCCGCGACATCGCACGCAGCATACTTCAAGGAAGAGATGAGCTCCGACATTGTCAGATTGGGTGACATTATTCATAGCGCCGTCGATTTTCTCTTTCCAAGGCGCTGTCTTGTTTGCGGCAAAATAAACCCCAAGAGCAAATATGCTCACTTTTGCGACGACTGCGCTCCAGAAGCCGACATCCTGCGCGGCGCGCGCTGCCTGCGCTGTTCGGAAATCATAGGCGGCAACTCCGCATTCAATGTTGCTACCTGCCCGCACTGCAGCGACAATCCCCCTTTCTTCGACAGAAGCCTTGTTGCCGGTTCTTTCGCCAATGCTCTAAGGCAGATGGTTATAGAGTTGAAATACAAGGGCGGCACCTACTTGCTAAGCGATATTTCCCTTCTGTTGAAGTCTGTCGACACCGCCCAAGATTTTTTTGAAAATTCCGTACTTGTTCCCGTGCCGCTGCATTTCACAAGGCGCTTAAAACGCGGCTATAACCAGAGTGCCGCAATTTGTGCGGCAATAACAAAAGCTTTTCCAAATTCCAATATACGCATTGCGGAAATACTTAGGCGCGTCCGCAGAACGCCAACGCAGACAACTCTCGACAAAGGGCACCGCGAAAAAAACGTAAAGGACGCATTCAGAGTTGCGGGAGCAAAAGTTTCCACGCCCGCCATTCAAAAAGACGCGCGCATAATAGTTGTGGACGATGTCATGACAAGTTCGGCAACGCTTTCGGAATGCGCAAGGGTTTTGAAAATATCGGGTTTTTGCAGGGTGGACGCATTTGCATTGGCAAGGAGGCTTTAGCGCGCCCCCCTGCTATGCACCGCCAACACCCGCGCGCCAATGCCCCAAGTGGGCCAAGCGGACGCCTTTGCAGGGAGGTATTCCGAATTTATGCGCATACCAGAAAACCGCCTCCCGCATTAAAGTTAAACTTTTCAGGGTTCAAAGGGCGCTTGCCGCCGCGCATAGCCAAAAAACCTCAGAGAAAGCCGCCAATCGAGAAAAAACCTCTTTGAGTTTTTCCATTGCAGGCCATGAATGCTGCCCCCTCTTAAAAATTTCACCTCTTCCCCGCTCCGCCAAAAATAAACATACGCTTGAGGCAAATTCGGCCTTGCTTCCTTTCCGCGCGAAAGCCAACGCGCCGCAAACAAAGAAATTTCAAAGCCCAATAAACAAACATTATCGCCGGAAGGCCTGCCCTGCCCCAATTGCCCCGCAAAAAAGCAGACACATTTTCCCGAATTGCCGTTAATGCAAGGCCACTCTCAAGCAATTTTTAAACGGTTTTTCGCCTGCGGCTTCCCCGTATGCCGAAACACCCGCGCGAGATGCGGCTCCAACGGGCGTCTCCCCCTAACCTCAGCCAGGCCTCCTGCCGCGCCGCAAAGAACTAAACAATTCATTAACAAAGCCGCCAACAATTCCCCGCTTAAATTTTGCGCGCGCAATCGCACAAAAAGCGGCCCGCTTGCCGTGTCCGGGAAGAAATGTTCCACATGGAACATTCATTCTCCCGGGGAAAAGCCTTTAGCCGAAGCTGCCGAATGCCTAAGACGCCCCTCCCTTCCCCGCGCAAACAAACCGAACGCCCCAAGCAAATATGGCATAGTTAGCAAGATTAAAACAAAGAGGGAATGTTCCACGTGGAACATTCCCTCTTTAAGCCGAAAGCCTAAGGCCGCCTTCCCGCGAAGGCCGGCCCTGCAGGCGCTTTATTTTTGCCCAGAGCACTCCTCCACAAAGACTTTTGCACAGGCATTCAAAAAACCGTATCCGTTTATATTGTCCGGCTCAAGATACGACCCTTCTGTCCATTCGTTCCATGAATTTATTGTTATAAGGCGGGTTTTCCCGTCCGAATTTTTCAAAATCCAATCCCTTGCCGTTCTCAAATATTTTTCCACCAATTCCGGCGTGTTGTTTTTGCAAACGGCCGTGTACGTCTGCGCGGGATACCTTGGGTTATTATCCCAGCCCACAGTCACTTGCGGGAAATATTCCGTCGCCGTATTTTTCTTCACAGCGTCGAATTTTGCGCAGGCCTCTTTTCCCCATTCGTCATATTCCCAATCGGCGCCGTTTTCCGCTCTTGGCGCAAGCTGAAGCCAGTTGTACGATGTAGAGCTGTCAACCCCCAAATACTTAAAAATTTGCCCCAACGACGGACTTTCAATTCCACCAATATTCTTGGCTTTCAGCCGCACCCCGCCTATCACCTGTATGTGGACGCCCGCAAAACCCGCCTTCTTTGCCGCCGAATCCACATATTCAAAAGCCTCTTTTATCTTTTCTGGACCTCCAAGGCCCTCCTCTAAAACGCTCAGCAAATATATGCCAAAAACGGGCTTTCCGTCTATTTTGTAATAATTCGGTCTTGAGAAATATTTTGAAACAATCCTATCGGCTACCTTCTTAAATTCCTCCATGCCAACTGCGGCATTGAAAAGAGGCGGCTTTGCCCGCTTTTGAGATTTAGTGTTGTTCCATAGGTAATCCACATGGTGGTTGGCCCACATTATATAAAAATTCATCCTGCCGGAATTTGGAGCCTTTAAAAAACCCTCGTTTAGGGCGTTTTCAAGGAAAGGACGGCCCTCATACCAGTACCAATCATATATGAAGACATTTATTCCGGCGGCAAGCGCGGCGTCTATTTTTCTTGCAACGGCCGCAGGGGAGGCCTCGTTCTCATAGCCCCAAAGCGGAATGCGGGGCTGCAAGTGCCCCTCTTTTTTGGGCGTGGCCTCGTAAACATTTTGCCATTCGCCGTTGCCGTGCCCAAATATTCCAAGTTCAGACCAACGCGGTTCAGGTTGATATGCCGGCCAAACAAAAGCCGCAACGTCGCACCTGCCGCCGGCAAACAAATAGGCCGCCATTAAAAAAAACACCCCGCCGAATATAAATTTCATTATCCACCTCCCAATTAAAGAATCCCCCACTAAAACACACGGGAGCAAACACTGTAAAAAGGACCGCAGAAGGGCGTCAATCCAAAAACGCACATAAATACCCCTTAAAAGCGTTTTACATGCTTAGCCAACATCTGGTATGGGCAGGGACAAAAAAACGCCTTTTAGGCGGTGTTTTAGAGGCCGATTTTTTGGCCTTTTCAAAAAATTTTCGATAAAAACCCTAAAAAATACTAATTGCCCCCATACTTCAAAAATCTTCAAAAATAAAGATTGGCACAATCAGCTAAAAAATTTCCGGGGAAATCTTCAAGTTTATCTCTGTAAAACCGCCGCGCTTTTTATGCTTCAAAAATTAGCGGCCGGTCAAATGGGGATTGCGCATTGCGCACAAGGAAGAATCGTCAAAAAGAAAGTGCGCGTATTCCATCTGCCTTATTCCCATATTTTGAAATTGAGGGCAGAGCAAAACCCCCATTTTGGAAACAATCGCAACAATATTTACAACAAAGCGCACGCCAGAATGGGTTGCGCAAAAATTGCGCAATTATTTCAGGAACTTTAAAAAATTGCACAAATTCGGCCCAGCACGCCCTCTCCCCAAGGAGCTTTATCGATAGACAAACTACAAAAAGCAATATAGCGCAAGCGTTTAGCGCATATACTATATTTCCATACCGGCGACACGCAAAAAAACTACAAAAGACAACTCTGCCCGCATGCCACGCGCGAACCCAAACCCTTTGCAAGAAGCCCATATTCTATACAAAGAGCAAAGCAACCTCGCTTGCGCCTTACGCCAAAATTCGGCCGCAAACAAACCAAATACCACCTTGCAAGGCGTAAGATTTGCACAAAAAACGCCCCGCTCCAAGGACAAAGCCGCCCGCTGAAACAAAGCTGCCATTATCCCTTAAAGGCTTTTATGTACACCAGCAATACATTTACGTCGGCCGGTGAAACACCCGATATTCGCATTGCCTGGCCCACCGTTGCAGGCTTAAAACGGGCAAATTTTTGGGCGGCTTCCAAACGCAAACCGGAAACTTTTGAATAGTCTATGCCGCCGGGTATGGAAACGCGCTCAAACGTTCCCATTTTCTCAATCTGGCGCAAATCCCGCTCCAAGTATCCCTTGTATATCACCCTGTATAACACCTCATCGCGCGCCGACTTCGACAAACGATTGAAAGAGTCGGGCAGGGCGGGGGAGGGCACTCCCCGGCGCAGCGAATCCGCCATACCCGACTTCTCAAACGCCCCAACCCAATAGTCCACGTCGTCGCGCTTTTTCGACATTTTTTCGAGGCGCCCCGGCGCAACCAAACCGTAGCGCCGCGCGTATCCCAACAGGCGAAGTTCGGCGCTGTTGTGGTTTAACAGCAGGCGGTACTCCGCCCGGCTGGTAAACATTCTATAGGGCTCTTGGGTGCCTTTTCTGACAAGGTCGTCTATCAGCACCCCTATGTAGCTCTCGTGCCGCCCCATAACGAGGGGCGCCAAGCCCAAAACCTTGGACGCCGCATTTACGCCGGCCACCAAACCCTGTCCGGCGGCCTCCTCATATCCGCTGGTTCCGTTTATCTGGCCCGCGCAAAAAAGCCCCTCCACAATACGGCTTTCAAGGGTGTCCTTCAGCTGCGTGGGCGGCGCGGCGTCGTATTCAACCGCATAGGCCGGCCGCACTATCACCGCGCGCTCAAGCCCCTCCACGCTGTGGACAATATCCTCCTGTACGTCGTAGGGCATGGAAGTGGAAAGGCCGTTTATATACCACTCGTCGGTATCGCGCCCTTCGGGCTCAAGAAACAATCTGTGGGTTGCATGGCCGGCAAAACGGACAAACTTGTCCTCTATGCTTGGGCAATAGCGCGGGCCAACGCCGCTTATGCTGCCGCCGTACATGGCGCTTCTGCCGAGGTTTTTTTTGATTATGTCTGCAGTTTTTTCGGTGGTGTGCGTCTCGTAGCAGGCAAGCTGGTCGCACCCGAAAGCCCTGAAACCGCCGAAAGACAAGACCGGAGCAAATTTTTCAACCTCCCGGTCCGGTTCGGGAAAATCCGCTAAAAACTCGGCGCCGCCACAATGTTCCACGTGGAACATTGCGGAATTTCCGCCGGAATTTCCAACGGGGAAATCGGACATGCAGCGGGTATCGTAAAAGGCAAACAGAGTGGGGGAGGCATCCCCGTCTTGGCGCGAACATTTAGAAAAATCTATCGAACTTCCCAATATTCGGGCAGGTGTGCCGGTCTTTAGGCGCTGAATTTCTATTCCGTTGTCTATAAGACTCTTAGTTAACGTTTTTGCGGAGAAATCCCCCATTCTTCCACCTTCATTTTTGGCGGATCCAACGTGTAGAAGCCCCCTCAAAAAAGTGCCCGTCGACAAAATTACGGCATCTCCAAAAAAATCGATTCCAAGATTGGTTCTGACCCCGCGTATTTTACCGCCTTTTGCAAGAATTTCGGTGACCTCAGCCTGGAATATGCGCAAATTTTGCTGGCGCTCCAAAATGAATTTCATTCTGAATTGGTAGGCCTTTTTGTCGCACTGAGCGCGCGGGGCCTGCACGGCGGGCCCCTTTGAAGAGTTCAACAGCCTAAATTGAATGGCTGTGG
Organism: uncultured Verrucomicrobiota bacterium; assembly: GCA_949287395.1. Lineage (GTDB taxonomy): Bacteria > Verrucomicrobiota > Verrucomicrobiia > Opitutales > Intestinicryptomonadaceae > Merdousia. Next base: position 6,559 of record CASEFZ010000064.1, read on the forward strand.
CGTCGGAATTAACGGCCATCTCTCCGCCGAGGGCGTCAATTTCCCGAACTATATGCCCTTTGGCCAAACCGCCTATGGCAGGATTGCAGCTCATCTGGGCTATGGTGTCGAGGTTACCCGTCAAGAGCAGCGTTCTTACGCCCATGCGCGCCGCGGCAAGCGCGGCCTCGCACCCGGCGTGTCCGCCGCCGCAAACAATAACATTGTAAAAATTCTCTCCAAACTTTTCGGGCATAAACGTTTTTTGATTCTATCCATAGGCTTCAACGCGCAAGCAAAAAACCCCTCGAAAAAACGTTTATTGCACAGCAGAGCAAATGCGCGGCACGGAAATTTTTTATGGAAAATTTTAGTAAACCGGCTTTAAAGACAATAGGATTATTTTTACAACATACTATAAATTAAAAAGATACTTATTAAAATTCCGCGTGCTTCCGCCCCTAAAAATAGACCCTTATATTTACTTGACAAAATATTTTTCCGGGGCGAAAAAAGCAAATAAGGAGCTTTGTTTAATGCTGATTAACAAGACCAGTGGGGCTGTGTGTGTCGCAACAGCGGGGGTGTTTGCCTTCGCAAATTCGGCGGGCGCGGCCGAAGTAAAAGGCGAAGGGCTTTTCGAGATACTGGGGTTCCCCGTCACAAACTCCATGCTGACGACGTGGGTGTTCACGGCGTTGGCAATAGTGTTTTTCAGGTTTGTCCTGCTTCGGGGTGGCGCAAAGCTTGTGCCGTCGAAGGGACAGCTTGTGGTGGAATCTATGGTAAACGGCCTGAAGGAAATATTTGAGCCCCTGATGGGAGAGCGGGCCTTTAAGGCGGCGTTTCCGCTGTTGCTTGGTTTTTTTGCATACATATTGATAATGAACTGGAGCGGCCTTATCCCGGGGGTGGGTTCGGTCGGCTTGGAACAGACGGCAACGCAGGGCGGGGAGGGGACGCACTTTGTGCCGTTCTTGCGTCCCGCGAACACGGATTTGAACACGACGCTCGCGCTGGCAATAATATCCTTTGTGGCGTGGATACTGTTTGTGCTTAAATACGCCGGGGTTAAGACTTTTTTATACGACACTTTCGGGAACAAGGCGGACAAGTCGGAAACGCCGCTATTGCTTTACTTTTTCCTTTTTGCGATATTTTTCGCGGTGGGGTGCATAGACATAATTTCCATACTGATGCGCCTAATTTCGCTTTCATTCCGACTGTTCGGCAACAACTTCGGGGGGGAGGTGCTGCTTGAAAACATGCACGAAATGGCGCTTAGCCTGCCGAGGTGGTTTTCATGGGTAATACCTTTGCCCTTCTATTTGCTGGAGATATTGATAGGGTTAATTCAGGCATTTCTTTTCACTATCTTGACTGCGGTTTATATAGGACTTCTAACCAACCACAACGAGTAGTGACGTTGAAAAAACAAAAAAATAGGAGAAGAAAATGATAGAGATACTCGCAGACGCTGCAAACCAGGTTTCATCAATGAGCGGAAGCATACAGGGCGGCCTGGGGTGCCTTGGGGCGGCTTTGGGAGTGGGCCTCGTAGGGGCGAAGGCGGTGGACGCAACGGGGCGCAACCCGGGGGCTTTCGGAAAGATAATGACTTTGGGCATCTTGGGCATGGCCCTTGCCGAAGCTGTGGCGTTTTACGCGTTATTCCTTGGGAAATAGGCGATGAGTCACGCTTTATTTGCGGCGTCCAATCCGCTTGGATTTCTGACGCAATTCGGGGTGGAGTGGCGGCTTTTGGTAAGCCAGGGAATTTCCTTTGGCATAGTGGCGGTGGCGTTGTATTTTCTGGTGTTTCGCCCGGTGATTAGGGCGTCGACAAAGAGGCAGGAGGAAATAGAAAAGGGCCTTAAGGACGCCGAGCTTGCCAGGCAAAAGCTTGCGGCTTCGCAGGACGAGGCCGACGCGCGCGTCAGAAAGGCCGCCCAAGAGGCGACTGCAATACTCGACCAAGCCAGGGAAAACGCCAAAAAAACCATAGAGGAAGCCGCTCGGGA
>CASEFZ010000065.1 GCA_949287395.1 uncultured Verrucomicrobiota bacterium
AGCTCGTACTTGCCCGCAATCACAAGCGAGAAATTCCCCTGAAGCCATGAGGCCATATTCTGAATTATGTCGAACTTGTAGGCAAAGAACGTCGCGCCCGCATCCACTACCGAGCCGAGCATTATTCCGATGAGCGGAACCAAAACCGCGCTTTGGCCGCGCACTTTGTTTACTATCGCCAAGAATAAAAAAGTTCCCAATAGCGACACCGCGCATGCCGCGCCCACCCGCAATATCGGGCTTGCGCCCGGCAGGCAAACCACGGCTATCACAACTCCCAATTTGCACCACTGCATCGTGCCCGCCGTCGTTGGCGACACAAATTTATTTTGCATAATTCTTTGCATTATAAGCCCCGCCACCGCCAAGCTTGAGCCCGCCACAAGTATGCTGCAAAGACGGGGCAGCCTGCCGACAAAAAAGATTCCGCTTTGCTCGCCGCTTAAACTAAACAAATCAAGCGGCGATATGTCGGCAACTCCGACAAAGAGCGAGCAAAACGAACACGCTGCCAGTATCAAAATTTGCAAAAACGGCGCAAGCATTGCAAACACCTAAACCTCAAGCCCCGCGTCGAGCTCCATTTCAAAGAGCAGGTCGCCTCGGCAAACGTCGGCTTGAATTGAAACGCAGGGCAAGTCTTCAAGCCCGCGAAGTTTTTGAATTTTTCTAAATTCGCCAGCGCATGAAAAATCCTTGATGTATGCGACCGCCCGCAGGGTGTCGCCCCAATCCATGCCGCGCGATTTCAAAATCGCCTCGAGGACGTCGAGCGACAAATTTATCTGCCTGTTTAAGTCCCCGACAAAAGCGGTCCTTCCTCCGTACTCTATGCCCGCAGTCCCCGAGACAATTAAGTGTCTGAAATTAGGGTGCGCCAATTCCACGGCTCTGCTGAAGGAACTTTTGTAATCGCGCGCCGAACACTGCAAGGGCGATTCAACCTCGCAAATTTTCACCAGCTCCGTTTTCGGCTTTACGGCAAAGGCGCGCGCCGCCAAGGCCGCCCCGCGCGCGTTGCGGGAGCCTATGCCGGTGCTTGCGGGAACCAATCCCGAAAACACCTTGCGCGACTCAAAGAAGGAATCTCTAGCCCCGTTAAAAGTTTCGTACCAATCCAAAATATTGTCGTTGTAAAACCAAGTGCGCACAACGTTTGAAAAGTCCATTCCGACCCCGCCCAAAGCCGCCTCTATACTCTCAAAAACGCTTGAAGTTTGAGCCTCTTTGCACGCCCGAATATCCTCGGGAAAAATTCCTCCAAGTAGCGCGTAGCGCGCAAAATCGTCCTCAAAGCAAAGCCCCACTCTTCGCCCTTCAAAGACAATCTCTTTTGAAATATCCTCCGAAACCAAACAACATTGAAGGCCGCGATAGCCGCCTCCAACTTCGGTCCCCAAAAATAAAAATTCGCCCGAGGACTTCTTTTGAAAGAGCGGCAACTCGCAAGCCGCATACAGCTCAGGCCCTACAAGGCGCATTTTGGAAATTGAATTAAGGGCGTCAAAATGCGCCTTTGCATCTTCCAAACCCTCCGCCGATGCCGAAAAGAAATAGATTTGCCTTCCTCCCGAAAGAGGCAATTTTTTTGCGTTAAAAATTTCCATAGTTTCAAATGTTTTGTTCATACCTTTAAAGCGACTTCAAAAAATCTATGAGCTCTCCGCGCTCCCTTTGCGTGAGATTTCTGAAAAGCTCGCGCGCAAACTCGGCCTCGCCGAAGTGCCATAGTATGGCCTCCTCAAAGTTGCGGGCGCGAAGGTCGTGGAACATATCGCTGTGCCCCGCGGTCTTGCGCATAAGCCCGCGCCCCCACAGCGGCGGCGTGCGGTAGGTGCGGAATCTCCCCCTGTTTTCCTCGCCCATGTCGTGCATTAGCAAATCCGTATAGGGGCGGATAATCTGCCCGGAATAGGGCTTAAAAGGCGCGTATTCGCCCGTCGTCCACTCCGGCTTGTGGCAGCTTGCGCAGCCGATTTTATAGAAGGTTTCGCGCCCCGCAAGAACCTCGGGCCTGTCCAAATTTCTGGCGGCGGGAACAGCCAAGCCGCGGTGCCAGACCATGAATTTTTCAAAATCCTCCATCGAAAATTCCGGCGCCTGCGCCCTCTTAAACTCGCTTACGTCTATGCCCAAGCTCTCGTGTTTTTCAAGCCACTG
>CASEFZ010000066.1 GCA_949287395.1 uncultured Verrucomicrobiota bacterium
GGTGTTGTAGAGGGCGTCTGTTGTGGGGTCGTCAAAAACAAAACCATCACCGCTGGCATATCCGGAATTTGAATACGAAATCACCGTATCGGCCAATCCGCCCGTTCGGCGGACTATCGGCAAGGTCCCGTAAATCATGGAATACATCTGGTTTAGCCCGCACGGCTCAAACCTGCTTGGCATGATAAAGAAATCGGAACCCGCCTCTATCATGTGTGAAAGGGCGTCGTCATATCCCGTATAGGCCGCCATTCTTCCGCCGGAATCCAGCGAAATTTGCCTGAACGCGTTTTCAAGCCACGGCTCCCCGGAGCCCAAAACCGCTATTTGTATGCGCATGTTGTCTATCAGCGGGCGCGCTATCTTGACAAGCAAGTCCAGGCCCTTTTGCTCGTAAAGCCTCGACACCACCCCAAACACGGGCACATCAGAGGCAACCTCAAGCCCCATGCGGCGCTGAAGCGCCTTTTTGCACTCCGCCTTGCCGGACATGTCAGCAAGGGAGTAGTTTTTTGCAATGCGCTTGTCAGTCTGCGGATTCCATTCCGACGTATCCACGCCGTTTATTATCCCTATCAAATCCGCCGCCCTAAACTTCAACACGCCCTCAAGTCCGCAGCCGTATTCGGGGGTTTGAATCTCCCTTGAGTATGTGGGGCTGACCGTGGTTATTTTTGTGGCGTTGTAAAGACCGCCCTTCAACATGTTCAAGCGCCCGAAAGATTCGCAGCAATCCGCGCGGAATTCCGATTTCGGCACCCCAGCATATTCCAGCACGCCCGCGTCGAAAATGCCCTGGTGCTGAAGGTTGTGCACAGTCAACACGCTTGCTGCCTTCCCCAAATCTGTGCCGCGAAAGTTGTTGTTTAGCAGCAGCGGCACGAGGGCCGACGGCCAATCATGGCAATGGACAACGTCGGGTATCCAGCTCGACGCAATGCAGAAATCCAAGGCCGCGCGCGAAAGAAATGAAAACCTGCCGCCATTGTCGTCGTACGAAACCCCGCTTTGGTTGTATATCCCCGGGCGGTCGAAAAACATGTTAAATTCGACAAAATTCACCCTTGCCTTACCCAGCGGAGCCTCCCATATCGACGCGTACTCTTCAATTCCGTATCCCATATGCACGCTCAGCGGCTCCAAGACCTTTTTAAAGTGGGAATTCCTTTTTATGGAAGAATACAGCGGAGTGAATATTCTAACATCCCAACCGTCGTCCGCCAACTGCTTTGAAAGCGAAGACACCATGTCGGCCAGCCCGCCCACTTTGGAAAAGGGGGCGCACTCCGAAGCAACCATTAATATTTTCTTTTTCATGGCAAAATTCCTCTAAAGCAAAACCGCGTTCTCTATGTGCTTTTCAAACGCAAGTTCACATTGTTAAAACGCGCATTGTAGCCTTGGATGGGCAAATTTCCACACAAAAAACAACTTAGAGGATATTTTTTTCATCTCACCCCCCGCAAACCTCTCCCGTTTCGCCTCTTTTACGGCCAAATTTCCCTAAAGTTAACCGGCAATTCCAAAAATCTATCCCCCAGCAAGTTTTAGGCAGTTCTTCGAACGCCATGCCGCTGCCCAATTTCTTGACCTCTACTTCGCAAACCCTAAAAGGCCACCCAAAGAGTTTCCAAACGCTGCCTCTAAAATTGCGCTTTTTTGACACTCCCATGCAAAATGTCAGCGCCCGAACATTCTGGAAAAATCAGCCGCCGAAAGCTCCCTTATTGTTGGCCTTCCGTCCGGCGACGACAGGTGCGACTTGCAAGACAAAAGTTCCCCCAGAAGTTTCATTGCGTTTTCAGCGGTGCATTCAAAACCGGCGGCCCCTATCCTTCTGACGGCAATGCCCGCAAAGCGGTCAACCTCGAAACACGCCCTTCGGGAGTATTCCGACTCGTCGCGCGCCAGCTCAATAAAATCTTTCACAAAATTTTCCGCCGCCCCCACATCGAGCCACGCGGGTATTGAGACAATCCTGTAAAAATTCTTCGCAAATTTTTCCAGCTCAAAGCCGCAATCTTTAAACCTTTGCATGTTTGCCTCCAAGCACTCGGCATCGGCGGGTTCCACGCGCACCACCGGCACAATCAGAAGCTTCTGAGACTCCCCCTTCCCCGACTTGGAACGCATTATGCGCTCGTAGGCAACCCGCTTCAAAGCCGCCGATATTGAAACTATCGCAAGCGACTTCTCTGTTTGAAAGAGCGCATACTTTTTTTGGAAAAACCCCTCGAAACTCCAATTTGGCAGCGGCGCACTTTTTTTGGGCGCGGCGGCGCCGCTTTCTTCCCCGTCCGACGAAGCGTTTTCCCGGCGGTCCGCGCCGCAAATGGGGGCGCTTTCTTTAGCCGCGCAAACGGGTTTCAAATGTTGCTTCGGGCAAACTTTGCGGTCTTCGCGCGGAAGTTGTTCCGGCTGCCAGTCTTGTCCGCGCCGTGGGAATGGCTCCGCAGGCGCCGGCTCCGCGCGGGGCCGAGGAGTCGGCGCCTGCGGAACAATCTTTGGCAAAACAGGAATTTTCTGGGAGGAATCCGAAACTTTTCTTTCGCCCGACACAAGCCCCCCATACCTGCTCTCGCTCATATATTTTGCAAGGCACTCCGAAACGCAATCAAACAGGATGTCCTTAACCGCAAACTCGTCTTTCAGGCGCACTTCGCGCTTTGCCGGGTGCACGTTTACGTCCACCGCGCGGGGATCCATTTCCAAAAACAGGAAAGCCGCCGCATAGCGCCCCTTGGGTATGAACTGCGTATACGCCTCGCGCAGCGACGCAAAAAGCGCCCTGCTTTCGACGGGTCTTGAATTTATAAAAAAGCAGATGTTTTTGGCGGTTGCAAAAGACTCCGCCGGCATTAAGATCGCCCCGGAAACCGCAACCCCGCCGCGCTGGATTTTTTCAAGCTCTATCAGATTTCCGGCCAAGTCCGCCCCGTATATTCTTCTGAGCCTTTCCAAAAGCGGAAAACCCTTTGCAGATTCAAAAATTCTTCTGCCCTCCTCCCTGAGGGAGACGCTTATGCCCGGCAAAGCCGCCGCGTACAATTTGCAAACCTTCAGGATATGCGCAGCCTCAACGGCGTCGCTTTTTAAGAATTTCTGCCTCGCCGGAACGCTGCAAAAGATGTCCTCCACGGTTATTTCCGTCCCCGGCGGCATTCCGCAATCGCGGACATCAACAATTTTGCCCGCATCAACTTCTATTCTGACCCCGTCCGCCTGCGAATGCGGCCTTGTGCGCATTACAAAACGGCTTATGCTGGCAATCGACGGAACGGCCTCTCCCCTAAAACCATAGCTGGAAATGCTGAATATGTCGTCGGCGCTCCTTATTTTGCTTGTGGCGTGTTGCTGGAGGCTTGCAAGCGCTTGGTTGCGCGTCATTCCGCAGCCGTCGTCGGATATCTTCATGAAGGTTTTTCCGCCGCGGTAAAACTCCATTTCAATATTTTCGGCGCCGGCGTCTATGGAATTTTCAAGCATCTCTTTAAGGGCGGAAGCCGGGCGCTCAACAACCTCGCCGGCGGCAATCCTGCTTGCTACCTCTTCTGGGAGAGTAAATATTTCCGGCGGCTGTTTTGGCATGTTAAAAAGTTTTCGGGAGATACTTTAGCAAAGGTTTTTCTCTTCAAGCAAATAAAGTTTCCGGGGGCTTTTTTGTTGAAAAAAAGGGAAATTGGATTACCGAAAGAATAGGCTTTTAAAGACACTTTTATATGAAAATTTATTTTATAGGCATTTGCGGAACAGCCACCGGAAATGTGGCCATACTGATGAAGAGGCTTGGGCACAAAGTCTCCGGAAGCGACGCGGGAATGTACGACCCCATGAAAACAGCCCTGCGCGATGCCGGCCTCTCCGCGAACGAGGGCTGGAACCCGAAAAATCTTGAGTGCTTTTGCCCCGACCTTGTGGTTGTCGGCAATTCGATAAGCAGAATGAACCCGGAGCTCGAGTTTGTTCTGGCATCGCGCAAGTACGACTACACAAGCCTTCCGGAGCTCATCGGCCGCGAGCTTATCGGCCGGCGCAAATGCCTTGTTGTGTGCGGGACCCACGGGAAAACCACCACAACCACTCTTGCGGCATATCTGCTGCGCGCCAACGGCGTTGACGCCGGATGGCTGATAGGCGGGGTTCCGCTGGATCTGCCCGAGGGGGGCTCAAACCTTGGGGATATCAAAGCCGGCGCGCCGTTTGTAATAGAGGGGGACGAATACGACACTGCCTATTTCGACAAGCGCAGCAAATTCTTGCACTACCGCCCGACCGTTCTTGTAATAAACAACATAGAATTTGACCACGCCGACATATTCAGGGACATATACGAGGTAAAGCGCACTTTTACCCATGTAAGGAGGATAGTTCCGCCATATGGGAAGATTGTGGAGAACGCCGACGACGCAAATATAGCATCGCTGGAACAGACGCCGTGGACGCAAACATACAAAGTGGGCGAGTCGCCCTCGGCCGACTTGCGCATAAAAGACTTTCTCCAGTTTGCGGACTCTTCAGAATTCACCCTTGAATGCGGGGGGAAATCCAAAAAGGTCAGCTGGCCGATGCAGGGTGTTTTCAATGCGAGGAACGCGGCTATGGCTTGTGCGGGCGTTGCGGAAATACTGGGAATTTCGCCTTTGGATTTGGATATTTCGGCGCTTTCAAATTTTCACGGAATACGCAGGCGGCAGGAGGTCATTTTGGAAAGGCCAAATTTGTGCGTGGTTGAAGATTTCGGGCACCATCCCACAGCCATAGCCCTGACTATATCGTCCCTCAGGCAGAAGTTTCCCCAGAGGCGCCTATTTGTGGCATTTGAGCCGCGGAGCAACACGGCTAAAACCAAGGTGCTGCAGGACAAATTCGCCGACTCATTGAGCCTTGCCGACGCCTCGTATGTGGGCGCCGTGCGCGCGCCTAAGATACTTCCGGAAAACAGGATGGACACCGACGCAATGTCAGCGAAACACCCGGAAAAAATATTCCCGTTCAGCGACAACGAAGAATTGCTTGAACGCCTCAGTTTGGACGTGCGCCGTCACCTGAAATCCGGGCAAAAGGCCGTTTGCGTATTTTTCAGCAACGGATCCTTCGACGGCATTCACAAAAAATTCTCCGAAGCCTTTAAAGATTAGGAGGATTTTTTTGTTGTTTAAGAAGGCGTTGTGTATTTATCTTTCTAAACTTCGGGTGTTGATGCCGATTGGCGGCAAAATGCGCCGAACTAAAAAATGAGAGCAGACTTATTATTCAACCTTCCGAAATCGCTTGAGCGCTTCGCGGATTTTTTCCCTGCGGACGCGGCCCCCTGGGAATGGGTGCGCAACATAAAGGCGGCGTTGGCGTCGGTCGATTTTTCCTCTTTGGACTCCAAAAAGGACTTGCCAAAAAACGTTTCCGTTGACGAGAACGTGTATATACACCCTTCCGTCAGCCTGCCGCCTTTTGCGTGCATAAAGGGCCCCGCTTGGATAGGCGAGGGGACGGAAATGAGGGTTGGGTGCTTTGTGCGCGGATATGTCATAACAGGCAAAGGGTGCGTGATGGGCAATTCCTGCGAGTACAAAAACTCGCTTCTATTAGACGACGTGCAGACGCCGCACTACAATTATGTCGGGGACTCCGTGCTTGGAAACGGCTCGCACTTGGGCGCCGGCGTCATATGCGCAAATTTGCGCCTGGACAAGCAAAACGTGCTTGTCTATACGCCGGAGGGCCGCTTGGATTCGGGCTTGAGAAAGCTTGGGGCGCTCCTCGGCGACGGGGCCGAGGCGGGGTGCAATTCGGTGCTTCAGCCGGGTTCTGTTTTGATGAAGCGTTCAATAATATTTTCGTGTATGGCATATTCGGGAATAGCGGACGCAAACACGATGTACGGCGGCAGGCACACCCTGCGCGCCTTCCCGAGAATAGGATTTTAAATTAGGTTTTAACATGGAAGTTGACGTTTCGGTAGTAGTTCCCGTTTTTAATGAAGAAGGAAACCTTGAGGATCTTTTTAAGAGGCTTTGCCCGGTCATGGACTCCACCGGGAAATCTTGGGAGGTAATTTTTGTAAATGACGGCAGCAGGGATTCTTCCGGAGAAATACTGAGAAGCTTCCACAAAAAGCGCCCCGATGTGGTCAAACTGATAGACTTTAACGGAAATTTTGGCCAGCACACGGCGATAATAGCCGCTTTTGAGCGCGTATCGGGGAAGGTTGTTGTGACAATAGACGCCGATTTGCAAAACCCCCCGGAGGAGATAACCAAGCTTTTAAAGCGCATAGACGAGGGATACGACGCCGTCGGCGGGTACCGCAAGCAGCGGGAGGACACTTTCATGCGCCGCTACGCCTCAAAGTTTGTCAATTTCATGCGCGACAAGATGACGAACATACGCATGAAAGACCAAGGCTGCATGCTGCGCGCCTACACCCGCGATATTGTAAAGGCGGTTTTGAGCACCAATGAGCGCTCTATGTTCATACCGGCATTGGCCTACACCTTCGCGTCCAACCCCGACGAAATAGAGGTTGAACACGCGCAGAGGCAGTCGGGAACTTCCAAGTACAACCTCTACAAGCTCATACGCTTGAACTTCGACCTTATAACAGGCTTTACTTTAGTTCCGCTTCAACTTTTTACGATATTCGGCTTTCTTTCGGCGATAGGCTCTTTTCTTCTGGTGGGAATACTTTTATTCAGGCGGTTTTTCATGGGCGTGGAAGCCGAAGGCGTATTCACGCTTTTTGCGATATTGTTTTTTCTTGTGAGCATGACGCTCATAGGGATAGGCCTTATTGGAGAGTACGTTGGCCGCATATACCAGGTTGTGCAGGCGCGGCCCAAGTACATTTTAAGGGAAACGGTGGGTTTTGAAAACCCCGCGAAATAGAGGGGCATTCCCGGCCCTAAAATGGCCGCAGGCGGACGCCCGGGCGAACGACTTTGAATATATAGACATGGCAGGCAACGAGAGAATAATTTTTTTCGGGTTTGGCGACGTCGGCCAAAAGTGTTTGAAATTTCTTTTGGAAAACGAATACAACGTTGTGGCCGTATTCACCCACGACACCGACCCACACGAAGCCAACTGGTTTGACCTTCCCGAAAAACTGGCCAAAGATTTTTTTATACCGGTATTCAAGCCTCCGACATTGAAGACCCAAAAGTGGTTTAGGAAAGTGCGCTACCTCAAGCCCGACCTCATTTTATCCATATATTACCGCAATTTCATTCCGGAGGAAATTTTTTCGCAGGCGCGCCTTGGCGCGTATAACATGCACGGGTCGTACCTGCCGTCGTACAGGGGGCGCGCGCCGTTAAATTGGTCAATCATCAACGGTGAAGACCACTGCGGGGTGTCTCTCCATGTTATGGAAAAAAGTTTCGATACGGGAGACATAGTGTGCCAACAGAAAGTTCCCTTCGGCCCGGAAGAGTATGTGGGGCAAATTCAGCCGAGGGTTGCGCAGGCGGCGGTTGATGTTCTTAAATCCGCCATTGGCCCGATACTTTCGGGCAAGCCCAACCTTGTAAAACAAGATTGCTCAAAAGCATCCTATTTTGGCAAGCGAACCCCTGAGGACGGCCGCATAGATTTTTCAAAATCCGCAAGGGCGGTATTCAATTTAATAAGGGGGGTCAGCAAGCCTTTCCCTGGAGCCTTTACGGAGGTTGACGGCAAAAAGCTAATTATATGGCGCGCAAAAATAGGCGAATCCGCCAATGGTTGTCCCCCCGGAACTCTGTTGTCTAAAGATCCTTTCCGCTTTGCCTGTTCAGACAATATAATAGAGACGGAAGATTTTGAGTTCGCGCAATAAAGCGCCTTATTGCTGCTTTCCGCCGCGGCAATCAGCCATTTGGCGTGCCGGCATTCGCGGCGGCGCATTTTGCGGAAAGTGTCCCCTTCCCCAAAGAAAAACCGCATGAAAAGATTTTCCGAGAGGCGCGATGGGAAAAGTGCACACGACAAATTTAGCCGCCTGAACTTGCCGCGCAAGAGTTTCCCTATTTGGGAAAGGTCAAAAAAACGCGGACGGCTGGCGGATTGACGCGTTCTCTTGGCGCGCCTACGCGCTTATATATAGAGCAAGCGAGAGCGGTGGCAACCTGAGCAATCCGTTTTTAGGAAGAATTGGATCTTCTATTCCGCACTGGCAAAAGCGGTCAATGTCGGCTATCTGCACAAAACCGCCCATGTCCGCAACGGCTATTTCGGAAAAATCCTCAGCCGTGTTGAATACCGCCATGACTCTTTTAGAGGGCAATTTTGAGTCGGCGTTAAAGACGGCGGAAAAGCATTTTCCGTTGGCTGACACCCCTGTTCTAAGGAAACCCGCTTTGGGGGCGTCGGCCATCCTCAAAGCCTTTGCGGAATCCGACAGGCGGAATTTTACAAGCGCGCGCATCCACTGGCGCAGACCCGCATATTCGTCGCCTCTGGAATAGTTTAAGGCGTTGGCTTCGGCGTCTTTGTAAGTGTTGTTTTTTCCGCCCTTTGTGCGAAGCAAATCAAAGCCTTCCGCAAGCATTGGAATGCCGAGAGACAACAGCGTAAATGCGTATGCAATCTTGTATCTGCGAATATCAAAGAGGCTTGGAACATCCTTGTATCCGCCGCACAGGCGGTCGAGAAAGCACATGTCGTCGTGGCTTTCGATGTAATTTACCGTTTGTGCGGGCCATTTTGCAACGCCTCCCATGCTTCCGTTTATAAAATGCTTAAAGCCGCCAAAATCGCCTTCGCCCCTCGCGAACTGGTAGGCATACTCCCTAAAGCCGTCGTTCCAAGATGAAAAGCCCGTGTCTTTCAGGTGCGAAGCTATATGCCCCCTGAAACTCCACGGTTCGGCTATTAAAATTACAGAAGGCTTAATTTTTTTAAGCTCAACCTCTATCTCCCTAAGCACATCCATTCCCACAAGCTCTGCAAGGTCGAATCTAAAGCCGTCAACCCCGTAGTTTACAAGCATGCGCTTAAGGCTGTCTATAATCATTCTGGTCGCCATTGGCGAACGCGTTCTCAAATCGTTCCCGCAACCGCTGTAATTTGTCAGCTTTCCGTCGGAAGCCATCTCGAAATAGTATTCCTTGTCCACCTTCAACAGGCTATTCGGCTCCCCAAAATGGTTGTAGACAACATCGAGCAACACCGATATTCCCGCGCGGTGGAAAGATTCAACCAGCTTTGCAAACTCTCCAATTTGGGAGGCCTTTTCCGGATTTTCCGCATAGGCGCTGCTTGGCGAAAACCAATTCACCGGCATATATCCCCATTCGTATCCGTTCCCTTCATAGGTAAATTCCTGGACGGGCTGAAGCTCCACGCAGTTGACGCCGGTTTTGCGTATGTAGCAATCGGGGTCTGAAAGCCACTCTGCAAGCGCGGAAAAACTTAAACGCCCGGGAATGGAAAGGCCGGCTCCGGCAAGAACATCGCGCAGGTGTATCTCCATTACGACAAGATCGTGCCACGAGGCCGGAATGTGCGGCGCGCATTTTGGAAGGGATTGCTCGTAAACAACTATGGACGGACCAATCGAAGAGCGCATCGCATTGGCGTAGGGGTCGGGAATTTGAAATTTTGAATCAAAATCCGTTCCCTCGTCTATATTCGTCCCAAATATTCTCCAAAAGTAGCTGCAGCCCTCCAAGTTTTTGTCGGCCTTTGCAATCCATACCGCGCCGTCTGAAAGGTTGGCCTCTATCAGGTGCGTCTGCTCGGGGGAATCAGGGAAAAACCATTCCACCGCAGCCAGCCTTGCGCGGGGCGCAAATATTGAAAAGTGCGTGCAGCCGCCCTCAAGGTAAGCGCCAAGCTTCTTGGGTGAATAAATTTGGTGCAAAAGCTCCGCCACATCAACAGCGCATACAGAACCGCCCAGCCCCACGTTTATTTTTGTGCGCATGTCCACGTGCGAACAAAAGCGCAAGAAGAACATGTTTGCCCCGGTGGTCCGCGTCTTTATGCGAAAATTGAGGTTTCCTGAAGAGTCCCTTTCCACGTTTGGAGACTCCGCGTGCGGTTCGAGCCATCGGCCGTCCCGCGAGGCGAATTTAAACGCGGCGCCCCCGTCGGAAAGGCGAAGCAGCTTTGCCTCTACCGACAAGCCCAGCTCGCCAGCAGATTCGCCCCTCCTAAGGCGCCATTTTTGATCTCCTATAGCCGCGCCCCAACCGTTGAAACTTCCGCATAAATAATATTCGGCGTTTTCGGGAGAGACATTGTCGAAATTCTCGGAGTTTAGAACAAAGTGGACAAGTCCGCAGTCTATGTAATAAGAGCAATATTTTCCAAAGAGGCTCTTTGGCGCGCGCGAAACTTCGTAGGGCGGAAGCGGAGAGTCGGAAAATGCCTCTATCTTCGGGACGCTAACGCAGTCCGCCGACAGCGAAATGCATATCTCCGAATTTTTATGCCACCACGCCTTTACAATCTTCATCGTAAAAAATTTGCCAAATACGCGTTTACCCTGCCCGCTTCGCCTGGAATTTCAGCGCGCCAGCTCCGCCGCTTCCCGAAGCTCTGAGGCTTTCGCCTACATTCCAAGCCCGCCGTTTACCGCAAGCACCTGACCAGTTATATACGAGGCGTCGTCGGAAGCCAGGAAGGAACACGCCTTTGCGATGTCGTCCACCGTTCCCATGCGCTTAAGCGGTATATTCGCCATGAGCGTGTCCACCACGCTTTGCGGCAGAACAGAGGTCATGTCGGTTGATATAAACCCGGGCGCTATTGCATTTACGGTTATGTTTCTCGGCGCCAGCTCCCTTGCCAATGTCTTTGTAAAGCCTATAATGCCCGCTTTTGCGGCCGAATAGTTCGCCTGCCCCGCATTGCCGAACTGCCCGGATATAGAGCTTATATTTATTATGCGTCCCCAGCGCTTTTGCATCATGGCGCGCACCAAATTGCGCACAACGTAAAAACAGGAATCCAAATTTGTGGATATTACCTGGCGCCACTCGTCGTCGGACATCCTCATTATGAGGTTGTCCTTGGTAATGCCGGCGTTGTTTACTATGATGTCCACAGCGGAATATTTTTCCAGAAGCGCAGCGCACATTCTCTTGACGTCGTCGGAGCTTGATACGTCAACGGCGAAAGCTTCGGCCTGAAGGCCTTTGGCCCTTATTTCTTCAGCCGTTTTGCCGCAGGAAGACTCGTTTTTGCTTGCGCAGACAACCGTGCAGCCGCGCATTGCCAAATCCAGCGCTATTTGCCTTCCTATTCCCCTTCCAGCTCCGCTGACAAGTGCAACTTTCCCATTCATATCCTGCTCCATAACTCAAATCCTTTCAATTAAACGACAGTTAACAAACTCAGCTCAAAATAAAAAACTTTTCCATGTCCGCAAAACGCCGAAAGAACTTATTTTGAAAGCTCCGCAAGCGCCCTCTTAGTTCTTGTGCGCACGCGCTGTGCGCCCATTACGGAAAGCATAGGAAGAAGGTCCGGGCCGCCCGACAAGCCGGTCAGCGAATAGCGCAATATCGGGAAATATTCCGAAGGCTTTACTCCCCTAGACTCCGCCAAAGCCCCGATTGAATCGTGAAGCGAATCAACGTCGAATTTGTCTGTTTTATCGAACAGCTCCGAAAGCTCGGCCAACCTCGCCATAGGATCGCCCTTCCTGAAGGTCTTTTCCTTGGAAAGCTGGTCGTATGGGAAATCTTCGCTGAAGAAAAACGACGCCAGAGGGGCAAAATTTTCCATATCCGTAACTTTCGGCTGGCAAAGCAGGAGGGCCGCCTTGGTGTAAGGATCGCTCAAATCAACGCCTATGCCAGCCTCGGCAAGGGCCGCTTGCGCAAGTTGGCAAAATTTGTCGGGCTCAAGCGCGCGCAGATGCTCCGTGTTGAAGTGCGCCATCTTGCGCTCGTCAAAGCGCGCGTTGCTCTTCACTATCCCGCCGAAGTCGAAAAGCTCCACTATCTCGGGAAGGCCCATAATCTCCCTGTCGTTTTTCGGATTCCAGCCAAGCATGCAAAGGTAGTTCCTGACGGCTTCGGGAAGAAAATTCTTCTGCCTGTACTCTTCAACAAGCGCCCCCCTGTCGCGCTTGCTCATCTTTCCCTTGCCGTCGCTTTTTAGTATCAGCGGAATGTGCGCAAACTTTGGCATGGGCGCGTCGAAGGCCTTAAAAAGCTCTATGTGCTTGTTGGTGTTTGTGAGGTGGTCCTGCCCGCGTATCACGTTCGTTATGCGCATGCAGATATCGTCCACCACGTTCACAAAGTGGAAGACCGGCGTGCCGTTTGAACGAAATATGGGGAAATCTTTTTCCTCAAGGCGCTCGACATCGCCGTAAACGGCGTCGTGCAAGACCTGTTTCTGGCCGGACACCTTGAAAAACACGGCCCCGTCCTTGTCGTACGCCCTGCCCTTGCTGCGCAAAATTTCAAGATACTGCCTGTAAATATCGTCGCGCTGGCTTTGGTAGTAGGGACCATAGTTGCCGCCCACGCCCGGGCCTTCGTCCCAATCCATGCCCAGCCACTTCATGCCGTCCATTATGACGTCCAAAGATTCCTGCGTATTTCTCTCCTTGTCGGTGTCCTCTATGCGCAGTATAAATTTTCCGCCCGTGTGCTTGGCGTAAAGCCAGTTGAACAGAGCCGTCCTGGCGCTTCCTATGTGGAAGAAACCGGTCGGGCTTGGGGCAAATCTCACTCTAACTTCTTCGCTCATCTTTATCCTTAAAAAAACGCTGCCGGAACCCGTCTTAGATTCCGCTAATTTGACCGAAAAAGAAAAAAGCATCCCCGCAAAATGGCAACACTAAATTGTGTCCGCCCCATTCTTAGCCAAAGTGCCCGCCGGAAAAGGCAAAGGCGCATCAGCCGCATGCGCAACGCGCCCAACCTGCCTAAGTACGCGCAGCCGCCAAAGAAAAAATTTTTCTTCTACCACCAATGCAGGCGCCGGCCATGAAATGCCACCAGGAAGCAGATGGCAAAAAACATCGCCCACAAGCGTGAAACAACACTCTTACGCACCAGGTTGCCCGCCAGATGCGCCGCCCTGCATGTCCTTATAAAACGCATATACCTTAACAAAAGAAGGCGTAAAGGCCGATGCGTCAACTTGCAGCATCTTTTCAAACTCCTCAACCTTAACCCACTTGAACCCCTCTATTTCCTCGGGAGAAAAAGTGAATTTAAAAGTGCGTGGAATTTGCATTGTGTACACGCTTGTAAATTCGTTTCCCGTTTCCTTGGAAGGCGGCAATTTCCCCAGAAAAGCCAGATCCTCCGGGCGGGCAACGATACCCGTTTCCTCCCTAAGCTCCCTCAATGAGGCGGTCTCGTAGTCCTCCCCGGAATCGACATGCCCGGAACACGACGTGGTGTATCTGCCCGGATACAAATCTTTGCTCCGGGAACGCTTTTGCAAAAGTATGCAGCCCGAAGAAAAAATCAAAATGTGGGCAGATCTGTGCAAAAAGCCCTTGGAATGAACCTCAGAACGCGGAGCGCTGCCAACAACTTCGTCGCCCCCGTTTACTATATCGAATATATCCTCTGGCATCGAGCGGAATTTAGGCGCCTCCTACCTGCGCTTTTTGCGGGAATCCACAAACACGCGCTCGTGAGAGCGCAAGTCCCAATCGCCTATTTGCAATTCCTTGCAATAGTTCAGCAATGCCGGCATGGGCGAAATTGGCTCGAACCCAAAACTGCGCCTGTACTTGTTTATGCACTCCCAGGAAATAAAGTCCAATACCACAGGGTCTGCGCTCATGTATAATTTGCGCTCGCTGAAAGTGCAACGGGAGTTGAACACCGCCCCGCCGACAAACTGCCCGCGCTCCATTGATAAAATAGTAAATATCAGCGAATCTTTCATCTCAGGGATAGCGCATACTTCAGCAGCAGCCATGGACGCATTCGCCGGAGATTTGAGGAATCTTTCGTTATTGGACATGTTCCAAATGCTTGCATTTCCCAGCGCCGCGCACACGCCCAAGCCCTCCATGTCGGTCACCACAGGAAGGTTTATCCAAAAGTCAACGCTCAAAAAGAGCGGTATTGGCAGATAGCTTTTGCGCAACTCAGGGTCGTAAATATCTTCGGCATTAGACGCGTTGCGGACGTTTTTGGGCGTAAGGGCGTTGTCGTAATACCATTTTTTGTCAAAAAATTTCCGCCCGTCTATGTCCACAACATTGACGCCGCCATAATTGTCTTTGGCGCCGGCCTTTATTTGCGAAAGTTTTGGAAGAAAGCCCGATTCGCGCAGGCGGCGCCTCGACATGTCGACCAAAGTTATATCTTGCTTTGAATATCCGCGCTTTACCAGCTGTTCAACAACCGCGTCCACAAGCGCCTTGGGCGTTGGCAACCCCGGCCCGGAGTTCGTGTACACCTTTATGCCGACTTTCCCTTTGGGGCCCTTTTTAATGGCCTCTCCCCTCTGTCGCTCGAACGCAGAAAACATTGCCCCAACCGCGTTTGAATATGTGTCGGCTTCAAAATTCTCGAGGTTTGTCTCAAAAAGCTTTGAGCGAATGTCCACCTTTTTGGATGCGTCGGTTCCCGCATCTGCCGCAGCATTGCAGGCCAAAATGGCTGCAAAGGCGAACAGAGAGAGCGCGCGCACCGCAAAAGTGCGCAAAAAAAGGCGTCTTATGGAAAAAATAGTCATAATTTGTGTTGCCCGTTTTACAAAATGGAATTTTATGTCAATTAGAGGGGATTAAATATTCATTTCCAGATTATGCAAGCACCGATAAATTTAATTTTAAAGCTGTTAAAAATAGCCGCGGTTTTTTCCGCTTGTCTGGTTCTTTCGGGATGCGGAGAAAAAACTCCGGCGCAGTTGGAAAAGGAGAGGCGCGAAAAAATAGATTTGGCAGTCAAGCGTGCGACAGTCCTGATTTTTGACAATAACCACGCCAAAGCCATCGAGATTCTCGAGGCGGCCTCGCAAGAGTGCGGCGTGGACGCAACGCTTTACGAGGCCCTCGCCAACGCCTATGCGCAAAGCGGCAGGGCCGGTTCGGCGGCAATATTTTTTGAGCGCGCCTCCGACTTGGAGGGGGGAGATCCCGAATTGCAGATAAGCGCGGCAAAATCTTACGAGCGCAGCGGCTCTGTTGAAAGCGCAATTTCGGCCTACGAAAAATATTTGAAAATGCGCCCGCAAGACATGGTGGTGTGGCGCACCCTCGCAAATTTGTACGAAAGCGCAAAGCGCTACGGAGAGGCCATGAACGCATACATGGCTGCAATAAAGGCTTCCGGGCGCAATCCAAATTCGGCCGAAGCGGCGCAGGTTGGAAACTTGTTTTTGAAGCTCGGGAATGTGCCCCAGGCCAAGAGGTGGCTTGAAGCCGCGTTTGAGGCAACATCAAAAGACAATGTGAAAACGCGCTCCGCAGTTTTGTCGGGATTGGTCGAAGTTGCGCTTCTGGAAAAAGACATGGCGAAGCTTGACGAATACGTTGCAAAACTTGAAGCCACCGACAAGGAACTTTTTGACAAAAACTATCCGGATTTAAAAAAGCGCATAGAGGAATTTAAGGCGGCCATGCAAGAGGTAAAAGAGAGCCTTGCGCCCAAGGATTCCCCGGCGGAGTCATCTGAAGGAAAAGCAGGTTCCAGTGACAAGTCGCCTGAAGAAGCGGCTTCAAAAGAAGCGCCCAAGGACGCTTCAAAAGAAAGCGTGGAAAACTCGGCAAACAAGGCTGAAAAGGGCAAATCGGCAGAAAATTCCCCTGCGGCGGCCGACGCAAAAAAAACTTCCGAAGAAAAAGCGTCGGATTCCTCCGGCAAAGGGTCTTCCTCGAAAGTTTCGGGGTCTGGGAATGCAGCGGGCGAAGCCCAAAATTCCGCGCAAGCGGCTACAAAAGCGGAAACTCCGCCTGCGATGGAGCAAACGAGCCTGAAAGACGTTGCGGAAAAACCGGCTGACGCCCTGCCCGACCAAATTTCAAAAGTGTACAAGGCCATAGAGAGCAAAGACTATTCCACCGCCGAAAGGGAGGCCCACAAAGCCATAGCGCAAAATTCCGCCTCGGCCGAGCCGTGGACGGCCCTCGCCAAAACGTACGAGGCTTCCGAGCGCCACAACGATGCTTTTTTGGCCGCCAACGAAGCGCTTTCGCGCGCGCCCGACAACATCGATGCCGAGCTTTATTTTCTAAGAACAGCCTCCAAGGTGCAGAACAATGAGCAGTTTTTAAACAGCCTCTACGCCGCCCAGAAGAAATTTCCGCACAACGCCGAAATAATGATAGGCCTGGCGCGCACCTACAAGGAGATGAACGACAAAAAGAATTCCTCATATTTTTACAGGCAGTTTTTGCGGGAGATTCCAAAGGAACACCCGAGGTACAAGCTTATAGAGGAAGAATACGAGCAATATTCGTCGGCTGACTAATTCTGCAAAATAACCCGAGTGGGAGGTTATATTTTTTTGTTTATTGGCGATATTTGAAAGATGGGAGCCGACGCGTCAGATGCCTCTAATTAAGAGCAGCAGCATAGAGGAGATAAGAGACAGGGTGCCGATAGAGGACCTTGTGGGGCGTTATGTGCATTTGAAAAAGACGGGGTCATCCTACAGGGGGTTAAGCCCTTTTAAGAACGAAAAGACCCCGTCGTTTTACGTTTACCCAGAGAAGAAATTTTATTATTGTTTCAGCACTTCGCAAGGCGGCGACGTCTTCAAATTTTTGCAGGTAAAGGAGGGCTTGAGCTTTTACGAGGCCGCCGAATTTTTAGCCGAGCGCTACGGGATAAAGCTTGAATACGAGAGCGTGGCTTCCGACGCCTCTGCGCACGCAAGCGGCAGCATACGCAAGCAGATATTCGACATAAACGAGGACGCCGCCGCCTACTATTCGATGGAATTTTTCGCCGACACTCCGGCTGGCGAGTCGATACGCAATTATTGGGTTCGGGAAAGAAAATTCACCCTTGAGGACGCCAAAAAGCTGCGGATTGGCTTTTCCCCGGTGGACCAATTGGGCCTGAAAAAAATCTTGTCGCAAAAGAAGTATTCACCCGAGGCCCTCAGGGGGAGCGGGCTTTTCTTTGCAAAAGATGCCGACACAGACTTCAGGCGTTTTGGTGCGCGTTTCAGGGGGCGTTTGATGATTCCGATATCGGACTCCCAGGGGCGCGTTGTGGCGTTTACGGCAAGGAAGACCGAGTTTACCCCGAACGACATTGCCTATGAGGAGGGCAAATACGTAAATTCTCCCGAGACCCCAATATTTAAGAAGAATGCCATTCTTTTCAATTTGGATAAGGCAAAAAGTTTCGCCGAGAAGAAGGGATATTTTATTTTGGTTGAGGGGCAGCTTGACACAATACGCATGTATTGCAGCGGGCTGCAAAATGCGGTAGCGTCGCAGGGGACGGCGGCGGGCGCGGAACATTTTGCCCTTATGAAGCGCTATGCCGGCAAGGTGGTATTGCTCTTTGACGGAGACGAGGCCGGCGTACACGCGGCTTTGCGCGCAATACCAATATGTCTTGCCGCCGAAGTTGAACCCTTTGTTGCGGCCTTGCCCGCCGGGGAGGATCCGGACAGCTTTATAAGTTCGATGGGCGCTGAGGCAATGGTAAACCTGGTAGAGAACAGAAAATTGCCCGCAATTAAATACGCAGTTGGGGCAATGTTGCCCAAGGGGGCGGAGCCTTCGGCCTTCGACAAGCGGAGGGTAATGGAGGCGCTCTTTGAAATGTTAAACCATTGTGCATCCGACATATTGCGCGACGACTATCTCAGGGAAATTGCACTAAATTTGGGGCTAAACCAAAGGTCTGTCGTTTCCGATTACAAGAAGTTTACAAAATCAAGGCGAGGTTCGTTTAGGCCCGGGAAACCAGCAGCGGAACAAGCGGAGATTAAGGAAGATAAAAGTGAACAAGGAATGTTGACAAACGCCGTTTACGATGCTTTACTTGTGAGCTTGCACTTCGATAATGTGGCGGAGGGGCTTTCCAGAATTCTCCAAGACATTTGGATAGAGGGCGATGCGGTCGAGAACAGGGCCCTGCGCAAGCTCATGGCAATGCGCAGGGAGGGCATAGATTTCGACCTAAATCAAATAGGGTCCTTGTTTGATGACGAGGACGAAAAGAACCTCATCTATAGATTGTGCTCCGGAGACAAGGATATGATAGATAACCCCGTCAAGTACGCCAACGACTGCGTTCGCAAAATACACAGAAATTTTGTGTCCGGAGAGATCGACGCCTTGACTGCCGAACTCAAAAAAAACGGCGGAAACGATTTTGAGATTTTTAAGAAAATAGGAAAATTGAGGAAAGAATTGGTTGTGCCCCCAGCACAGTTGGAGGCGTAGCCGATACAGGTTGCAAACATGGCTCAGGATAAGAATAAAAAAAGCGTTTCAAAAGCGAAAACGGAACAAAAAAGCGCGGGCAAACAGGCAAAGGGTTCGCCGGCTAAGGTCGCGGTGAAGCAGGTTTCAAGGGCGGCTGGGGCGAAGGTTCCCCAAAAGGCTGTGAAGGTTGCGGTAAAGAAAACGCCGGTTTCAGCAGCCAAGGGCTCGAAATTATCGAAGGACAAGAAGCCTGCAAAGCCCGCCGCGCAGAAGGATGCCGTCCGGAAGGTTCTTTCCAACAGTGCGGGAGCGAAAGCGTCAGGAGCCAAGTCTGTGGCAGCTTCGGCAAAGGATTCCGAACCAAAGATGTCGAAAAGCAAAATGCTTGAGGCCGAGCACAAGCGCGAATTGAACGAGAAGATTCGCCAGTTGATTCACCTCTCAAAGGAAAAGGGCTTCCTGACTAACCAGGACATAAACAAGAATCTCACGGAGACGCTGAGCAACCCGGAAGAGTTTGAAAAGGTAATAAACATTCTGGAAAACCTCGACGTTGAGATTCTTGACAGCGAGGACGACATAGAGAGTTTCAAGCACCGCAAGGAGGAATCGGAAGAGCGCCAGACGCGCGCGCAGCAAAGCGACACCCTTGACGATCCGGTGAGAATGTACCTCAAGCAGATGGGACAGGTTCCCCTGTTGACGAGGGACGAGGAAATTTCGATATCAAAGCGAATCGAGGCCGCCGAGGCAAAAGCGGTGAAGTCGCTGTTTGCGGTGGCGCTGACGAATGTCTATCAGATTGACATGGCAAAAAAGCTGTGTTCAAGGGAGGAGCGTTTTGACAAGATTGTCATAGACAAAAAGGTGGACAGCCGGGAAAATTATTTCCGGGATCTTCCAAAGTACATAGAGGAGGCAGAAAAGCTCGAGGAAAAGCTGACAAAGGCATGGGAAGGTGCGCAAACGGTAAAGAACCCGGCCATGCAAAAGCGCCATCTGACCCTTTACAAGCATCTCGAGGAAAACCTGAAGGATATTTATTTAAAGGGATTCAGATTTAAGCTTAAGATATTCGAGGATTTTCTCGACAGGTTGTCGCCCACGCTTAGGGAGATAGAGGACTGCATGTATAAGTTGCGCGCCATCGAAAAGATAGGCAAGAAAGCTAAGATAGGCGACGCCGACGCAATAAACGCCAGATTGGCGGAAATAAAAAATGCCTATCGTTTGGATCCAGCGGAATTGGTCGATTTAGTCAAGTCGGTGCGGCAGGCAATGCGCGAGGCCCACAGGGCCAAGACAGAGATGGTGAGAGCCAATCTGAGGTTGGTTATTTCAATAGCGAAGAAATACACCAACAGGGGGTTGAATTTCCTTGATTTGATTCAGGAAGGCAACATGGGGCTGATGAAAGCCGTAGAAAAATTCGAGTATAAGCGCGGCTACAAGTTTTCCACATACGCCACATGGTGGATACGCCAGGCGATAACGCGTTCCATAGCAGACCAAGCGCGCACTATACGCATACCGGTGCACATGATAGAGACTTTGAATAAGGTCATGCAGGTTCAGAAGCAGCTGTTGCAGGAATTTGGGCACGAGCCTACGCCCGAAGAGGTTGCAAATGAAATGCAATTCCCGGTTGAAAGGGTTCAGGCGATAATGAAGATGGCGCAACAGCCAATATCCCTGCAAAGCCCTGTGGGTGATTCCGACGACACAAACTTTGGGGATTTTATAGAGGATAAGGGCGCGGAAAATCCATATGACATGACCGCCTATTCCCTCTTGAGGGAAAAACTAATGGACGTGTTGAATTCGCTAACTCCGCGCGAGCGCAAAGTGCTGAGTTTGCGCTTCGGTCTTCAGGACGGATATTCGCGCACTCTTGAGGAAGTTGGCAAGCAGTTCAACGTAACCCGCGAGCGCATACGCCAAATAGAGGCAAAAGCACTCAGGAAGATGCGCCACCCGATAAGGATACGCCAATTGCACGGGTTCTTTGAAGCCGAGACTGGTGGGGCGTCGAGACCCGGCTTTGATCAATTCAGAAAAGAGCGCGAAGACAGAGACTAAGGTGGGGGAATATAAAGGGCGCAGAATCATGGGTTGGCACGGGCAAGCATCGCTTTTGAGCTTGTCCTATAAAGTGTTGGCTCTGATTTTTGCGCTTTTCATGTTTTCGGACGCGTTTGGACAATCTACGCGGTATTATAAGGGGTCGCGCTCCAGCCGATTGCCGGAAAGAGTGCTGTTAGAGCGCAAAAATAAGGATTACGATTTCTATTTGGGGAAAGTAGTCAGAAGCGATGGTAAGATAGCCGTTGTAAATATTTCCGGGGCATCGGTACAAAAAATGCCCGGTAGAATTCCAATGTATTACGCCCTTGACGAACAAATGAGGCCGGTTGCCGTATTGGAGGAAACGGGATTTAACCATAAAACCTGCGTGGCGTTTAGAATTGCCGAAGGCGAGGTTAAGCGCGGAGACCTGCTAATGGTTAAATATCTCGCCGAAAGAAATTCGGGTGAAGCGCTTAAGTAGATATGGAGACATGTAATCTCTCATAAAATTCCTGTGAGTCATTAATTTTATTCCGCACTGAGAAATAGCGTTGAGATTTAAGTGCAAACTACGCCTTAATAAGTGGCAATTTTAACTTGGATAGATTGGGGAAATAATTTGCGCATTTCCTCAAAAAAACCCTTGTCAATGGCCCGCAATAGCTTGTTTTTCAATTCCAGACAGGGTTCCCTGCCCTGTGGAATTTTTTTTGCGTCTGCCTTAAACGGGAGGTATTGTCCATACCTTGGAGCCGCAATATTCGGGAGAAATTCCTTGAAAGGCCCGGAGGGTTTAATTAGAAAACGGCCTTTATAACAATGGAAAGGCAGTGTCAGATGAAGTTTCATAAATATCACGCATTGGGAAATGATTACTTGGTATTGGATCCGGCGGACTGTCCCAAATGCCCTGAAGGAATTGATGTGGTAAAGATTTGCCATCGCAATTTTGGGTTGGGTTCAGATGGCATTTTATACGGCCCGGATAAAACTGATAAGGCAGATTTCAAATTGCGCATATTGAATCCCGACGCAAGCGAAGCAGAAAAGAGCGGAAACGGATTGAGGATATTTTCCAGATACCTCTACGATTCCGGCAGAGTTAAAGAGTCGGTTCCATTTACGGTTGACACATTGGGCGGAGTTGTGACGTGCACAGTCTTAAAGGGAGGCCAACTTGTCACGGTTGATATGGGGACGGTGAGCTTTGATTCTGAAGATATACCTGTAGTTGGGAATAAGCGCGAGGTAATAAATGAAAGCTTTGAAATACTTGGCCAAAATTACACATACTGCTGCGCTACGGTTGGGAACCCGCATTGCGTTCTTCCGATGGATAAGGTCAGTAAAGCCACAGCCATGAAAATTGGCCCAATAATTGAAAACATGACCTCGAAATTTCCAAACAGGACGAACGTGCAATTTCTTGAGGTAATTGACAGGAACAACATAAAAATTGAGATATGGGAGCGCGGCGCTGGATACACGCTTGCATCAGGCAGCAGCTCGAGTGCGGCGGCGGCCGTTGCGCATAAGCTTGGCCTGTGCGACTCCGACATAACTGTGCACATGGAGGGCGGCAACCTTTCAATCAAGATAGCCCCCGACTTTTCAATAGTAATGACCGGGCCGGTTACGAGAGTTGGAGAATATCTGATGGACGGCGAGGTGCTAAAGCAAGATATTCCCATGTAAATATCTTGCTATGAACGCATACCTAAGCGCCTTCGCGGTCTTAATTATAGCGGCGGACATATTGTGCCTTGCAAAATAGGCGTGAAAAATGCCCGTCCGCTTTCCAAAAAAAATATTGAACTATTTAATATACCTGCCAATATGCGGGGATAATTTAAACGAAATAAGGAGAACCTATGCCCAGAGAAACGGTAATAATAGAATGTACGGAAGCGCGCAAAGAGAACAAGTCTCCATCGCGCTATATGACCACGCGTAATCCGCGCAAGCAGACGGAAAAGGTTGAAAAGATGAAGTACAACCCCGCGCTTAAGCGCAGAACTTTGCACCGCGAGATAAAGAAATAAGCGAAAGTTTTTTATGAGATCGGCCGAGACACAGCGGCCGATCTTTTTTTTAACTGTCCAAATAAAAAAAATAATAAAAAGATTGACCTTGAAAGGGAATTAACATACCTAAGACGGCTTAAAAATCTCGATGGAGAGGTGTCAGAGTGGTCGAATGTACCTGACTCGAAATCAGGTGTCCTCGCAAGGGGACCGGGGGTTCGAATCCCCCCCTCTCCGCGTTTAAAACTTTCACACTGCAAGGGTGTTAGACAGTTTTAATGAGAAAGCTGCAATGCGCTAAAAATGGGAGAAAAGCGGCTTTTTTATTGTCTAACACCATTGCAGCAAAAAATGCCCATTTTTTTGAATTTTAAACCCAAGCTTTTCTCTAAAAAAGGCCAATTTTGGGAAAATGTGTTAGACAGTTTTGGACAATTTATATCCTTAAGAAGCCTACATTTTAACCAAAAGACAAACCTGGGGAACAGACTAATAGATTGCTCAATGAAAATCTCCATCTTCCCGAAAGAATTTAGACCATA
>CASEFZ010000067.1 GCA_949287395.1 uncultured Verrucomicrobiota bacterium
CCTATCTTGTCCGTCAAAGGATCCGACGGCTTAAAGGGCTTAACCTCGTCGGCCTTGTTGGTGCGCACTATGCCAACTATCTTCTTCGGATCTACTTTTACCACCTCCGAGCCAATCCTGTCGCCGGCCGAATAAATTGGAATCTCGCGGCGGAAGGGCGGGTTTGCCAATTCAAAAATGTCGTGAAAACCCCTCAGCTCAGGAGAATGGTACTCGTTGAGCTCTATTATTATCTTGTCGGCAAGCTTCAAACCCGTCGGTGAAATGCCAACGGAAGTAGTCAAAAGGATTTCTCCATCGTCCGACACCTCCCTTGCTTCAACTATCGCCCAATCTATTTTTCCCAGAAAGCCGTAATTCATATATTGGGCCATCAGGGAAAGGTGTAAATCGCAAAACTTGATGGTATTTGCGTTAGCCCCCGCGCGCAAATCGGCATTTGACTGGTAGGGATACCTGTGGTCCAATGCCTGCGCCCTCGAAAGAACGCCATCGCATGAATCACCCGTGGACGCCCCCGAAATTATATCGACCTTAAAAGGCCTACCGGCCGCATGCTCGGCTTCCGCCTTCTTAGCCAAAGCTCCCGGAATAACCTTTAAAGCCCCGGCGGGCGTAAACCCGCTGATGGCAATTTTTTGTCCGTTCTGGATTAGGCCTGCAGCCTCCTCCGCTGTCAACTCTTTATAGCTCATTTTAATTTGCCTCTAATTTTTTAAATCGCGTCTTTTACAGCATCAAAAAAGGGGGAAGCCGTTACGCCGCCCCCGAAAAGAAATCTTTTAACATCAGTGCGTTGTCAATGTTGCAATGAAGAAACCAGCAACCATTGCCGTACCTATGACCCCCGCAACATTCGGCCCCATCGCATGCATGAGAAGGAAGTTTGAAGGGTCATATTTTACGCCCTCAACTTGCGACACTCTCGCAGCCATCGGCACCGCCGAAACACCGGCAGAACCAATCAACGGGTTTATCTTTTCCTTCAAGAAAGGATTCATCACCTTCGCCATCAAAACGCCCGCTATCGTCGAGAATCCGAAGGCAACTATGCCCAACAAAAGTATGCTCAACGTGTCGGTGCGTATGAACCTGTCGCCCGTCATCGTTATCCCCACGGACGTTCCCAGGAATATCGTCACCACGTTTACAACCTCGTTCTGTGCGGCCTTGCTCAAGCGTTCGCACACACCGCATTCCCTTATGAAATTGCCCAGCATCAACATTCCTATCAAGGCCGAAACATCGGGAACTAGCAATATGCACAGCACCGTCACCAGCAGCGCAAAAATAAGCTTCTCTATCCTTCCAACCTTGCGCAGGCTCTTCATTTTTATCTTGCGCTCCGACATCGTGGTAAACATGCGCATCAGCGGAGGCTGAATAAATGGAACCAAAGCCATGTAGCTGTAGGCCGCCACAGCAATCGGCGCAAGCAAATGCGGCGCAAGTTTGTTGGTTATAAAAATTGAAGTCGGGCCGTCTGCGCCCCCTATTATACCTATCGAAGCGGCTTCTTGAGAAGTGAAGCCCAAGAACAAAGCCCCTATAAAGGTCGCAAAAACGCCAAACTGCGCAGCCCCGCCCAAGAGAAGCGTCTTTGGGTTGGCAATCAAGGGGCCAAAGTCCGTCAACGCACCCACACCAAGGAAAATCAACGGAGGGAATATCTCCAAAAGAACGCCCTTCTGGATGTAGTAGTACAACCCCCCTGTTCTAGTGTTGTAAATATTTACAATCTGATCGCCCGCACACAACTTTTCGGTTGCCGAGGCGGGCTCCTCGCAAACAGTGCCGGACGCTTCCGCCCAAACAAGTATGTCTCCGCCCTTGAGGTCTAAAACCCTTCCCTTGTAATTTACCTTAAAGGCCATATTCTCCTCGGCTAAATCCTTCTTGGTTGTGGCCATCGGAGATGCCGGCCTATACACGGCCAAAAGATCTGGAACTCCCGCGGTCTTTTTGAAAACGTCCGCTCGAGCCTCAGGAGATGTCAATTTCTCAACCCTTGAAAAATATGCCTGCACGTCGGCCTGGGCGGTATCCGCATCTGTTATGATATCCGAAACTTTCGATGGAATCTGCCTAACCACCCTCGGCCTTACGACCTTGTCGCCGGGCTTCACAAACACGTTCTGCACAATGCCCGCAACAGGCGCCGTGAGAGGGCCCGCCGGTTTATTAACCACGCCCTCTGTAGGCAAATTGGCCAACAGCGCCCCGAACGAAATAGGAACCAGCAGCAAAGGCTCAAACTGGCGAACAACCGCCAGATACATCAGAACCAGCACAACCAGCCACATTACTATCATGCGCCAATCCACGTAGAAAAAGCCGGAATCGGACGCCAGGTCTATCAAACTTTGAAACATAAACAGTAATTGTAGAAAATGAAATGATTAGGCACGCCGTTTGCCCGGCACCGCCGACGGGCGGTACCGGATTATTCCGTTAGGACAAGCTTATAAGCAGCTGCCCTTCTTCGACACTCTGACCCGCAGACACGGCAATCTTGGCCACCGTGCCGTCGCAAGTCGCATTTACGGGCGTGTTCATCTTCATGGCCTCAAGCGTGACAACCGTGTCGCCCGCCTTCACCTGTTGGCCCTCTTTGACATCCACCGACACAACAACCGCCGCAAGCGGGCTTGCTATGTCCTTGGAACCGGCCGAAGCCTTAACCACGGGCTTTGCCGCCGGGGCAGCGGGAGCCGCCGGAGCAGACACATGCGCCGAAACCGGCGCCGCGGACGGAGCTATCGAGGCAACTTTGCCGCCGAGAACTTCAACTTCCACATCATAACTTTTTCCGTCAACCGTAATGCGTAACTTTTTCATAAAATATTCCTTCTTTTTGTTGTTTTGTATGCTTGTACTATAACCTAAAAACCTACTTGGCCTTTTCCGGAACTATGCGCTTTGAAGCAAACAGCTCCATTCTGCCTTCTCGGGCATAAGCCATATCAACAGGCTTGACCGACACCACGCGAACTTCGTCATCAAGAACCGCCGACGCCGCAGCCGCTATTACCGCAACAAGTTCGCTTCCGCTCCCCAACTCTGGAAGAACCTCCGCGACCGCAGCCGATATGGCAAACGCGTGGGCCTCCGGAATGGAACTCTGCGCCTTTGCGGCGGCCTCAGCAGCCTTCGCAGCCTTTTTTTCCGCAGCCGACTTCCTTACAGATTCCGCCAGCACAAAAAGCCTGCCTACGCCGCCCATCACAAACGAAATCATCAAAAGAATTATCATCACCACGCTGAACCCGAGTGCTGAAAATATAAGAATTTCATCCCACTCGGGGCGCGGCGGAATCAATGCCGCAAACATAAACGCGTTTTCCATAAAAAATCCTTTCGAATATTACAGAGGTATGTTGCCGTGCTTCTTTGGCAGACGCGTCTC
Source organism: uncultured Verrucomicrobiota bacterium (assembly GCA_949287395.1). Taxonomy (GTDB): domain Bacteria; phylum Verrucomicrobiota; class Verrucomicrobiia; order Opitutales; family Intestinicryptomonadaceae; genus Merdousia. The sequence continues at coordinate 3,407 of CASEFZ010000067.1, forward strand.
GCGTTTGCCAAGCGTGGAACGAAGCGCCATAGCCAAAACCCCGCGTGTTTGCGCAGGTTCTATGACATCGGTAATCATTCCCTTGCTGGCCGCCTGGTAGGGAGTGGAGAACTTCTCCGCATACTCCTGCTGGTATTTTGCCGCAAGCTCAGCCGGATTCTGCGAAGCTTTTATCTCCTTGCCGAAAAGCACATTTACCGCTCCCTTGGCGCCCATCACAGCAATCTCGGCCGTCGGCCACGCAAACACGGCGTCCGCGCCCATGTCGACACAGCACATCGCCAAATATGCCCCGCCGTACGCCTTGCGCATTATGAGGGTGATTTTCGGCACCGTCGCCGAAGCGTACGCAAACAGCATCTTGGCGCCATGGCGGATTATGCCGCCGCGCTCCTGAGCCAACCCAGGCATAAAGCCGGGAACGTCAACCATGTTCACCACGGGAATGTTAAATACATTGCAAGTGCGTATAAAGCGCGCACCCTTGTCGGAGGCGTCTATATCCAAACATCCCGCCTTGTAAGCGGGCTGGTTTGCTATTATGCCAACAACCATTCCCTCTATCCTGGCAAAACCCACCACTATGTTGCGCGCAAAATCGCGCTGTAACTCAAAAAACGAACCCTCATCAACCACGCGGTCTATAACCTTGTACACGTCGAGCGCCTCTTTTGGCGATTCCGGAACAAGCTTGTTGAGTTCCTCGTCATAAGTTTTTTCAACCTGCACCGAAAAATCGTGCGGGGGCTCCTGCATGTTGTTTGACGGCAAATACGACAACAAGCGCTCCGCCAGACGGATTGCCTCTGCGTCGTCCTCAGCCACCAAATGTATGTTCCCGGAAACCGTCGCATGCGCGTCGGCCGTCGCAAACATCTCAACGGACGCCTCCTCGCCAGTGGCCGCCTTTATGACCTGCGGGCCGCAAATAAACAAATTGGCGTTTTTGCGCGTCATTATGATAAAGTCCATAAGGGCCGGGCTATAAGCCGCGCCGCCCGCGCAAGGACCCGCTATAATCGACACCTGCGGAACAACTCCCGAAAGCGCAACGTTCTGGTAAAAGATCTGGCCGTATCCCGCAAGCGATTCCACACCCTCTTGTATGCGCGCGCCGCCGCTGTCGTTTATTCCGACAACGGGCATGCCGTTCTTGCCGGCAAACTTCATCAAGTCCACAATCTTTTTGGCGTGGTTCGACCCAAGCGATCCGCCCGCCACCGTAAAGTCTTGGCTGAAGGCCGCCACAGGACGCCCCTGCACGCGGCCTATCCCCGTGACGATACCGTCGGTGGGCAAGACCTTCTTGTCCATGCCGAAATTGTGGCAGTTATGCTGCACATGCATTCCAAACTCCTGGAAAGTGCCCTCGTCAAAAAGGGCCTCTATCCTTTCGCGCGCAGTCATCAGGCCCTTGTCGCGCCTGGCTTGAAGTTTCTCTTTGCCGCCGGCAGCAAAAGCCTCGTCGCGCCGGCGCTTGAGTTCGTCCATCAGTTTTTGAGATATCGCCATAATTGTGCTTGTTAAAGTACGGTTAAAAAAAAGCTTTGGCGCGCAAGGGCGCCAGTAATAACCCTAAGAATTGCAAGAGCACCCGCCATCTTGGCAAAGCTCCGTCAACACACCCTTGGTAAACTTGGGATGCAAGAACGCTATTTTCTTGGCGTGGGCGCCGATCTTGGGTGTCTCGTTTATAAGGCCAACTCCCGCCTCCTTGGCTTTCGCCAAAGACGCCACAACATCGTCGGTATTGAACGCCACATGGTGCACGCCGCCGCGCGGATTCTTCTCGAGGAATTTTGCAATCGGGCTGTCGGGAGAAGTCGGTTCAAGCAGCTCTATATGAACCCCTCCCACATTGAAGAAAGCCGTCTTCACCTTCTGGTCGGCAACTTCCTCTACTCCCTCGCACTTGAGGCCGAGAGCGTTCTCGTAATAAGGTACCGCATCGTCTATCGACGCAACAGCTATGCCTATATGGTCTATTTTATTTATCATATGGATTCCTTTTCCGCAAAATCGCTTCGATTACCGCACATTGTCAGCCATGTTGTCAAACTTTTTTGAAAAAAAATAAATTTCCGCCGTTTTGGCGCGCTGTCCAAGAGGGATTGCGGGATATTCTTACGCGTTGAGATTAGGGAAAACTGCCCTCATTTTAGCAAACGGCCGACTCCGCTCCAGAACTTGCCAATACGAAGCAAAAAACTTTATGCGGGGGCGCCAACATAGAGACGGAACGCTAAAAAACGCCCTGCCCGGGGCAATAATGCTTGACTGGAAATGGGAAAGTGGTTGTATGGAAGATAGTGGGGTTTGGCCAATTGCCGTTCCCCTGTTGGAAATTGTGCGCCCCTTGTCGCCGCGAGGCGGTTAGGGGCGGGTTTATGCGCGAATTTTTCAACCATACAGATTGATGAAAAACGAAAACGAAAAACTATTCCCGGAATTCAAAGCGTCCACATACGAAGAATGGTACGCCGAGGCCGTAAAGCTTCTAAAAGGCGCCCCCTTCGAAAAGAAGATGCTCACAAACACGCCTGAGAAGATTACCCTCAAGCCGATTTACAACAAGGAGGACGTGGACTTTGAAGTCTCGCTTCCCGGAACAGGAGACTATGTGCGCGGCACTAAGGTTGACGGGAACAAGACAGATCCTTGGAAAATATCTCAGGAGTTGGCGGCCGGCCTTCCCGAAGAGTTCAACTCCAAGATTCTTGACGCGCTCAACAAGGGGCAAACTTCCATAGAAATAGTTCTAGACAGGCCCTCTGGCTGCGGGAAGGACGCCGACGAGGCCAATTCCGAAGCTGTTGCCAACAAGGGATTGTCCGTTTCAACCGCAAAAGACTTCTCGCGCGCGCTGGACGGCGTGGAATGCGGTTGCGTAGACATAAATATCCATACCGGGTGCAAAGCCGCGGCGATAGCGGCGCTTTTGTACGCGTCGCAAAAGGGCAAGAAGCTTTCCGGGGGAATATATTTTGACCCAATCGGCCATCTTGCGGCAAACGGGAAGATCTGCCGCGGGTTGGACTGCGCGTTTGATGAAATGTATGCCCTTGCCTCTTACAATGCGGCCAACATGCCAGATTTTGGCGCCATAGGCGTAGATTCCATGCCCTACTCCTCAGCGGGCGCGAGCGCCGTTGAAGAGCTTGGAGCCGCGATGGCCGCGGCCGTGGCCTATATCCGCGAGATGCTCAAGCGCGGAATGGACATAGACGCCGTTGCAAAGCTTGTGCGTTTCCGTTTCAGCTTGGGTTCCAATTTCTTTATGGAGATCGCCAAGCTCAGGGCAGCGCGCGTGTTGTGGTCGAAGATAATTTCCGAATTCGGCGGAAATGACGAATCCCGCAAGATAAAGATGAATGTGCGCACATCCGTTTTCAACAAGACGGTTTACGATCCATATGTGAATATGTTGAGAACCACCACCGAGGCCTTTTCCGGAGTCTTGGGCGGGTGCGACAGCATGACAGTTGGCGCCTTCGACGAAATAGTGCGCAAGCCGGACGAATTTTCGGAGCGCATAGCGCGCAACCAGCAGGTGATACTGCAGGAAGAATGCGGGCTTGTTGACGTTGTGGACCCTGTGGGTGGTTCTTACTATGTTGAAGTTTTGACGCGCGAAGTTGCGAAGGCTGCGTGGGAATTCTTCTCAAAGATTGAGGCTGAGGGCGGCATTGTGGCGGCGCTGAAGTC
>CASEFZ010000068.1 GCA_949287395.1 uncultured Verrucomicrobiota bacterium
GAGCGGCGCATTCTGGGAATAGCGGAGATTTTCCTCCGTATAGCACTTGTAGACGCCCTTTGAGAGGTACTCTTCGTCGCACGCGCCGGTCCAAACGCGCTGCCCCTTCTTGCCGAGAATGATTGCCGTGCCGGTATCCTGGCAGAATGGAAGCATGCCGTGCGCGGCCACATCGGCGTTCCTAAGCATGGTAAGCGCCACCGACTTGTCGTTATCAGAAGCCTCTGGGTCGTCCAAAATCGCCGCAACCTGCGCCAAATGCGCCGGCCTGAGATAAAACGACACGCTTCGCATGGCCTCGCGGGCCAAGACCGCAAGGGCCTCCGGGTTTATCTTGAGGATTTTTTCCCCCATGAAATCGACCGCTTCAACATAGTCTTTTGTAAGCAGCCTGTATTTTGTGTTGTCTTCCCCCATGGGGAACATCTTTTGATATTTGAAATCAGGTGTAGGCATAAGTGTGCTTGTAAATGGTTATTTCCGGGCGCCGCGCGCGCCCGCCAAAAAAAACTTCCGCACATTGTTTCCAAAAAAAAATTTTTCACAAGTCTTTATTCCCCCCTCTAATAAAAAAGTGGTGCAAGAACAATAGCTTCTTGACCTTTGCCAAAAAATATTAAGACTCGTGCGAGACTTTGGCACAACAAATCCGCCGGGGTCGCACCATTTCTTAAGACATAGATGAAAGTTATCGACGACAGCATTATAGACAGCGGATACGACAACTTCAATCGGATGAGGGAACTTGACCAAAATCTTGCCGAAGCCAGCGTCAAGGCACTTTCAAAAAATACGTTCCGCAAGCACATCTTCGACTACTCCTTAAACAAGCGCATGGACAGGGGAACGCTTCTTGCCGTGGCGCTTGCCATAAAAGATTTCATAGCGTCCATACCCGACGAAAGGATAGGCATAGCCCTTCCCTCCGGAATCCCCGGGGTGTTGGTTAACCTTGCGGTGCAAATGGCGGGCAAGGTGTCTGTGAATCTGAATTTCACCATGGGCTCGGATGCCGCAAAGGCGTGCATAAGGCGCGCAAAAGTCAACACGGTGATAGGAGCCGAAAAAATACGCCAGCGCGTGAACAGCCACTCTCCGGACTATCCGTGGACCGACAATTTCATAGACATAGCCACCCTTCTAAAGGGCTTGAGCAAGGCAAAGATAATAAGGAACCTTGCGGCTGTAAGGCTTCTTCCGGGGTGGCTTATATGCAGGCTGTACGGCATACCGTCTGAAGGCGGCAACCGCGAAGCTTCGATAATTTTTACAAGCGGCTCGGAGGGAGAGCCCAAAGCGGCTATACTCACGCACAGAAACCTTGTTGCGAACTCGGTTCAGATGAGCCAGATAGGGGTTATCCACGACGGAACGGTCATACACGCAAACCTTCCTCTGTTCCACAGCTTTGGACAGACGATACAGGTTTGGGTGACGTCGCTTTTCGGGGTAAAACAAGTTGCGGTGCAAAGCCCGCTTGAAATTCAGGCGAATATCGACGCCGCGCGCGAGGGGGAATCAACTCTCATGATAAGCACCCCAACTTTCCTGCGCTCGTACTACAAGAAGGCAAAGCCTACGGATTTCCCAAGCATGAAATTGGTAATAGGCGGGGCGGAAAAAACGCCCGATGCATTTATCGACATGTGGGAGCAAAAATTCAAGCACATAAGGTATTTTGAGGGATACGGGCTGACCGAGGCTTCGCCCGTTGTGGGTGTAAACCTCTTCGACAATATCTCTTCAAACTTGCGCGGGCCGCTCTATCCGCAGCCAAGCGGTTGCAAGCGCGGGTCTATTGGGGAGGTTTTCTGCGGAATGCAAGTAAAGGTGGTAGATCCGTCAACAAAGCAGACGAAGAAAATCGGCGAGCGCGGCATTCTCTGCCTGAGGGGCGCAACTGTATTTGGAGGATACCTCGACATGCCCGAGGCCAACAAAGAGCGCCTCTCCCCAGACGGCTGGCTAAACACCGGCGACCTTGCAATTATAGACGAGCAAGGGTACATATTTATCAAAGGGCGCCTGTCGCGCTTTTCAAAAATAGGCGGGGAGATGGTACCGCACATGGGAGTCGAGGAGGCGATAATCCAAGCCCTGGGGCTTCAAGACTCGGAGCTTCCCCTTGTTGCGATAGGCTCAAAAATGGACGAGGCAAAGGGAGAGGCGCTTGTGCTCCTGTCCACAATAGACATAGATATGCCGCAGTTGCGCAGGCTGCTCACAGAGGCAGGGTTGCCGAACTTGTGGATTCCAAAACACGTTTTGAGGGTGGAAGAAATTCCTATTCTCGGTTCTGGGAAACTTGATCTCGGGAAAATAAGAAAATTGTGCTCGAGTATCGAATAACAAAGAACAGCGCGGGCACGGCGTTTGAAAGATGCGCCAACCGGCGCGTTGCGGGCGCTTGCAGTTGGCGCTAAAAAAGTAGCGCTTAAAAAAGTAGCGCTTAAAAAAATTCTTCGGCCTTCACCGCTGCGGCCCGCGCGCGCAAACAACGGGCGCAAAGGCCGCCGGCATTTCCGCAGGTGCAAATGCGCCCCGTTTAAAATGCGCGGTTCGCAATAGACAAAAAAATGCCATTCGCGCGCTACTGCGGCGGCTGCGACTTCTTCCACTGCTTAATTTCCTCAAGGCGCAATTTATAACGCTTTTCAAGGCCCTCCTCGGTTGGCAAGTAATACTGGCGGCCAAGTAGAGAATCTGGCAGACACTGCATATTGGAAAGCTTGTCTTTGAGGTTGTGCGCATATTGGTATCCGTCGCCGTATCCAAGCTCTTTCATCAGGCGCGTTGGCGCATTGCGGATAACGAGGGGCACGGGCTCGGCCAACTGTTTGACGGCGTCGTTCTTGGCGCTCTCATACGCCATGTACAAAGCGTTCGACTTTGGCGCCAGCGACATGTGCACAACCGCCTGGGTCAAATGCACGCTGCATTCCGGCATGCCGATATAATGGCACGCCTGATATGCCGCAACAGCCATTTCCAAAGCCTTCGGATCGGCCAGGCCTACGTCTTCAGCAGCAAAGCGGACAACGCGGCGCGCCACATACAGCGGATCTTCTCCAGACTCAAGCATTCTTGCCAGCCAATACACGGCCGCGTCAGGGTCGGAATTGCGCATCGACTTGTGAAGGGCGGATATCAGGTTGTAATGTTCCTCGCCCGTCTTGTCGTAGAGCAGCGACCTCTTTGATATGCACTGCTCCAAGACCTCCTCTGTTATTTCTATTTTTCCGTTTTCACATACGCCGTTAAGTACAGCCATCTCGAGCGTCGACAACGCGTTTCTTGCGTCGCCGTTGGAAAACACCGCAATTGCCTCAAGCATCTGCGTCGACGCCGATACATCAAGCTTCCCGAAGCCCCTCTCGTCTTTTATCGCCCGCCAGAGCAGCCCCACAATTTCCTCCGTTTTCAGGGCCTTCAATACAAACACTTTGCACCTCGACAAAAGCGCCCCGTTAACCTCGAACGAAGGGTTCTCCGTGGTTGCCCCAATCAAAATTATGCTTCCCTTCTCCACAAACGGCAAAAAGGCGTCTTGCTGGGCCTTGTTGAAGCGGTGGATTTCATCGACAAACAGAATTGTCCTCTCTCCATAAACGCGCCCATTTTCAGCGCGCTCCATGACGGTTCTAATCTCCTTAATTCCGCTGGTGACCGCCGAAAAATCTATGAATGTAGACTTTGTTTTGCGGGCTATGATTCGGGCAAGAGTTGTCTTGCCTACGCCGGGAGGCCCCCAAAAAATCATGGACGAAACGTTGTCGCTCTCGATGATTTTGCGAAGAATTTTTCCTTCGCCAAGCAGGTGCGCCTGCCCGACGAACTCGCCAAGCGACTTCGGGCGCAGCCTTGATGCCAAGGGCTGCGAATCGATATTATCTGAAAACGACATTTGTTCCATAAGCCAACCCGCCCCGGACGAACCCGTAAAATTCTGACACTTCTTTAGCAGAGTAAACGCTTCTGTCAATAAATCCCTCGCGCATGCCCGGCAAAAACGCCAGCCCTTCCGCCGCAATAAAATGCCGCATTTTTCAAATATACAAAACGTCAAATCGGCAACAGCCACCGCGCCGCCGGCATAAAAATTTCCTCCCGGAAAATTTACGCCAATTGGGCAGTGCGGAAAATGCCGACTATCCCCTCCCCCGTTTCAACAAAAATTGCGCCCGCTGCTAATTTCAATTTCACGCTGATGGGCTTTAACAGAACATAAAGAATTGCCAGCGCGCAACCCAACGCGCAACTGCGGATCTTTCAACCGTGGAAATAAGACCAACATAAACCATTTGGGGCTACTCTCCCTAAAAATCCGCCATTTACAGCGGGCCGCAAAACTTTCTTAAGGTTTCGGCATATTTCTACGGTTTGATTAAAACAAACCATTGCAAACTAAAATTGTTTAAGGCTTCTTTGCCAACAGCTTTCAAAATACAAAATATCGTGGTGGGAAATTGAATGTTTACAAAGAAGCCCGCCTGTGTTAGAAATCGCCCCCAAAGCATTTTTCTTATGTTGCGCAAAACCAGATTGATTATTGCGGCGCTGTTTTTCGCGGCCGTGACTTTATTGTTCGTGGATTTCAGCGGGGAGGCAAGTTCCCTGTTCGGTTGGACGGCAAAATTGCAATTTTTGCCGGCCCTATTGGCGATGAATTTTGCGGTGATTGCCGGCATAGCGCTTTTAACCATCATCTTCGGAAGAATTTATTGCTCTGTTATATGTCCCCTGGGGGTGATGCAAGATATATTTTCCCGGACGGGGAACTCGGGCAAAAAAAACCGTTTTGCCTATGCAAAGGGAAAGACTGTTTTGCGCTGGACAATATTTGCGGTGTTTGCGGCGCTGATGCTTTTGGGAGGAGCGGTGGTTGCAACCTTGATAGCGCCTTACAGCGCATACGGAAGAATAGCGTCAAACATACTCGCGCCCATATGGGCGGCAGGCAACAACGTTCTGGCGGAGCTTTGCGAATACGCAAACTCTTACGCGCTTTACCAGACGGACATTTGGTTTAAGGGAACGGGCGCATTTCTTGTGGCGCTTGCGACGCTTGCAATAATAGGCTGCATCTCTTGGAAACACGGAAGGGCATATTGCAACACTGTATGCCCTGTTGGAACTCTGCTGGGCTTCTTGGCAAGGTACTCTCTCTTTAGGCCCGTAATAGACGCCTCGAAGTGTGTAGGGTGCAAACTGTGCGAGAAAAACTGCAAGTCAAAATGCATAAATGCCGCCGAGCATTCCATAGACTACGACAGATGTGTTGCATGCTTCAATTGCCTGGAACAGTGCCGCACAAACGCCATCACATACACGGCGCGCAGAAGCAAGGCGGGCGCAGTCAAGAGCGGGGTAAAAACCGCCCCAAAATCCGCGCCAAAGCAACCCGCAAAAAAACGGGCAAAAGCCGAAAGAGATGCAATATCAAATTTTGCCGGCGCGCGCAGGCTGTTCTTCAAGCTTGTATTTCTAATAGGGGGCGGAACTCTCGCCAATGCGCAGGTAATGAAACTCGACGGGGGACTGGCCCCGATAAAGCCCCGCCACAAGCCGCCGAGAAAGACGCGCATTCTTCCTCCCGGAGCGGTAAGTTTCGGCAATTTCGACTCGAAATGCACTTCGTGCATGCTTTGTGTTTCGGCGTGCCCCACGCACGTTTTGGAGCCTTCGGCAAGCCTGTCAAATTTCATGAGGCCGGAAGTTTCTTACGAGCGCGGGTATTGCCGCACAGAGTGCGTAAAGTGTTCCCAAGTTTGCCCCGCCGGGGCAATACTTCCCATATCGCCCGAAGTCAAGGCCTCGACCCAAACTGGGCACGCCGTGTGGGTCAGCGCCAGCTGCATAGTCAACACCGACTCCGTCCAGTGCGACAACTGTTTTGCGCACTGCCCAACAATGGCAATCCAGATGGTTCCCAAAGATGTTTCAAACCCGAAATCCCTCAAAATTCCCGTGGTAAACGAGGCCCGATGCATAGGATGCGGCGCTTGCGAAAACCTGTGCCCCGCCCGACCGGTTTCGGCAATATACGTAGAGGGGCACGAAGTTCACAAAGAAATCTAAACGCTTGGTTTTGCATGAAACAAGACTCTAAAAATCTGGACAGAAGAAAATTTTTAAAGGCCTTCGGCGCGGAAGCCGGACTGTTTTCGGCGGCGCTTTGCGGGTGCGGGAAAGAGGTGCAAACGGATCCGTCGGCGGCTTCTCCCGACGCTGAGCCGAAGGGAAAAATGACATTTAGAAATTCGAAAAAGGGCGACAAAGTTTCGCTTTTGGGATACGGTTGCATGCGTTGGCCCCTCATTCCCGGGAAGGACGGCAAAGACGAACAGGTTGACCAACAGGCCGTCAACCGGCTTGTAGACTATGCAATAGAGCACGGGGTAAACTATTTTGACACCGCGCCCGTTTATGTGCGCGGCATGTCAGAGAGGGCCACAGGCGCTGCGCTAAAGCGCCACCCGAGGGAAAAATATTTTGTGGCAACAAAGATGTCGAATTTTTCGGATTACTCGCGCGAAAATTCCATAGCCATATATAAAAATTCGTTTAAGGAGCTACAGGTAGACTACATAGACTACTACCTTCTCCATTCGGTCGGCGGCGGCGACGGAATCAACACCCTGAAAAAGCGGTTTTTCGACAACGGCATTCTGGATTTCCTCTTGAAGGAGCGCCAGGCAGGAAGGATACGCCATCTTGGGTTCTCATTCCACGGTGACGTGTCGGTATACAACTACCTTCTAAACTGCGGGGTTGATTGGGACTTCGTCATGATACAGATGAACTATCTGGATTGGAAGCACGCCTCCGGACGCAACATTAACGCCGAATACCTATACGGAGAGCTTGAAAAGCGGAAGATTCCAACCGTTGTCATGGAGCCTCTCTTGGGCGGAAGGCTCTCAAACGTGCCAAACAGAATGGTTGCCAGATACAAGCAGCGCGATCCGTCGTCAAGTGTGGCTTCCTGGTCTTTCAGGTTCATAGGAACGCACCCGAATATCATGACGGTGCTCAGCGGAATGGCCTATAAGGAGCATCTTCTTGACAACTTGCGCACATACTCCCCGCTTATGCCGCTGGACGAGTCGGAAATGCAATTTTTAGAGGAAAACGCAAAACTTTTAACGCGCTTTCCTCTGATATCGTGCAACGACTGCGGATACTGCATGCCGTGCGACTACGCCATAGACATACC
>CASEFZ010000069.1 GCA_949287395.1 uncultured Verrucomicrobiota bacterium
ATTAGAGTGGAAAAAACTATTTTCGCATAACAAAGTTGACGAATCCGGCCCGTTGGCTAATTAGTCGGTTTTTAAGCTATCAAAATGGATAAGAAAACCACTATCATAGGCCTCCTGCTGCTTGTGGCCGCGTTCTATTTCATGTACGACGGTTCGAAGCGCGACATGGCGCGCAACCAGGCGCTTGCCGCGGCGGCGGCAAGCGCGCCCGAACGCGCGCAGCTGAGACAGGAGCTCGAAAATAAATCCGTGCCGGCGCAGTCTGCAAAAAAGTCTTCGCCGTTTGCCCCGGAGGAAAATTTTAAGGAGGAATTTGTCACCCTCAAAAACGATTCCGTACTGGTCCGCTTCACAAATAAAGGCGGCGCAATAAGGAATGTAGAGCTGCTTGGATACGAAAAGGAACAAGGCAGCAAAACGCCCTTTACGTTCAATGCCGTGGGCGGGGGCAGCACCGCGATGGGAATGGCTGTTTACGACGCCGAAACGGGGCTCCCAAGCACTGTGGACAACAAATTTGCGCTGATAGACTCGGATGCAAAACGGGTTGTCTACCAGTATGTGTATCCGGGGAAGATGAAGATTACGCGCACATACGTTCTAATGGACGACGCAAAGCTTGCGTATGCGCCATATTCAATAGCTGTAAAAACAACCATTGAAAATATTTCCAAGCAGGATTTGGACCTGCGCGAAGTCTATCTTTGCCTTGGGGCGGTTCCGCCCACAGAAAGCGACGTCTACGGAACCAACTTGGCTTTCGGGCTTTTTGACGGCGACGGAACGCACTTTGCGAAGTCGTCGGCATTTGTCGACAGTTCCGGTTTTTTGGGCATAGGCGCCAGTTCGGCAAAGCCTTACGAGAAAATAGACCTGCCAAATTCGCTTTGGGGCGCGGTGAAGAACCAATTTTTCTCAGCGGTTTTCACGCCCGACAAGCGCGTCTCGAACACGGGCTATGCGGTTCCGGTGCCGGTGGACATAAAATCCGGCAACAAGTACATGCGCAACGCGATATCGGGCTATATGGGTTTCGAGGCGGAAGTGTTAAAGCCCGGCCAGGCTTGGGAAATATCCGGCGCGTATTATGTGGGGCCCAAAGATTTGGATAAATTGCACTTGATGGGCAACGGGCAGGAAGCGCTGATGGATTACGGATGGTTCGGGTTTGTCAGCAGGCCGTTGTCGCGCCTGCTAAATTGGATCCACTCGGGGATTTCAGGAATTTCCCCCGAATGGGGCTGGGGCTGGGCTATTGTTATACTCACGGTGATTGTGAGGTTGGCTCTTTGGCCGTTGACATCGGTGCAGATAAAGTCGGCAAAGCGCATGGCAAAGCTTCAGGGGCCGATGAAGGAAATAAGGCAGAAATACAAGGACGACCCCCAAAAGGCCAACCAGGAAATAATGAAGCTCTACGGCGAGTATGGGATAAACCCGCTTGCGGGCTGTTTGCCTCTGCTGATTCAGCTGCCGATTTTTATAGGGCTTTACTACATGCTGCAGACCTCCTGCGAGATACGCTTTGCGCATTTCTTGTGGATAGACGACCTCTCCCTGCCCGACACCGTTCCCGGGATACCAAGCATACTTGGCGTTCCATTCCACCTTTTGCCTCTCATAAACGCGGCGGTGACATTTTTGCAGATGCACCTGTCGCCAACGCCGTCCACCGACAAAACGCAGGCAATGCTATTCAAGCTGATGCCGGTGATAATGCTTTTGTTCTTCTACAATTTTCCGTCGGGGCTTGTATTGTATTGGACGGTTCAGAGCCTTCTGGGGATAGTGCAAACCTTGATGATACGCTACGGAAAGGAGGAGGAGCTTGTAAAGAGAAACAAGCCCTCGTTTATGGAGCGCTTGCAGGCGGCTGCGGAAAAGTCGCAGCAGATGCAAAAGGCGCGCGGTGCCGAGTTTGAGAAATTGTCATTTTCCGAGAAGCTCAAGGTAATAAAGCAGGAAAACGCCGAAATGCGCCGCCGCATTAAGGAAGAGCGCCTAAAGGGAACTTTGGGAGAAGTAAGGAAGAAGAATCCTGGCGGACGTTCAACGCGCCCGAAGCGCAAGTAGGGCGTTCCGTTGGAGTTTTTATAAAAAATGCGGGGTGCCCAAAGCTCACAAATGCGGAGCAGCCCCCCCATTTTTTTGAGAAAAATCTTGAAATGGGCGCACATTTCGGCGATTTTTCACGGGAATTTGCTTTCGCGGCATATAAAAAATATCGCAAGAAAAAGAAAGAGATACTACAATGTCAGGTCACAGCAAGTGGGCAACAACCAAGAGACACAAGGCCGCCGTCGACGCGAAGCGCGGCAAGATATTCAGCGCTATCAGTAAAGAACTGACTATAGCGGCCAAGGAGGGCGGCGGGGATCCCGCCTCGAACGCGCGTTTGCGCATGCTCTTGCAGAAAGCCAAGGGCGCCAACATGCCGGCCGAGAATGTCGAGCGCGCAATCAAGAAGGGGACAGGGGAGCTTCCCGGTGTTGTCTATGAAGAGCTTTTGTATGAGGGCTATGCTCCCGGCGGTGTCGGAATGATAATAGAGGTGACTACCGACAACAAAAATAGGGCTGCCAGCGACGTGCGTTCCACGATAACCAAGAACGGGGGCAATCTTGCCACACCCGGCGCGCTTCAGTTCAATTTCACCAAAATGGGCCAATTCATAGTGGACGCCGAAAAGGCGAGCGAGGACGCCATAATGGAGTGCGTTCTTGACGCAGGCGCCGACGACATCAAGAACAACGGCGACCATTTTGAGATATTGTGCCCCGTGGCGGTGTTTACGGCAGTGGGCGACGCCCTTGCAAAGGCCGGCATAGAGACAAGCGACGCAAAGCTTGCGTGGATACCCAACTCGACGGTTCCGCTGACGGATCCTGAGGTAGCCAAGAAGGTCATACGTCTCATAGACGCCCTTGAAGATTTGGACGACGTCAACGAGGTTTATTCCAACGAAGACGTTGACGATTCCCTCTTGGATTAGTGCGCTTCAAGGCAGTCTCCGCCGTCCGTTGCCCGCAGGGGCCGGGCGGGCGGGTGAGCGTTGCGGCTTTGCGTGCGCCCCGTTGCGGGCGCGTTTTTTTAGATGCTTCGGCAAACGATTTGCACAAACAAACAGATTAAATTATCCATGAAAAAGACCCTATTTGAAAAAGTTTGGGAGAAACACACCGTCGGGGAGCTGCCGGACGGCTCCACGCAATTGTTGATAGGCACGCACCTGTTGCACGAAGTCACAAGTCCGCAGGCTTTTGGAATGTTGCGCACGCTCAAGCTTGGGGTGAAGCACCCGGAGCGCACGTTTGCGACGGTGGACCACATAATTCCGACATTGGACCGCTCTGAGCCATATCCCGACGCGACCGCCTATGAGATGCTGCTCCACCTGCGCAAAAACTGCGCCGATTACGGAATAACATTTTTTGATGTGAATACGGGCAAGCAGGGCGTTATCCACATTGTGGCGCCCGAGGAGGGAGTTATACACCCCGGAATGACCGTTGCGTGCGGAGACTCTCATACGGCAACCCACGGAGCCTTCGGGGCGATAGCGTTTGGAATTGGGACAAGCCAAGTGAGGAATGTGCTTGCAACGCAAACGCTTTCTTTCAAAAAGCTCAAAGTCCGCAGGGTGAACGTAAACGGAAAGCTGGGAACCGGCGTGTATCCCAAAGATGTTGCGCTGCACATAATCAGGCTGCTTGGCGTCAACGGCGGAATTGGATATGCATACGAGTTCGGAGGTCAGGTTTTCGACGATATGTCCATGGAGGGCCGCATGACGGTTTGCAACATGGCCATAGAGGGCGGAGCGCGCATTGGATACATCAACCCGGACGAAAAAACTTTTGAGTATCTAAAAGGCAGGCCCTATGCGCCGTCGGCGGACAAGTGGAACGAGGCCGTTGAATACTGGAAGTCGATGGCGTCGGACGAGGGCTGCGAATACGACGACGTTGTGGATATAGACGGCTCGTCGATAGAGCCTTCGGTCACTTGGGGGGTCAATCCCTCGCAAACCATATTCGTCTCGGAAAATGTGCCTGACCCTTCGTCGATTTCCGACGATGCGGAGCGCCGCGACGCCAAGGATGCGCTGGCCTATATGAAGCTTTCGCCGAACGCGCCAATAGCGGGAACAAAAATAGACGTTGCGTTTATAGGCTCCTGCACAAACGGAAGAATTTCAGACTTTGAGGAGGCTGCAAAATTTCTCAAGGGCAAGAAAGTTGCGAAGTCGGTAAAAGCTTTGGCTGTCCCGGGCTCGCAAATAGTTGACGCAATTGCGCGCAGCAAGGGAATCGACAAAATATTCACAGAAGCCGGTTTTGAGTGGAGAAATGCCGGGTGTTCCATGTGCCTTGCAATGAACGAAGACAAGCTTGTTGGAGACCAAATTTGCGCGTCGTCGTCAAACCGCAACTTCAAAGGGCGCCAGGGAAGCCCTACGGGACGCACAATACTTATGAGCCCCGTTATGGTTGCTGCGGCGGCGGTAAACGGAAAAATTTCCGATTGCCGCAATATGTAGCCGATTTGCGGCACACTTCTGCAAGCAAGAAATATTCCGTCCGGCCCTTGAGGCTCGGACGGTTTTTTTGCGGCAGCGCCTGCCCCAAAAAACATCGAAAATAGGCGGTAAAGAATATAGAGCCGCTGCGAAATGCAAAAACTGCGTTGTTTCTAAAATATGCCAACGATATGACGCGCGATAAGCTAAAAAAAATTCCGCAACTCAAAAAGAGCCAAGGCTAAAAAAGCCTTCTGCAAGGAGTCCGCCGGGACACAATTTGGGAGGCTGTCTAAAAATTTCCGCCGCGGCGCTGATTTCTGGCCAATGCGCCTTGCGCAAAAAAAAGCGGAATGCCTCAAAGGCATCCCACCCTTTCAAAAGGCGGCCTAATTCCGCAAAGCCCGCAATGTGCTTGATTGTCCCGCTTGCCTGCGGCTTCTAAAGGCGCATCAACCCGAAGCGAACTACAAAGAGCGGATCTTCAAATTGCGGTATTGGCAGTTGGCCTTGCCGTGCCTGCCCTGAAGGCCTATTTTGCCGGAAGTCTTCATTTCGGACTTCTTGTGCTTTGAAAGCCAATTGGGAATGGCCGAGCCGTCGGGATTGCGCTTGCTGTCGGTCCACTTTGCCATGTCCATTGTAGAAACGCGCTTCCCGTCAAGCCAGGTTTCTATGTTCTGGCCTTTGCAAATTACGCGCAAGTTGTGCCAATCTCCGTAGGTAAGCTGGCTATTCCACTCCGGTGCAACATGCCCAAACACTCCGCCGCACATGCTTTTGGGATCCTTCGTGGTGGTATTGTCGCAAATCTGTATTTCAAGGGAATTGTTGGTCCAATCCTTCATGTCGGAAACGTAGAATATAAAGCCGCCGTTGGACCCCTTCTCTATGCGGAATTCAAGGTCAACCTCAAAATTAGAGTGGTCGTCCTTGGTGAAAAGTATGACGTCTTTTGTGGACTCCAATATTCCGTCCTTAAAAGACCATACATTTTCGGAGCACTGCGCATTGGACAAATCGCTGGAAAAGAGGTCGGAATACGCCTTTTCCTGGTTTGGTTGTGTGTTGCACGCCGACAAAAAAAGCGCCGACACCAAAGCAAACATGGCTGAATAAGTTTTCATATCCATGCGAGTGTAGTCTGCACATTTTAGATGCGCAAGCTTTTCTTGTTGGACAAGGCCGTTAAAATATCCAAAATAGAGGCGATAAAGGGATATGGACAGAAGAGAATTTTGCAATAAGTTGGGGGCGGCTGCATTTTTGGCCGCGGGATTTTCAAGGGCTTTCGCCAAGGGCGGCAAGGCCGAACGGGTGATGATAGTATCCGGATGGCAGAACGTCAACATAGGGGACATTGCCCACACCGCCGGCATGATAAGCGCGTTAAAAAAACATCTGCCCAACGTAGAGCTTACGCTTTGGAAAGTAAGCCCCGACAAAAAGGTTGAGGAAATGCTGCAAAGGCATTTCCCTGACGTAAAAATTGTGACGGGCTGGGTAAAAAGAAACGGAGAGCTGCCCGACGGCGCCGTTGCGGAAGCCGCCAAAGGCTGCGACATGCTTGTGCACGCTTCCGGGCCTTCGGTGGTGGCGCGCAAACATATAAACGCATGGAGAAAAGCCTGCGGCAAGCCCTACGGAATATTCGGGGTGACAATAGACAAAATAGACGCCGAACTTACCGATATACTTAAAAACGCCGCCTTTGTTTTCACCCGCGAGACCGCATCGCTGGAAAACCTAAAGGAGGCCAAAATAGACGGCCCTGCATGTGCATTCGTGCCCGACGCAACATTTGCCTTCGACATACTTGACAATGCAAAAGCGGACGAATTTTTGTCCAAGAACAAATTGGCCGACAAAAAATTTGTATGTTTTGTCCCGAGGCTGCGCTATACCCCGTATTGGGAATTCCGCAAGACAAGCACGCCAAAGGCCGAGATTGAACGCCGCAAGTCGGCAAACGCCCGCTTTGAGCCCGTGGATAGCCTGAAAATGAGAGATGCCATAGAATGGCTTTGCCGCAATACGGATTTAGGCGTTCTATTGTGCCCCGAAATGACATACCAGGTCGAACTTTGCAGGAAAGCTCTCTACGAGCCCTTGAAGGAGAAATACGGCAAGCGCATGGCCGTGCACGAATATTGGCTGCCCGACGAGGCCGCCGCAGTGTACGCGCGCGCGGCGGGGGTGCTTAGCTTTGAATGCCACTCTCCGATAATCGCCCTAAAACAGGGAACTCCCGCGGTATATCTTCGCCAGCCAGAAGACACCATAAAGGGCCAAATGTATTATGACCTTCCGCTCTCAAAATGGGTTTTTGAAATAGACAATACCGACGGCACAAAGATAATTTCTGCGCTTGCGGATATAGTAAAAAAGCCCGACGACGCGCGGAAGTATGTGTCCAATGCCATAAGGGCCTCCGATGCGCTCATAAAAAAGGGAGTTATGATATCAGCCTCAAAGCTTTAAGGATTTGCGTTTCCGCAATCAAAAAAAGCGGCCTCGACATCCATAAAGGTTTGAGCGCCTCAAATAGCGAATTGAGGCGCTTTCGATTCCACTGAAGCATGGGGGCATTGCGATCTTTCCCTATTGCGCTCCCGATATGTCAATATGCGCGGGAATCGTATAGAAACAAAAGCCCTCTTCAATCTACAGTTGCAAAGGCTGAAGGCCTGTAATTCGCTATCTCTCCGGCAAGCTGCATAGTCTTTTACCGAAACGCGTTAGCGCACGCCTTGGTGGGTTGAATCTGAAAATTCATTTTCAAAGGCACCAGATTTAAGCGGCCGCAAAAATTCTTTTTCCCAAGTAAAAAGAATAAATGGATAAGTGGCCAACACGCACCAACCGCATTCTTACGCGCCGGAGGCGCAATTTTGCATGCGCCTTAACAACAACTAAGACCCGCGGCAAAATTGCATTTAAAAACACACCGCCGCAGGCCTTCCGCCGTTGCGCAAAAATGCGCCACGCTGTTACAATCAGTCTATTATGGAAATGTCGCCTTCAATATTCACGTCAACGCAGACGTTGTTTGCCAGGGTATTTGCCGTTTCGTCGTCAAAGCCCCTGCGCAAAAGCTCCGTAAATATGAAGTCTTTTATCAGATCTGCGGAATTTAAGCCCGCAAAAATTTCCCCCAATAAACGCTCAAAATCGCCTGTCTGAGAAACAACCTGCGCAGCTTGATTTCCAGATTGCACAACCGGCCCCGCCGAAATGCTTTTTTTATCCGGAGCGCCCTTCTTGGCCGAAACAACTTTCTTCTGCCCGGCCGGAACCGGCGCGGGCTTTACAACCGCTCCCGAAACTTTGGAGACAGCCTTTTGGAAAGCTTTTTGCCGAGGTTTTGCCGCAAGCTTTGGCTGGGCCTTTGCAGGTTTAACTGCGGATTTAGCCTGAACCTTTTGAACCGGCTTCTGCGCGGGTTTCGGCAAAGCTTTCGGAACCGGTTTTTGCTGCTGCTTTGGCTGCGGCTTCTTATTCGGCTTTGATGCGGCCTTCTGCAAGGGCTTTGCGACAGTCTTGGGCAAAGTCTTGGAAGGCGTCTTTGCCTGTGGTTTTGACGGAATCTTCGACTTGCCCAAAGGCGCTTTCGCGGCGCCGGTTTTAGATGGCTCTGGCTTCTTTTTCATGTTGTTTATAATTGGAAATTCAACACTTACTAACAAAGCCATTAACATATTTGCCAATACCTGCAAGCTAATTTTATCAAAAATTACGGCATCTAAACCTAAAGAGCAGCCCGGGCATATTTGTAAAAATGCTTGAAAGTTGCGCAATTTTATTAAGCTTATGGGAGAATAAAGACAATGAAAGTACCCCTGCTTGATTTGAAGGCCCAATACAAGGGCATAAAGGAAGAAACTCTCAAGGCGATAGAAGAAGTTTTGGAGAGCCAGCGTTTCATAGGCGGAGACAACGTCTCCGGCCTCGAAGAAGCGGTTGCGGCCTATTCGGGAACGCGCTGCGCTGTGGGCGTTTCCAGCGGAACCGACGCCTTGATTGCGGCGCTTATGGGTGTTGGCGTGTATAGGTCGCCGCTCGACGAGGGCCGGGCCGACGAAGTTATAGTTCCGGCCTACACGTTTTTCGCCACGGCGGGCTCGGTATGGAGGGTTGGGGCAAGGCCTGTGTTTGCCGATATTGAGGCGGACACATACAACATAAAGGCCGACGATATTGAAGGCAGGATCACCCCGCATACAAAGGCTGTAATTCCCGTGCACTTGTACGGGCAGTGCGCCGACATGGAAGCCGTTTGCCAAATAGCTTCAAGACACGGCTTGAAGGTTATAGAGGACGCCGCGCAGGCCATAGGAGCCTCGCAAAACGGTGTCAAAGTGGGCAATTTTGGAGACTGCGCGTGCCTGAGCTTTTTCCCGTCGAAGAATCTCGGCGGTTTGGGCGACGGAGGAATGGTCATAACAAACGACGAGGCCCTTGCCCGGCGGGTGCGCGAAATTCGCAACCACGGCATGGAGCCCAAGTATTACCACAAGCACGTTGGCGGAAATTTTCGCCTTGACGCTTTGCAGGCGGCGGGGCTTCTTGTGAAGCTTCCCCATTTGGACAGGTGGGCGCAAATGCGCCGCGCAAACGCCGCCGCGTATGACGAGGCTTTTTGCGGCATAGACGAAATAAAAATTCCGAAAATTCGCCCGGAAAATTATTCCATCTACAACCAATACATAATAGAAGTTCCCAACAGGGACGCCGTATTGGACGCATTGCGCGCCGCCGATATAGGTTGCGAGATATATTATCCCTTGCCTTTGCACCTCCAGGAATGTTTCTCGGCTCTCGGCTATAAGGAGGGCGACTTCCCCAACAGCGAATATGCCGCAAAGCACACGCTGGCGCTGCCGATTTACCCGGAACTGCCGTTGGAACAGTTGAGATATGTGGCCAAAAGCGTGTCCGACGCAGTTGCGGGAAAGTAAATGTTTGACGCACGCAGGACACGCGCTAAGATGGACGCTGTTGTTTTCCCGGTTGGATTGTTCCGCCAGTGGTATTGCGGGGTGGAACTGCGCTATGCCGAGGCTTTCGGTGAGGTTCGGGTCCGGGTGTGAACGCGTTTTTTTTTAAATATGGTAAAGGCTTTTTTTACAATTTTGGAAGTTGCCACAATAGCCGTTCCGCTATTTATAGCGGCGTTGTTCTTGTTGCGGACGTCCTCGCACTACAGCGAGAAATTTGAGACTTCTATGTTCAAGTTTATAGGTATGTCGCGTCGGCAGTACGAAGTTATGTTCAGGCTGATCGGAATAATTTGCATAGCAATTGCAAGTTTTGCGACATGGCAGTTTTATTTCAGCGACAACCGCCAAGATGTAATATCGGAAAACCAGGATTTTTGGGACTCTCTTGAGAAAGACCCCAATGCCGGAGAGCTTCTGAAGGAGCGCGGCGAAGCCATAGAAAGAAACCGCAAGCGCAACGAAAAAGAAACTGCTGAAGAGCTTAAAATGCTCACGCCGGTTTCGTCGAATACGCCGTTGGATATCTCCGCGGCGGCGGCGCTTCTGGCGGCGGCCATTGCAATACCGGCAAGAATGGGGTCTAGCAGGTTTCCTGGAAAACCGCTGGCGTTGCTCGGGAAAAAGGCAGTAATAGAGCGGGTGTTTGAAAGCTGCAAGAAAAGCGAATTGGCCCAAAAAATTGTGGTTTTAACCGATAGCCCGCAGATACGCGAATTTTCCGAAAAGATAGGCGCCGACTGCATAATGACCTCCGAGAAATGCGCCTCCGGAACGGAGAGGATAGTGGAGGCGATAGATGAAATAGGCGCGGAGTTCGTGGTTAACGTGCAGGGCGACGAACCTTTCATACCGTCAAAGCTCATAGATGAAATAATATCGGCACACCTCGACTCAAGGGCGGAGCTTGTGACTGCGGCAGTAAAGATATCGGACGCGCAAACGCTATTAAACCCAAATGCTGTAAAAGTGCTCAGGGATTCCGACGGAAGGGCAATTTACTTTAGCAGAACAGCCCTTCCCCATATTCGCGGGGAGTCCGACATGCAAAAGTGGCTTGAGCGCTACGACTATTGGAAGCATGTGGGAATTTACGGATACTCGACCAAGGCGGTGGCGATATACTCCAAACTGGGCCCGTGTCCGCTGGAAAAGGCCGAGATGCTGGAGCAGTTGCGTTTTGTCAATGCCGGAATGCGTTTCGACATCGTGGAGACAGATTATGCTGCCATAGGCATAGATACGCCGGCGGACCTTGAGCAGGCTGAAAAGTATCTTCGACAAATTGAGGGGTAATATGGACGACAACGCGTTATTGAAAGTCGGCCGCGGGGTGCTAAGAAGCGAGGCGGAGTCTATACTTGGAGCGGTGGACAAGCTTGGGACCGATTTCTGCGGCGCGGTAGGGCTTGTGCTTTCCCATAGGGGGAAGCTGATGATTAGCGGCGTCGGGAAATCTGGGTTGGTAGGCCAGAAGATTGCCGCCACTCTCTCGAGCACCGGCACGCCCGCGGTGTTCATGCACTCTTGCGACGCCGCGCATGGAGACCTTGGCGTTTACGAGCCGGGAGACCCAACTTTGCTAATCTCTAACAGCGGCACCACGGTTGAGTGCCTGCGGCTGATTCCAACGCTAAAAAAATTTCAATCAAAGATAATAGCGCTAGTGGGAAATATAGACTCCCCGCTGGCAAAAAGTGCGGATTTTGTATTAAACGCCGGATGCGCCTCGGAGGCAGACAGATTGGGAATTGTGCCGACAAATTCTACAACGCTTGCGCTTGCACTGGGGGACGCGCTTGCTTGCGCGCTGATGGAGGCGCGCGGGTTTTCAAGAAACGATTTTGCGAAGTTCCACCCGGCGGGACAGCTTGGCAGAAACTTGCTGTTGACGGTTGCGGACGTAATGAACAAGCTGCCGGACTGCGCCGTAGTGAAAGCGGACTCTACAATAAGGCAGACGGTGATAGAGATGACTCGCAAACCGCTGGGAGCGGCGTGTGTCCTCAACGAAGACGGCTCACTGGAGGGTATAGTCACCGACGGAGACTTGAGGAGAATGTTGCAAAACGTGGTTGATATAGACGCAACAAAATGTTCGAGCATAATGACGGTTTCACCCGTAAAAATCGGGCCGAAGGCCTCTCTGGGAGATGCCGTGGACTTGATGGAAAAGCGCAAGTCCAGAATTTCCGTGCTTCCGGTTGTGGAAAATGAAAAGTGCGTTGGCCTGATACGTCTGCACGACATATACCAGCCCCAGTAGAAAAATTGCAAAAAAGATGAAGTTTTTTGACGCCGTTAAATTTATAGGTAGATATGCGCGCAATCCTTCGCAAATAGGAGCCGTGTGCCCAAGTTCAAGCTTTCTTGCCGGCAAAATGGCTGCAGGGGCACGCAAGGGCGCCAAAGCCGGATCCGTTGTGGCTGAGCTTGGCGCAGGAACGGGGGCGGTGACAAAAAGCCTGGTAAAGCTTGGAGATGATATTGAAAATTTTAAGTTGTATTCCATTGAGTTTGACGCGGCTCTTGCGGAAATATTGAGGGGAAACTACCCGCATGTAAACGTGGTTAACGACAGCGCAGAAAACCTTGGAAAGATATTGGGCGAAGACGCAAAAAACCTTTCGGCGGTAGTATCAAGCCTTCCGCTGCTGTCGCTCCCCGACTGCGTGGTTGGGTCCATATTGTCGGAAGTGGAAAGAATTCTTCCAAGCGGCGCGGTATTTGTGCAGTTTACATACAATCTTTTTAGAAAGCCCCAAGACTTGGGATTTTCAAAATTGAGGCACATGGGCAGGTCCTTTGTATTTTTAAATGTGCCACCGGCAAGAGTGGACGTTTTTATAAAGCCCTAAAAACTTTACAGGCGCCGCGGGCAGACAGCTTGGAATTGCCCGCAAAGAAATATAGCGGCGCAAATAAGGGGGGGGAAAAGATGTTTCTTCCAAAAGGAAGGCGCATTTGCAGACGCTTGGAGTAAGATCTGTCCCCGATGGTGAAATTTGACAAACATGGATGATTCTCTGCCCCGCAACAATAAAAAGAATTTTTTGGCGGGAAATTTTGTAAAGATTGATTTTACGCCCAATGAGCGCGTTTTTTGCGAACTATGTTAGGACAAGAAATGGAAAGCGCGCAGTGGCATATAAACCTCAAAAGAAAAACCGTTTTCCGGCCAAATTTTACGAAAATAAAATAATGCGGATAAAGCGATACCTAAAAGCCTTTAGGGGGTATCAAGAAAATGCCGCCTTTGCGCGCAGACTATGCAAAAGCCGGCTCTTTTGCCAATAGCGGAAAAATTTTTGCAATAAGCCCGGTCAAAACAGGGGTAAATAAGCTTGTAATGGACACAAAAATCTCCGTAATTTGGGGGATAATATGGATACCTCAAGACTGGCTATTCTCGCGTTGGAAGACGGAAGCGTCTTTAAGGGCAAGGCGTTTGGCGCGGCCAAAACCGTTGTGGGAGAGGCTGTTTTCAACACCTCGATGACGGGTTACCAAGAAGTGCTGACAGACCCGTCCTACTTCGGGCAAATAGTGACGATGACCGCGGTGGAAATAGGCAATTACGGGGTAAATCCCGACGACAACGAATCCGACTCGGTAAAGGTTGCGGGCTTTGTCGTCAGGCAGGTGAGCCCCATTGCAAGCAGCTGGAGAAGCCGGTCAACTTTGCAGGAATATCTGGAGCAGGCGGGCATTCCCGGCATAAGCGGCGTTGATACGCGCGCGATAACAAAAAAAATACGCAGCGCTGGCGCCATGAAAGCCTGCCTTACAACGGAGCCGATCTCCGAAGAGGAGGCGGTAAACCGCGCGCGCGGCTGGGAGGGGCTTGTCGGGGTGGACTATGTCAAAGAGGTCTCGTGCAAGGCGCCCTACGACTTTCAAGTCACCGACCAATCATGTTCCCCATTTTCCATACCCGGAACAACCCTTTATAGGAGCGAGCGCCGCAAACCCCTATTTAAGTGCGCGGCAATAGATTTCGGCGCAAAAAGATCAATTTTTACGAAGCTGTCCTTTCACGGGTTTGACGTCAGGGTGTTTCCGGCCGACGCTTCGGCGGAATTGATAGAAGAGTTTGCCCCCGACGCGCTTTTCCTTTCAAACGGGCCGGGAGACCCGTCGGCAGTGGGATATGCGCATAAAACTGTCGCAAGGCTAATTCAAAAATTTCCCACTTTCGGGATATGTTTCGGACACCAGGTGATAACGCATGCCATAGGCGCGCACACTTACAAATTGAAGTTTGGGCACAGAGGCGGAAACCAACCGGTGAAAAATCTCGAGACCGGCAAAGTTTCAATAACGTCGCAAAATCACGGTTTTGCTGCCGACGCGGCGTCTGTTGAAAAGAACGGCGGAATAATAACGGAAATAAATTTAAACGACGACACCGTTGAGGGCCTTAGGCTGAAAGACTTGCCCGTGTTTAGCGTACAATACCACCCGGAGGCCGCCCCTGGGCCAAATGATGCCGACCCCCTGTTTACCGACTTTTACAATATGGTGCGCAACTGCAAATAACCTTGCCCGCACCAAAAACTTTTTTAACGCGCGCGCTTGCCCCGTGCGCGTTTTTGTTTTATTGATCCTGAAATGTTGACAATCCTGAAACATTAGCCGCCCAAGCAATCCGCCCTTGCGCGTGCGGCGGAATTGAAGCTCGTTTTTATCGAGGCTCGACGGGCTGACCCCGTATCGCGCCTCTATCGCGGGAATCGCCAAAAATTTTTTCCCGGACTTCGGGCGAATCCTCGCGCCGAATACTTTTGCGGCAAGTTTGCTTCCGGAAGAGTTGCCTATTGAAACAATCGCCTTGCTTTCATTGGCTCCCGCAAATACCGTGTCCGATGCTATCTATTGCCAAAAGTGGCTCTTTTTCCAGCCGCGTTTATTCGGGCGCATGTCAAGGAAACGGAAATGCGCACGCAAAGTCTTTTCAAAAGCTTTGCCGACGGCCGTATTGAGCCCCTTAGCGTTTGAAAGCTTTTTCTGCAAAGCTTCAATCTGCTCTACCTGAGCGCCTTTTGCCGCTTTGACTGTAAATTTTAAAAGCATCTTTTTATCTTGATTTTCTAAATGTTTTGGCCGATAGTATTTGTGTCAGGCGGATTGAGTGCGGCGCGGTCGCGATACTCGTTCGCCCAGTACGGTACGGAGCCGCGAACGTCACCGTACACCATTTTTAGCGTTTTAATATCAGTTCCCCTTTCCGGCATTTGTCTAACTCCTGCACCTTGTTGATAAACCATGTGCGGACTACTGTGTCGTCAGAAACAGCAACTGCGATTCCTTTGATTTTGCCCTTTGTATTTTCAAAAATATTCAAATACATTCTCTGCCCGTTCGGGAGTTCCCAGACTTCGAGAGCTTCCCTATCGCAATCT
>CASEFZ010000070.1 GCA_949287395.1 uncultured Verrucomicrobiota bacterium
GAAAAAGAGAAATTTGACTTGAGGGAATTTAAAGACATTCTCTCAAGGATAAATAACGCCGGCAAAGATAGAAAGGCATCGAGAAAATCCCAACGGCTCATTCAAAGATTGGCACAAATGGAATAAGAAAATGGAAAGTATGTGAGGGGTAAAATATGCGATGTATTTGCGATTCCAAGCAATATCATTTGTATTTGTGTGATTACAAATTTGTTAAGAATAAATATAATAGGTTCGAGTCCTGTATCGCCCATTGAGCTTTAAGTGTTGCAGGCTAATATCTTGCAACACTTTTTTGTTTGTACGCAAAATGCGGTAGAACTTGCAATAGGACAACTTACAATTGAAATTAACTAAATTGTGGATGGCCCAAATTTTTTCTGATAATGCCTTGCCACAAGCGACAACACCGCCCCGAGGAATCCTCCAAACACTATCATTGCCGCAAAGGCAGTTACGACATTTCCAAGCCCAGTACAGGAAACCGCAACCGACCCAAGAAAAAACGGCAAAGACCCCAAAAGCGCCGCCGCTGTTCCCGCGTTTTTCCTCTGGCTGTCAAGCACTATGGCAGCTGCCGCAGGAGCCGCCGCCCCAAACATAAACATCATTGCAAATATCACGGCCTCCACGGCAATTACCCCAGCGCCAAAAGTTATTAAAACCGCCTCTACAATGGCCGCAATAAAGGCTCCAACCCCGCTGAATACCACTGCCGTGCGCCGGCGGCGGAACTTTGACGACAACATCGCCCCCACACCTATGCCAGCCGCATTTAACGCAAATACCGCGCTAAACGATATTGCTCCCAAGCCATATATCCCCTGAAAGATGTAAGGGGAGGCTGAAATATAAACAAATAAAATTATAGCCATCGCCCCCTGTTGTAGTATGTAAAACAGCGCAACCTTATCTAAAAAGACATTCGCATACAGTTTGAAAATTGCCACGGTTGAAAGTTTGGAACGCCTTGAAAGCTCAAGCGACTCTTTCATTCTGTAGGACAACCCAAGCAAAACTAGGCCCAATACAAACAGTATCGCAAACACAAATCTCCAGTTCGCGAACTCCAACGCAACCGCCCCCGCTATCGGAGCCGCCACGGGAGCAATGCTGTGAACCGCCGCCACAAGAGCCAAAAATTTTGCAAGTTCCATTCCGGAATATTTGTCGGACGGTATTGAACGCGACAGCACTATGCCGCCCGCCCCGGCCACCCCCTGAAAAAATCTCATTGCTATAAAAAAGTATATGTCGGTGGCAAATACGCACCCCAATGATGCTATCACGAATGTCCACATCGAAATCAAGAGCGGCCCGCGGCGCCCGAATTTATCGCTCAATGGGCCTATAACTATCTGGCCGGCGGCAAGGCCTATCATGCATGCGCTCATGCTCATCTGAACCCAGAAGGCCGTCGTAGAAAACGCTTGTGGCAAACTTGGCAGCGACGGCAAATACATATCGGTCACAAAAGGGCCAAACGCCGACAATCCCCCCAGTGTGACGAGAAATAAAATCTTATTAACCTTATCCATTAAAAACCCCGCATTTTCACCAAATGCCGCAAATAGGCAAGGGATTTTCAGGGCGCATCGGCGTTAAATTTTTTTAGGAATCGCGCAGGCGGCCCATGCATGCGGGAATAAACTGCGCTTAAAAATCTGCACGAAAAAATTGCCGCCCAAACTGAGGAGCTATACGCCTGTTGCGCACGCCGGCGCGCGGACTGGCTACGTATCCACCAGGAATGCCGTCACTTGCCGCGAGCGGACTTTTTCCACAAGTCCAAAAGGCCCCCGCTATCGCCGTTTACGGGGTCTTTATCCGGAATTTTCACTTTTGCAATTTCATCGCGCGCCTCTGCCATGAGAGACTCTTCCGCCCCAAACACCTTCGGCAGCAAATTTCCCGGATATGCCCCAACCAATAGAAAATCGTCCGTAGCAAATACCTGCCTGTGCCCCACGCCGGCGGGAATGACAACAACGTCTCCGCGCGCAAGTTCAGCAATTTTTCCGCCGTCTCCACCAAGCATTATTTTAGCGCTGCCGTACACCGTTGCGACACATTCGTGCGTGTTGGGGTGATAGTGGGTGTGGGTGAAAATTTGCCAGCGCCACGCCGGCCTCCACCCGTTTCTCATAAAAAGCTCTTCGTAATATTCCGGTCCAAGCTTCTCCGGATTGGGAACAATTTTAGGATAGAAAAGCAGGGCAAGTTCGCTGTTGGGAACAGTTGAAGTCTCTTTGAAAAACATCGTTTTTGGACGAATATTCATCGCATGCATTTAGCAACACCTTTCTATTGAAGTGGAAACGAAACCCCGGCGCGCAAGCCACCCAAGCGCAACCCGGCGGAAGGGAGTCCCAACAACCGGGGAGGTTAACAAAAATATAAATCACTTCAAGGCGAAACTGCCTTAAAACAACTTTGGCAATGCCGAATTTTTCCGATGTCAAAATATCATGCAACACGCGGAACTTGGACGGAAATGTTGCTGTCGAATTTTTTAAGGTTCTAACAAGTCAAAGGAGATTAAATATGTCAGTGTTGGTTGGCAAAAAAGCGCCGAATTTTAATGCGACGGCCGTTGTAGACGGCAAAATTGTGGAAAACTTCAGCCTGGAACAATTTCTGGGCAAAAAGTACGTTGTGTTTTTCTTTTATCCAAAGGATTTCACCTTTGTATGCCCTACGGAAATACTTTCGTTTCAGAACTCGCTAAAAGAATTTGAAGATCGGAACGTGCAGGTTGTAGGCTGCTCCACAGACTCCGAATTTTCACACTCCGCTTGGATAAACACCCCGCGCGAAAAAGGCGGCATTGCGGGGGTCACCTATCCTATAGTTTCGGACATAAACAAGACCATTTCCGAAAGCTACGGCGTACTTGCCGGCGAGCGCGACTACGACGAAGATGGAAACGAAGTTGTACGCGGAGAATTCATAGCATACCGCGGCCTCTTCCTAATAGACAAGCAGGGGATTGTCCAACACGAAGTCGTCAACAACTTTCCCCTTGGAAGATCCATTGCCGAAGAGTTGCGCATGGTTGACGCCCTGCAACATTTTGAGGAGTTCGGCGAAGTTTGCCCCATGAATTGGCAGAAGGGCAAGCAAGCCATGAAGGCAAGCCCGGAGGGAACCGCCGAATATATATCAAAAAATCTTAAATAATTTTCCCCATTCTTGGCGCGCGCATTCACGCCGCAATATTTTGCAAAAATGCGCGCGTCTTTTTTTCAACTTCGGCTGACATGCCAAGCGCAACCCATATTGCAGTTTTTGGCTGATTGCCGCATGCCTGAAAAAGTCAATTTATATTTCCACATTCACAGGCCTTATTTGCATGTAAAAATTTACGCCGCAGTTGTTCTTACGCTCAAATGAGACTTTCGGTTTCCAAAAGCGGCGCGCATTTACAAATTCCCGCCAACCGGAAATTTTAAGACTAAGCCCGCACTCCCGCCCTGCCGAACGCGCAAGCCGCGCTTTAAAAATTTGTGGAAAAATTTTATTATTCAGTTTGAGCCTCCCACAATTTTATGAAGCATTGCTTCTCAAGGTCTGGGCGGCTGGAAGTGGCCGTAGCCCCTATGGATAGAATGGCTTTGGTTCCGGGTGAAATGTGAAACAGACGAAAGATTAAAATGTTCTGTCTGGACGTTGCGCAAAATAGGCCTGCGGCAAATCAAGCCGGCCGGCAACACCATAAAATATACCCGCGCAATTGCTTCTAATCTTCCACACAAAAATCAAAAAGCCTTAAAGCACGTTCACCCAGCCCGCGCACGGGCACAAGATGCAAAAGTTTAATTTCTTTGCGTGGATATAAGTGCGGGCTTGTCGTTGTTGGTAATATCTTGGGGCGGGATAAAGCCGGTTCCGCTCTCCACAAATTTTATTTTTCCGTCTGGCCCGGCCACAAAATACACAAGAGTGCAGTTCCATATGGGAATGTCAATTTTCACGTCCGCACGCCCGGAAAGTATTTTTAACGCCGCCAATACGGTTGCCTTGTGGCCAACAAGAATAAAATCTCCGCCTTTAGAAAGCCCCTTGTCTATTGCTTCCGAAACGCGGCCTTCGAAAACTTTGCCAAAGTTGTCGTCATATACCCAGTTTTTGGGAAGTTGAGATGTTTCGGAAATGAATCCTGGGAAGGCCTGCGAAAGCTCCTGTTGGGTTCTGCCCTTTATGTCGGGCTTGCCGGCGCGCTTGGTCCTCTCTTGAATAAGAGGCTGCAAGGTTATCTTTGCACCAGTGACCTTAGCTATCTCCACGGCGGTCTCAACCGTTCTAAAATAGGGGGAAGCATATATTTCCCCGTTAAAGTTCTCCGCCTTAAGGCGCTCGCCAAGCAGATGGGCCTGCCGGCGCCCAAGCTCTGTCAAAGCCGGATCTCCCCCAGACGGGCGCTGCCCGTGGCGGGCAACATAGATTTTCCTAATCCGAACGTCGCTTTGCGCCGCAAAAGACAGGTCGGCCGCCAGAAAAAGCGCCGATACAACAGTAAAAAACAAGATCCTCAACTTCGTATTACCCGGCTTGTTAAACATCGTCTCCCCTAAGGACATTCCCCGCCACAACGAGCAGCGGCACAAACACAAACGCTAAAGAGAGCGCATTCACAGCAAGAATCCCCACAACCACAGGCAATGCGCCGTCCCAACCCAAGAGAATAAAAGAAGACACCAAAACCGCTATGCTGCTAAATATGGCAAACACATTCACGCTCTGCCAAAGCTTAAACTTACCGGATTTCTGCCAGCTCCTGAAAAACGGGCTTGAAGAAAAAGAAAGCAGCAGCGCAAACTCCGTAAGTATAAATCCCACGCTTATCGACGCGTAAGTCATCAACCCGTTTGAAAGCGCGTCTATGTGCTTGTCCGCGATATGTTCTATGTTTGGATTGTCTACGCAGAGCATATACGCCCCCACTCCGGCCAGAACAAATATGGCGGACAGAACGCACATTCCTATCGCATAGAAAACCCTACCCTTGTCTGTAATTTTTGCCGGTGCGCGCATCGCATGTATTTGATACCTAAAACCGGGAAAACGTCAAAATTTTTTTGAAAATTTCAGATATTTTTAACGGGCGCAAAATTTAGCGCAGCCCTTCCGCCATGCCGGAGGCAAGCTTTAAGCCGGCTCTGCGGGAATACAATTCCATGCATGGAGAACAGTCAAGCTGCCACTCTCGTGAAAAAATTTATTAAACAACCAAGCGGCGCAAAAATAGACGCTAAATACCCCCTCCCCGAAATAAACAAGCGGCGCCTTCAAAGGCGCCGCCGCAATTAAAGCCAAACCCCGAAACAAAAGGGCACCTATTTTTTGTCCTTTGTGTTCAATATTTTTATATCGGCCAAATCGAACGTTCCCTTTTCGCCCGCGGACGATATAACCACAACGGTGGCCCCGCCAAGCGCTTCGGCCGTATAGCGGGTCTGATACGATTTTATCAGCCTTGCCCCTTCTTTAACGGTGCATCTGACAGTGCGGTTGAGGTCTTTTGCCAGTTCCACGTCGAATTCCACCGACAGCCATTTCCCGACAGGCAATGCAACCGGGCCGTCGGGGGTCACAAGCTTGCCGTCGCGCACGGATATCGAAGGCAACCCGCCCACATACGCATCTTTCCTGAACTCAACCGTGAAATTGCAATCGTTGGAGACGCGCATCTGAAATTTCATCTTCGCAGTCTTCGACTTTATCGTCGCGGAGAGATTTATAAACGGCATATAGTCTTCTTTGTTCTTCCCGTCTATCATGCGCAAAAAGCGCTTTCCGTTCTCCTGAAGAACCACAATATCCCTGTCTTTTTTGTCGGTGAACGCCCCTATATTTGGAGGGGTTTTTGAAAGTTCGCAATTGGAGAAATCCTCCTCGAAGTCCATGCCCCACGGCGGCTCGGGATCGCACCTGACGACCTCGGGAAATACGTGCTTTGCGAGTATGGCGTCCAAAACCTTTTTCATGTCGCCGCGCACACCCGCATCTTTGGTGCTGAACGGGCGGAACCCTATCTTCTTGTAGTTGTCGTTCCCGAAAGCGCTTCCATTCCAGGCCGGATCCACCACAAAAGAGCCTTTGTCCTGCCCTTTCTCCTGCCACTGCTGAAGCGTGAGCCCGCTGAACGAAACATCGCCGTTTTTATTCCAATAGATGTTGTTGTCGAACGACGCCGTCTGGCGCGAAATTACGTCGTTGCTCCTAAAGAGGCCGGCCGGTGAAGAATATATTACAATGTTGCGCGTAAAGAAAAACGAGTCGTTGTAATTTTTTCTGCCAAGGCCAACCTGGGTAACTTCGGCATTTTCAAATATGTTGTTTTTTATAAGATTGTTTGTGCCGTAGTGCTGGAAATATCCGTCCTCGTGGGTGTCGTGCACGTAGTTGTCGGCTATGTAGAACCCGTGGCTGCCTTCGTCGTTGTATATTCCCCAGCCGCCGTAGCGGTGGCGGCGCACGCCGGAAATTTCGTTGCCCTTAATCACCGAGCCAGTCGCGTCCCCGAGCGTGTATATTCCGCCCATATCGTCCAACACCCCGTGGCCTATTTTGAATATCCTGTTGTTCAATATTCTGTTGTTTTGCGTGTTTGTTGGCGAAAATCCCCAAGTCCAGCCTATGCTCATCCCGCTGTAATAGCCGTCAAAAATTGTGTTGTGCTCCACAAGGTTGTTCCCCGATTTGAATATGGCTATGCCCACGCCGGCTTTGTTGTACCTGCCATAGCTGTAAATTATGTTGTCGGAAATTTCATTTCCGAATGTGAAGTCTTTTGCCGGATTGGTCTCGCCCAAGCGTATGCCTCCGGAACCGGTGTCGAATATTACGTTCTCCTCAATTTTTGCGCCTTCCACGCACGCCCCAAGCGAAAGCCCGTAGGTGTTGCAGTGCTCTATCACGCAATTTTTCATTTCAAAATTTTTCGCGTATGAAACCGACACAAAACCTCCAACCGTCGCCTGCGCCTGCGGCGCCTGGCTCCACCCGTCACCGGGGAAGTGCCCACCGTGTTGGAAAGTGACGCCCTCAAACTTAATATCGGTTGCATAGGAGTTTTCCCCTCCCTTAACCTCCAAGACCTGGCTTACAACCGGATAGAGCACCTCGGCGGCTTGAAAGAGCTGCCCGGGGCGCGGCTTGTATGCAAAAGTCTTTGTGGCGGCGTCAAATGCAAACTCTCCTGCCGCGTCAAGGAAGGCCGGAACGTTGCGTATCTTAAACCTTGGGAACCTTTCCCACTGGTACAGTCTGAACCCCGAAGGATTTGTCGTAAACACGTTCACGGTGCCGTTCTTATTTTTACTCAGGCCAAGCACTTTCACGTGCATGTTGTACCAGACAATATAGAGGTCTATCTCCGCGTTCTTCAGCTGTTCGGGCGTCATTGAAAGCAGTTCTTTGACATCCTCGGCGCGGGCCACAAAACCGCCTTTTTCCGGATCTATAGGTTCGCCCTTGTGGTTTTTTGTCACTTTAAGTTTTGAGTGCACATACCTAAATTCGCTCTCCGCCGGGATTGCCCTGACGCCGTTTACAAAGAGATTTTCAAGCCTGTCGGTCTCGACCTGCCCCACCCAAAGATCTCCCTGCTGCCTTAGGTTTACGGCTCTTTTTGCCCCGCTAATTTTTGCGGTTTCGTCGCCGTCTATCTTCATTCCGCTGTGCGCGCTTGTAAGCAGCACCGGCTTTTCAACATAGTAAGTGCCCTTCAGCTTCACCTCTTTCTCGCCCGCCTGCGCGGCTTCGTCCAATAATTTCTGAAGATCCCTCTGCCCGGCGCCGTCGTCGGCTACAGACGCGCACGCCGCCGCAAGGGCAAAAAACGCAAAAACCAATCTTTTCTTCATATTCTCCCCTGTTAATAAAAAACCACACGCAAAGACGCCCGGACACCCCGCGCGCCCCAACAATGGAAATTTATATCCGCATTGCCCCGAAAGTTGCAACATAAAAAATCGCCCCGCCGCGTTTATTATTGTTGATACCCCCGCCGCCCTGTTTTAATAGAAACCGAACAACAGGCGGACTGTTTCCACATTAACGCAATTCTGAATTTGAACGCGGCAATTACAAACATCGCATACTGCCTGCCTAAGGGCAAGCTTACCTCGGATGACTTGTCCGCGCGCTTTGGCGCGGACGTGGTTGGGAAAATAGAACGCATCACCGGCATAAGGCAAAGGAGGATTTCAGCCCCCGGCGAGTGCGCCTCGGACATGGCGTTCAGAGCCGCCGAAGCCCTTTTTGAGAGCGGCGTGGACAAGGCAAAAATTGACATGCTCATATTTGCCACCCAAACCCCGGACTATCTCATACCGTCAACTTCATGCATATTGCAAGACAGGCTTGGCCTTTCCAAGTCGACGGCGGCTTTCGACATAAACCTTGGCTGTTCTCAATTCCCTTACGCTTTGGCAACCGCCAAGGCTTGGGTTGAATGCGGGCTTTGCAAAAATGCGCTTGTCCTAACCGGCGACACCCCATCGAAGTTGTTGCACCCCATGGACAGAAGCTCTGTGTCCGTTTTTTCCGACGCGGCAAGCGCGTGCCTTGTGGAGGCCTCCTCCGAGCCCTCTATACTGGCCTTTGATTTCGGCACCGACGGTTCCGGCGCAGAAGACCTAATATGGCCAACTTCGGGCCTGCGCCACCCTCTTGGGTGTAAAGATTTTGAGGAGTTTAAAGACCCCGACAACAATGTGCGCACAAACGCAAACATGAAGGTTGACGGATTTAAAATATTCACCTTCGCCCAGCGCTGCGTGCAAAGCTGCATACGCTCGCTTTTGAAGAAGGCCGGCACCGACGCCTCGGAAATAGACTTGTTTTTATTCCACCAAGCGGGGGAAATAACTGTAAGATCGGCGGCAAACAAGCTTGGCATTGCCCCTGACAAAATACATTTCAGGCTTGCCGACATAGGCAATTGCGGCGGGACAAGCCTTGTTGTGGCCCTGGCCGACGCCGTCATCAACGGAAAGCTGAAGCCGGGAATGAATGTTGTGCTGTGCGCATTTGGGGCAGGCCTCTCGTGGGGAAGCGCACTGCTAAAGTGGCCTAAGGCTTTCAAGCGCGCCATTGAGGTTGGATAAACGGCGGGCGGGCAAAGCGGAGCGCCGCCATATTGCAGGCTTAAATCCGCGCCTTAAAGCCCTTTCAAAACGCGGCAAGCTTCAAAAACTTTTTTTGCAAATTCCGCCTGCAAAACTAAAGGCCCACCAAGAAAAGGCCGCAAGCGCAAGACGGCGCAGATGCGCCGTCTAAACTTCAACAACAAGCGCGTGGTTATTGGCTGAATGCCCGCCCCCAACGCACAATATGCGCTTCGGGTTTTCCGGGGGCGTAAGCGCGTCTAAGCGCCCGTCTCCGGTCGCTTGCGGCCACAGCCGCCTGCCCTCCGCCGCCGATTTCAACGCGTAAACCAAGCCCAGCAGCGCCGACGCGGTCTCTGCATATCCCGTATTGAACACGCAAGTGGCAGCAAAAGCTCCAGGGAAGCGCCCGCTTAGAAGTTTCAGAAGTTTTTCGTCCTGGGCGTCTCCGCGCGGCGCCCACACAACAACGTCTATCTCGCCCGCCGACAGACCCGCCTCGGACAGGGCAATATCGACGGCTCCGTTTAGCCCTTCCTCCGACAAATTCGCCGACATAAAATCTACCCTGTCCATTGTCCCCGCGTAAGAGAGCACCTTTGCATACGGCTTTGCCCCGCGGGAAACAACCGAATCTTTCGATTCTAAAAGCAGCGCGGCCGCGCCCTCTCCCAATACGGTTTTAAAATCCGAACCGCCGCGCAATTTAAAATCGGCCTCCTCACCGCCTCCCCAGAGCAGCCCAACATTCCAATAGCCCTCAAGCTGTTGCCCGTAAACTTCGTCCGCGGCAACAGCCAAACACGCCTCGGCGCGCCCGCGCGCCAAAAGCCCAAATACATAGCCCGCCGTCTGTATGCCGGAATTCAAACCGCCCGTAAGGGTTATGTTGGGGCCTTTGATGCAAAGCGCCTTGGACACCCAGCCGGCGGTTGAATTTGCCGTCACGCTTGAAAAGCAGCCTACGTCCCCGCGCCTTGACGGATCCGCAAAAACCCCGCGCATGTGGGCGGAATTGTCGCTTCCCCTGCAAACCGATACGGCAAGGCCAACAGACCCGCAATTTCCGCGGCGCACCTGCAATGCCGCAGAATCCAGCGCATGCCGCGCCGCAATGGTCGCATAGGCGCTTATGTTGTTCATACCGGAAAAATCCACCCTTCTGTCGAGAGTCCTAAGCGGCGGAAGTTTTACCAGGCCCGCAACGCGTGCGCTTGCCAACCTTTCGGCCCTTTCCAGCGCCGACTTCCCCTCCGCAAGGGCGTCAAGCTGGCCGCCCAAATCAAGCCCAAGCCCGCTTACGGCACCCAATCCGGTTATAAAAACATCGGTCTTTCTCGGATTTTTTTTCGGGGCATTAAAATCGCGCGAAGCCACAACCACCGCCGCATTGTTGCCGGCAAAGGCGTAGTTAGCCGAAAGGAAACACCCGTATTTGCTCTCAGCAATTTTTCCCGCAACTGCGACGCGCTCGCACCCTGCCCTCGGAGCGCCGAATCTCAGGGTTGGAGGAATAAAGCCGCAATTCATGGCAAGCAGCTGGCACGTTGCCTCCAATATGCCCGTCGCCCCCATGCAATGCCCTATGTAAGACTTTGTGGAAGTCACCGGTATCCTATTTTGCCCGCAAAATTTATCCAGCGCGTTTGCTTCCGCCCTGTCGTTTGCCAGCGTTCCCGACCCGTGCGCATTTATGCACCCCAAATCCGATAGCTCCACGCCCGCGTCTTTCAGCGCACCAAGCATCACCCAGTGGGCTCCGTTCCCGCGCGGATCCGGCTGCGTCGGGTGATGGGCGTCCGCGCCGGTTGCGTGTCCTATTATTTTACCGTAAATCTTCGCCCCCCTCGAAAGCGCCTTTGGCATTTTTTCAACAATCCAAAACGCCGCCCCCTCTCCTATGTTCATTCCGACAGGCTCGGAAAATGGGGCGGTTTTTTGCGCGCATACAACCTTTATTGCGTTAAAGCCCGCGTAATTGGACAAGGACATTGCGTCCGCTCCGCCCACAATCACCGTTTCAAAACGGCCCTCCTCCACAAGAGCCTCCGCCAAGCCTATCGCCGCAGTCGCCCCGGAGCACGCCGTATTTATAACATAGCACTCGCCGGAAACGTTCAGGCACTTAGCCAAAGCTTTTGCCGGAGAGTAAAATTCGGATTGCAGGCACTCCGCCAATCCGTATTCCACAGAGGCGTCCTCGTATTTCTTTTTATATTCCGCCTCTGCCGAATTTAAACCGGCATTGCAAGTTGCAAAAACCACAGCCGTCTTTCCGGCCTCGGGGCTCAATTCAAAATCCCCCAAGCCGGCGTCTTTTATCGCCATGCGCGCCGCGCTTATAGCCAGCCGGAAAAACGGGTCCGTGAACGTTGACAATTCCCGCGCGCGCATATTCGCCGACGCATCAAAACCTTTAACCTCCGCGCAAAGGCGGGACGAAAATTTAGATGCGTCTATTTTTTTCGCCTCGCCTATTCCGTCCGCGCACGTTTTAAGCGCCCCCAAGACATCTTCGGCAGAGCACCCTATCGGGGATATTATCCCCATTCCCGTCACTGCCGCTTCGTCGCAAAAGTTTTCTTTTTGCCCCTGTAAATCCACATTTCCTCCGTTTGTAGTCAAAAGTTTGTGCGCCTATTTTTTCGCCATGACAAGCTCTAATTTCAGCCAGAAGTTTTCTCCTTCCACGCGCATCGAGCGCGGCATCACAATCCCCCCGGAATATTCCGAGTAGCCGCCCAATTTTATCGAAAACCCATCCGCGCGGATTTCCGAGACCCTTCCGTCCTGCCCCACCACAGCGCACTCGTAAAAGCCCCTTTTTAAGAGAATTGCGCGGAATACGGGCAAGACGTACTTTTCCACCGCGCACTTGTCCAGCAGAAAGCCCCCCTCAAGCCCAATCACTGAGGCGTCCGCCGACAATTTTATTTTTGCCACCGCCATCTGGTTTGACTCCAACCTAAGCAGGGTCTCGCCGTCCCGGAACGAGACAAAGACCGCCAGCGGTTCCGAAGACTTGCCCCTTCCAAGCACTCCCCTCTGCACGTACGACACCCCGTCGAACGCAGACACAAGTTCCGCTCCGTGCCCCGCGGCCGCCCACATCAAAAATAAAAGGATCCAAACCCTCTTCACTTCTCTTTCCCGGACTTCTTGAAAATATCCAACTTCGACGCATCAAAAAAATCCCCGTTCCCAAGCGGAATTTTTTCCACGCTTTCCAGCGACAGCTCCGTCCAATCGCCGTCCGGGGCGTCCATCCGCACCTTCGACACCGCGCCGGTTTCACGGTTTTTGAACACGCTTATTTTTGCAACAACCTTTGCCAATGCCTCAGATTCGGGCACGTATTGCGCGCCGTCTTTGGCGTCCTTGGCAACAAACCCCTCAGGCGTTTTTCGCCTTCCCGCCAGCATGTCCGCAACCATCTCAAAAACTTTCCCCGCGCGCTCCCGCACCGCCGAATTGACCTCCACCCACTTGCCGTCGATTTTTTCAAACGCGTATAAAACCCCGCCCTTTAAAATCGACACGCTCTCATAGGGCGAGACCACCTGCCACCTGACATTTTTTCCGCTGCTGTCGGCCACCAGTATTATTTTCGACTCAAGCGTCCCGTCCATTATCCCGACATATTTTTTTTGCGATATCCGCGCCAGTGAAACAGTCTCCGCCTTTTTCCCCGAAGCCCCCGCGCCCTTGGCGTCCGCCCCGTTCAGCAGCACCGAAGCCCCCGCGCAGCACGCCGCCACAACCAATTTAACAAACACTCCCATCTGCGCCTCCGTCAAAAAATTTCCACCAGCAAAACCGCCGCCTGCGAAAGGCTGGTTTTAGTGTAGCATAAATATTTTCCCTTCCCGCACAAGCGCGCGTATATTGGATAAAACGACGACAGGGAATAATTTGGCGCGCAGCTTTCCTCCAAAAAGGAAATTTTTTCGCAGCCCAACCCCAAAAGAACTTTCTCAATGTACCCTTTTTGCCACGGATTGTAGGAAAAGGCCGAAAGCCCGGCTTTCAATCCGCCCATCTGCGCGCCGCACTCCTGCGCGAGCTCTTTTATCCTTGCAACTTCGTCCTCGGGGCGCCTTTCCGCCGACGAAATATCGAGAAAATCTATCCTTCCAAAGCTCGACCCAATGCGCCCGGGCGTCACCAAATACGCCGCCGCCAAATCCGCAATATCGCCTTTCAGCTTTGAAAACCTCGCCCTTTTTGACATATATTGCGCCGCGTACGGGCTGTATTCGTCGCAGGCGCCCGCAACAATCGCTTCGCAAGCGCCGCAATTAAGCTCTCTCAAACCCTGCCACAGCGCGCACTCAAACGACGCCTCTTTTGCAGACACTGCGCTGTTAAACCCCTTAAAGCCCATGTAAGATGCTATCGCCGACGTCACCGCATTGTGGACAGAATTTGTAAACGATGTTGGCAAAGGCTCTTCCCCGGCCTTCCCTATCACATTCTCCAAAAATTTTGCCGTTTGCTCCGCCATTCCAAGGCCCGTTCCGAAACAGACCCCCACATTTTCCCCGCCGCCAAAACCGCGCGCCTCCACGCACGCCTGGCGCGCCGCCGAAAGGGCCATCTGTTGAAGCTTCGCCCAGCGGCGCTTCTTCAGGGGCGGAATGTCCATTAAAATTTTTCCCGATGCCCCGTCCGCCGGAAGCGCCTTTTCAAGAATTCCGCCCCAACCTTCTTTCCCGCGAAAGACCGCGCCGGCTCCGGAAAGATACGCCCTTCCCCGCGCGCCTCTCTCGCGCGCGCAGGCTTCCGCGCGCGGCTCGCAATCTGCCTCCAGCAGGGCGCATGCGTTGTTGCCGCCGAATCCCGCCGACACGCTGATGGCGCTCTCTATTTTACAGGCCTTATTTTCAACATTCGGCGCAATACCTATTTCCCCGTCAAGCTCTCCATACCCAAAACTCTTTGGAATTACGCCCCTGCGCATGGCCTCGGCGCAAACCGCAACATTCAAGGCGCCGCTCGCCCCGAGCGTGTGCCCAAACTTCCCCTTCACCGAAAAAAACGGGGGCACTTTTGCCGCCGCAAAAATCCGTTTCATGGCGGCGCACTCCGCAGAGTCGTTGGCGCGCGTGGCCGTTCCGTGGGCGCACCAGCAGCCTGCGTAGTCCGCGCGCCGCCCGGCCATTTTTAAAGTGTTCTCAACCGCCCTGAAGACGCCCTCGGCCTCCGGATGCGGAGCCGTAGGGTGGTACGCGTCTGCGGTGCAGCTCCAGCCGGAAATGCGCGCCAAAGGCTTCAAGCCCAGCTTTTCGGCAACCTTGCCGCAAACCAAGAGCAGCGCGCATGCAGCCTCGCCCAAAGTAATGCCGTCCCTGTTTCTATCAAAAGGCTTGCATGCGCCTTTGGAGAGCAGCTGCAAAGAGCCAAAGCCGTTTACGGTTATCCTGGAAAGCGCGTCAACCCCGCAAACCAGCGCCGCGTCCAAAACTCCTTCGGCAATCGCCGAACACGCCGTCGACAAAGCCACCCCGGAGCTCGAACAAGCCGTGGAAACTGCAAAGTTTATCCCGCGCGCGCCAATGCGCCTTGCGGCGGCCGCTGCAAGGCTTGAGCACTCGTATTTGTCGAAGGCCGAAAGCTTGAGTTCGCCCCCAAAGCGCATGAACTGCTCCAAGGCGTTTTCCGACTCAAGCACATTTCCTATGCTGGTTCCGACAAACACCCCAACCCTCTTTGGATCTATGCCGCTTAAGTCTGCCCCCGCAGCCGCCTCGTCAACCGCCGGAAGCAGCAGCCTCTCGCAGTTGGGAAGCCTGTCGTCTTTGCCCTCGCCGCCGCGCGCAACTCCGAAAACCCTGCCCGCATATTTTGGGCTCTCAAAAAAATTCTGTTTTGAGAACAAGACCGATTCGTCCACAAGCGCGTCCCACGCCGGCCCCACACCTATGCCGGCCGCGGAATTTATGCCGTATGACACCACCAGAGGCGTTCTCATATGCCTATTTAGCCCGCTCGGCCACAAAATCGGCCAATTTTTCTATTGAGTAAAACGCCTCTTTTGAATTTACGCCGCTGTCGACAACTATCCCGTATTTTTTCTCCAGCATCACAACTATCTCGAGCGCATCCACGGAATCCAGCCCCAAACCGCCGTCTCCGAACAGGGGCGTCGACGGCGCAAGTTCGTCGTCTCCCACGCCTTCAAGATTCAAGCACTCAACCAAATTCTTCCGCAAATCGGATATCAAATTCGCTCTTTCCATCTCCGTATTATCCTCGTTTTAACTTTGGCCCAATACGCGCACCCCTGCAAGATTATTGCGTCCAAAAATCGAAGAAATTAAACCATTGGAATGGATATTTGCCCAAAATTGCCTCGATATTTTTTACGTAATCGTCCAAAGGGTCGGACCCGCCGGCGCCGAGCCTGTATGCGAACGTCTCGTACTTAAAGAGCGAAGTTCTCACGCATATTATCTGCACAAGGGGCGCCCCGGCAGACTTCGCCAGCGAATACGCAAAGGTCGGAAAACGCGCCCCCTGCCCCAAAAAAGTTTTTTCCGAAAACCTTCCCGACATATATCTGTCGGCGTGCATCGCCACAATGCCCCCGCCCCGAAGGGTACCGTATGCGCCCGCAAAATCGCCCCCCGAAGAATCCGTCACTTCAGGAACCTCTATTTTTTCCGTTCGGGATATCATGCGCGATATTTTTTCGTCCTCGAAGTCAACCCCCAGCACTTTTACCGGAACCCCGAAGCGCACAAGGGCGCTCGACGCCGCCTGCCACCCGCCTATGTGCGCTGCCAAAACAACAACCCCTCTCCCTTCCGCAAGCGCGGCCCTTAACTTTTCGTCGCTGTCGGAGCACTCCAGCTTTATTTTTCCGTTCCCGGACAAATATGCGGTTCTGTCGATGAGCGTCATGCCAAAATTGAAAAAATGCCTATATACGCGCGGCGAAAAAAATCCGGGCTTGTCCCCAAACATTTTTTCCAGATATATGCGCGAGCCAACGCCCAACTTTCGTTTAAACAGCGCGAAATAGGCCGCCACAAACACCAGCAACGCGTATGCCGGCAAGACCCCTATTTTCAGCAGCCATATGAATATCTTGTTTCCAAGATACCCCCCGCGCGTTTTGCCCGTCCATTGCGTCCCGCTCATCCTTTGCGCGCCTCCCACGCGGTTGGCGACGCCAATATAGAAGCGGCAAGTATCGCCGCCATAGAAATCACCGCCGAAAGCCCTAGGCTTCTGAGAACCGGATGCTCCGCCAAGGCGAACGTTCCGAAAGCGCACAGCGTTGTGGCCGCAGAAGTCATCACCGGCGCCAAGCTCTTTCCCCCACCGTGGAACAGAAAAACCGCGTAATCTTGCGCCATGCACACCGCAAAAACCACAAACACCGCGCTGATCATGTTGACCTTAACCCCAAACAGCGCCATTGCCGCAAAGGCCCAAACTAAACCCAATATCACAGGCGCCGAAACCTTCAGCGCCCCAACCCAGCTCCCGATGGCCAACCGCAGGCAGCACATCACGCACACCCACGCCGCAATCGCAAATTTAAATAGCCAACTGCGCGTTGCGGAAGTTATATATCTTCCAAAAAAATCCATATCCACATAGGATGTGTTCCCAAACTCGTACTTTATCAGATAATATGCCCTAAAGCCTTCCATGCCGTCCGGCGGACGCACTTTCGCAAGCAGCCCGAAACCGTCTTCGGAGCGCTCTAAAACCCCGCCCAGCACGGTTTCAAGAAAACGCGTTGCGCCCTCCAAAGAAGGCGCTTCTTGCAGAGGTTTTGGAATGTTTTTCAGCAGCATTTCCGGCCTTAATCCTGCCGCCTTTGCCGCCTCGGATAAATTATTGGCAACTTCAGAAA
Organism: uncultured Verrucomicrobiota bacterium; assembly: GCA_949287395.1. Classification (GTDB taxonomy): domain Bacteria; phylum Verrucomicrobiota; class Verrucomicrobiia; order Opitutales; family Intestinicryptomonadaceae; genus Merdousia. The sequence continues at coordinate 16,981 of CASEFZ010000070.1, forward strand.
CCTTTCTTTTGTCCCAGTAGGCGTTCCAGCGCCCAACATTGCGCGCCGTCGCGCTTTCGGAGGGCAAAAGCTCCTCCAAAGGCACCACTTCAAAACCTTCCTCCCGCAGGCGCAAAGAAATCTTTTCCCAATCGCGCGCCAAGCCGTCGAGGGTGTCCGAAAACAGCGCCAACCTTTTGCCGGATATTTCCGAACCCCAAATTTTACGCAATAGCGCATCGTCCGCGCGAGCCTCTTTTCCAAGGGCGCTAAGGCCCGAAACGTCCGTATCAAAATCCGTATTGAAAGCAAGCACCGCCGCCGGAACCACAGACGCCAGCGCCAACATTTTCAGCAGTCTTTTTCTGCGGTTCACAAAGCCCGACACAAGCGCCGCCGCCCGCCCGAAAAACGATTCCCCATTCCGCCCCGGCTCAAAATTTGCCGTCATTTGTGGAAGCATAAACAGGCTAAAAATTGCGGAAAACAAAACGGAAAGCCCGCCAAATACCCCTATTTGCAAAAAGCCAGCACCCCCAAAAAAACACATTATTGCAAACGCGCTGACAGTTGTAGCCGCAGCCGTGACTACCGGCCGGACAAGCCTGCGCGGAAATTTTGCGGGGTGTTCCTCAAGCGCGCCAAGCATGTGTATTGCATAGTCTATGCTCACCCCTATTGCGATGCTTGCAAAGGCCACGCTTATTCTGGAAACCTCGCCAAAAATCATGCTGAAAACCACAAAGGCAACGGAAGTTCCGAGCATGGAAGGCAACAGCGCCAGCAACGAATACACCCTGCGCTTAAAGGCAAGCATGCACAGCCCAGCCATCAGCACAAGCGTTGCGCAAACGCACAAAGATGCGTCCCGCCTGGCTATTTGCGCGTTTTCTGCCGCTATGCGGTAGGCGCCTGCATAGGATATTTTAACCCCGGGAAAATCCGCCTCAACCTCCGCCACGGCTCGCTTTATTTTTTCCATAAGCGCCGCGCTTGCCGCAGAATCGGAAGGCTCAAAATCCCCTTCCGCCGCAACCAGGAAATTTTTTTCTTTTCCCGCCTCTGTTTTCATCAGCGCGCCTCCCGGCAGGCCGCCGCGAACGCGCCCGAGCTTGTCGAACACCAATTCCGACAATCCCAGCGGATCTTCCAGCAATATCCGCTTATAAACCGCCGACTCCAAAGAGCCCATTTTGCGGGCAAAGAATTTCATTCTCTCCCCAAGTGCTTCGGCCGATAGTTTCCCGTCTAATTTTGCCGCGTCGCCCGCCGAAAAAAGCATCGGCAATATTTCCCGCGCCCCGCTTAAAACACCATCCGCGCCGCCGGCTGAAAAGCATTTTACCCTCAAACCGCCTATGTTCGACAGTTTTGTTTCCAATTCTCCCGCCGCCGACGACGAATTGTCCCCGCCGACATTGAAAAACATAGACTTTGCCTGCGAAAATTTTTTTAGAGCCCCGAGGTAATCTTCCAACACACCGTCCCTGAAGGGTATTAAGTCGGTTATATTTTCCCTGTATCTGTTTGTCGACGCCAACCAAAGCGAAAGCATTGCCGCGCAACAGAGGCCCAGCAGCGCAAATACCGCAAACCTGTTAAGTTTAAAAAGCATATCAAACAATTTTTTCCGCCAGGCCGCTTGCCTTCCGCCTCGCAGGATACTTACACGCGCGCGGCCCCGCCCAAACCCGCGCCGCCCTAACGGGGATTTTCGCCCTCGGCCACCCAGTGTTCCACCCTGAACTGAGGGTGGTCAAGCAATATCTTATCAAGCTTAAATCGGCCCGAAAAATCCGGGCACTACTCATCGCCCATGGGCTTCATCTTCACGCGGCTCAAATACAGCTGGGAGCACATGCCCAAAGCCTCTTTGTAAAGTTTCGCCCCGCCGCATATCCAAATTTTTCTTGGGTCGCCGTCAAAGCGCCGCCTGAGCTCCTCCAAAGACCCCACCACAGTTGCGCCCTCCACGCCGGAGGCATTGGACGTGACAACAACATTCTCCCTACCGGGCAATGGCTTGCCGCCCAAACTTTCCCAAGTGCGCCGCCCCATCACCACAACGCCGCCCATAGTTGTGGCCTTGAAATGCTTAAATTCGTCGGATATTCTCCAGGGAATGTGCAGGCCGCTGCCTATTACCCCGTTTTCCGCAACCGCGGCTATGGCGAAATATTCTCCCATGAAACTACACCGCTATGGGGGCCTTTATTGTCGGGTGGGGATCGTAGCCTTCAAGGACAAAATCCTCAAATACAAAATCCTCCAGCCGCTTGCGCTCCGGGTTCAAGCGCATTTTCGGAAGCGCCCTCGGGGCCCTTGAAAGCTGCGTGCGAACCTGCTCGAGATGGTTTTTATATATGTGCAAGTCCCCGAATGTATGCACAAATTCCTTTGCATGCAAACCGCAAACCTGCGCAACCATCATCGTCAAAAGCGAATACGAAGCTATATTAAACGGAACCCCCAAGAACAAGTCGGCGCTGCGCTGGTATAGCTGGCAGCTTAAACCGCCGTCCGCCGAGACATAAAACTGAAACATCGCATGGCACGGCGGAAGCGCCATTTTGTCCAGCTCTCCCGGATTCCACGCGCACACTATGTGCCTGCGCCCGAAAGGATCCTTCTTTATCCCCTCCACAAGGTTCTTTATCTGGTTGACCGATCCCCCTTCCGGAGTTCTCCAATCGACCCATTGCGCCCCGTAAATCCGCCCCAAATCGCCGTTCTTGTCGGCCCATTCGTCCCATATAGTCACACGGTTGTCGTTGAGAAACTTTATGTTTGTGTCGCCCTTTAGGAACCACAGCAGCTCGTATATTATCGAACGCGTGTGGAGCTTTTTCGTGGTCAGAAGCGGAAACGATTTCGACAAGTCAAAGCGCGCCTGCGCGCCGAACACGCCTATGGTGCCAACGCCAGTCCTGTCGGAGCGCGGCTCACCCTTGTCCAACACCAAGTTTAGCAAATCGAGATATTCCTTCATCGGCCTTAACCCTATCTTCAAAAAGAAGCTTATCAACACAAAATCTTCCGCCCTGAAGGCGCGGCGCCTATTTGGACATCTCCAGCATTCTCTCTATCGGCCTGAGGGCATTTTTTATGACCTCGGGCGCCAGCTCAACCTTCGGAGACAGATTTTCCAGGCAGTCCAAGAGCTTTTCCGGCGTGTTCGCAAGCATGTGCGAGCAGCGCAAACACGGGTTCCCCGCCGCCGGAGCCGCTATGAATGTCTTGTCAGGAAGCTCCCTGCGCAGGCGGTGGATCATCTCCGCAACTGTGGCCACTATAAATGTGTCGGCGCCGCTCTGGCGGCAGAACGATATCATTTTCTCGGTGCTGCACACGCAGTCGGCAACGTCCCTTACGGGCTTGGGGCACTCGGGATGGCAAAGAAGGGGAACTCCTTTGTGCTCCCGCTTGAATTTCTCGAGCTCCGGGGCGGCATATTCCACATGGGACTTGCAGTATCCGTCCCACAGAATCATTTTTCTGCCGAGCTTCTCCTCTACCCAAGAGCCCAAATTTTTGTCGGGGCAAAATATTATCTCCCTATCCGGCGGTATTGCCGCCACTATATCAAGGGCGTTCCCGCTGGTGCATATTATGTCGCTAAGCTCCTTTACGGCGGCCGAACAATTTATGTACGAAACCACAAGCGCGCCCGGGTGCTTGGCCTTCAGCGCGGCAAGATCCGCCGGATTGCAAAGCTCCTCAAGGGAGCAGCCAGCATTCGGATCAGGCACAACCACCGTCTTTTGCGGATTCAATATTTTTGCCGTCTCCGCCATAAAATCCACCCCCGCAAAGGCTATTACGTCCGCATCGGTTTCCCGCGCCTGCCTTGAAAGCCCGAGGGAATCTCCCACAAAATCGGCCACCTCCTGTATTTGGCGGCACACGTAGTTGTGCGCCAATACAACCGCGTTGCGGCGCTTTTTAGCCTCAAGAATTTTCTTCTGTATATCGGTCAATTCCCTCTTGGGCTCGTCCTTTAATGGCGGAAAAATTTGCATACAACAACACCCTTTCGCATCTTTTTGAGTACAATTCCAATTTTGGCGCCCCTTGTCAAGCAAAGCGCCCTCAAGCCTCCGATTCCCGGCTGCGCAGAAATTTGTCCGCTATGGCCGAAGCGCGTTCCACAATGTCGGCGCATGGGCGCTTCTTGTAGTATTGCTCCGTGCGCTCGGACGGCTTGGGAGACGTGGACAACCCGTCGCCCAGGCCCAAAAGCTCCCCGCAAATTATACTTCCGCCATTTTGGCTGCTGAAGTCCCGCGCAACCGACTGCACAAGCGCGTAAACATCGCCTTTGGGTTTGTCGCCGCACTTTAGCCCCACAATCATCGCACAGGCGGAAAACGCGCCGCACACCCCGCGCATTCTTCCTATGCCGCCGCCGAAAGGCGCGGCTATGCGCTTTGCGAGGTCCGCATCAAGCCCCAAGCTTTCCGCATGCGCGCACAAGACCGACTGGCAGCAGTTGAGCCCCGTCATAAAGAGCCTTCTTGCCTCGGCAGCGCTTGCACATTGAGGTTCTCCTTCCATTATTGCCCCTCCATTCCGCCGCATGCGCCGTCTATTTCCGGAGCCCCGGCGCTGGCAAGCTCTCTGACCTCCATAAACGCGCGCATGGAACAAAACTTTGGACCGCACATTGAACAGTGGTGCACGCCGCTGTTGTCCTTCAAAAACTCCGCATCGTTTTGGGAGCGAAACTCCCTTGCGCGCTCCGGATCCAGCGAAAGGTTTATCTGGTCCTTCCAGCGGAATTCCGCACGCGCCAGACTCATGGCGTTGTCCCTATACTGTGCCGCCGGATGCCCCTTGGCTATGTCGGCCGCGTGCGCGGCTATCTTAAATGCCACAACGCCCTCGCGGACATCGTCCCTGTCCGGAAGCCCAAGGTGCTCTTTCGGGGTGACATAGCAAAGCATGGCCGTTCCGCGCCAGCCTATTATTGACGCGCCTATTGCCGCGTTTATGTGGTCGTAGCCGGCCGCTATGTCGGTGACGAGGGGCCCAAGCGTGTAAAACGGCGCGCGCGAGCACCAGTCCCTCTGCTTTTGCATGTCGGAATCTATCATCTGCATTGGTATGTGCCCCGGGCCTTCGCACATCACCTGGACATTGCATTCCCAGGCGGCCCTGCACAATTCGCCCTGAACTTTAAGCTCGCCCAGCTGGGCGGGATCGTCGGCGTCGGCAAGCGAACCCGGGCGCAAACCGTCCCCTATCGACATGGAAATGTCGTAGCTTGCCATTATGCGGCAAATGTCCTCCCAGTGCTCGTAGAGGAAATTCTCTTTCTTGTGAGCCAACATCCACTTGGCCATTATGGCCCCACCGCGCGAGACTATGCCGGTCATTCTGCGCCCGGCATAGGGAAGAAAACGCCTCAAAACCCCGGCGTGGATTGTAAAATAATCCACGCCCTGCTCCGCCTGCTCTATCAAGACGTCGCGGAAGATTTCCCAAGTGATGTCTTCGGCAACGCCGCCCGCCCTGGCAAGCGCCTCGTAAATTGGAACCGTCCCAACCGGGACGGGGCTGTTCCTTATAATCCATTCGCGCGTTTCGGATATGTCGCTTCCGGTGGAAAGATCCATAACCGCATCCGACCCCCACTTCACCGCCCACAACATTTTTTCAACCTCCTCGGAAATGGACGAGGCCATGGAACTATTGCCTATGTTTGTGTTTATTTTTACGAGGAAGTCCGAACCTATGATTGCGGGTTCAAGCTCGGGATGGTTGATGTTTGCGGGAATGATTGCCGTGCCTTCCGCCACGCGCGCGCGGACAAACTCGGGCGTTATCTCGGCGCGCGCGGAGCCGTTTTGGGAAACGCCGGCATGCTGCAAAAAGAGGGAGTCCCGCGGGGCGTCGGCCGACATTTTGGAATCCAGGCCGTTTAGCATCGCCAAGTTTTCGCGCGCGGCAACATATTCCATTTCGGGCGTGACAATTCCGCGCTTTGCGTACCACATCTGGGTCGGAACCGACCCGCTGCGCGCGCGGCGTATTTTCCTTCCCCCAAAGGGATTTTTTTCCGAACCTGCAACAACCCCCGCAATTTCAGTATCGTTTCGCGCGTCTATCCAAGCGCCGCGAACATCGGGTATTCCGCGCGAAGGATCCCCGTGGAAAGACTTGTCCGCCCAGGCTCCGGCGGTGTCGTAAATCCTCACGGGCGGATTTTCCCGCAAAGTTCCGTTTTTCAGACGCGTCGGCGTCTGCGATACTTCAGCAAGCGCAACCTCCACATTGCCGGACTTGACGCGTATTCTTTTCCGCGCCCAATCCGCCCCGAAAAATTTTTCCTTATCCATAGTACGGCGGTTTATTTAACAACATAGGCGCCCTCTATTAAAGAATAAAGTTTCCGCACGTGCCTTTTTTTAGCCGCATGGGAAAAGATGCCCGTTCTTAGGGCGAAAAAACTTGACGCCGCCCAAGTCTGCATTGTTAAATTGTCCCCACTATGGCAGACAAAAACGATAAAAACAGTGCGAACGTTCCCGGAAAATTCTATGTCGATTCCCAGTGCATAGGCTGCGCCTTTTGCGTATCCAATGCCGAAGGGTTTTTCGAGCTTGGCGACGACGGCTGCGCCCACGTGGCAAAGCAGCCCGAAACCGATGCCGACATAGCTCTCTGCGAAGAGGCGAAGAATTCCTGCCCGGTAGAGGCTATCGGCGACGACGGAGAATAACCGCTCCAAAGGATGCGGGCAAGAGGCGCAGGCAAATATTTGGCGCCTTGGGAACTGTGCGGGGAGTGTCTGTGGCACTCCTCTCTTTTTTTTGCCGCAAATTGCAACTTTGCCGCCTTTAGGGATAGGCCCCCTGAGTTTTGCAGGGCGGCGGAAATTTCAAGTTTCATCTGGAAATACATTGCCCGCGGCGTTTTATTCCGTTGGGCCATTGTCGGCGTGGCGCGTTTTTTTGCCGCGAGAGACAAAAAAACTCAAATTGCGCGCTTGCCTGTTTAGGCGCTTGCCGATTTTCGGGAAGAAAGTTTTTGCAGTTTAAAAGGCCAATTTGTAAAAAATTTCCTTTACACGGAAAAACAAATGAGTTTTATGTCCTGTTTTCTTATCTGGACATGCAAAAGACAAAGAAATCAATAGCTAAACGTTTCAAGATTACGGCGGGCGGGAAGGTACTCCGCAGGAGTCCCGGAAAGCGCCACTTGCTGAGCGCGAAGTCGATAAAGCAAAAGAGGGCCATGGGGCACGACAAACCCGTATGCCCGGGTGTTGCGGCCAACGTAAAGAAGGCCATGCCGTTTGCGTAGTTCGGGAAACGTAAATTAAAACTCGTCGAAAGGGTGAAGGCGACCCCCAGACACACAACAAAACAGGAGAAACAAACATGCCAAGAGTAACAAGTTCGGTGGCGTCCCGCAAGCGCAGAAGACGCACACTAAAGAGCGCAAGGGGATATTTCGGCAATAAGTCGCGCCTCTTCCGCTACGCAAAAGACGCGGTTCAGCACGCGGGGAAATATGCTTACAGGGACAGGCGCGTAAGACGCCGCGAGTTCCGCAAGCTTTGGATAGCGCGCATAAATGCCGCATGCCGCGCGGCCGGCCTAAAGTACAGCGTTTTCATGGCTGGCTTGAAGCGCATGGACATACATATGGACAGAAAGCAGCTTTCAGAGCTGGCAATAAACGACGCCCAGGCCTTTGCGGTTCTTGTGGCGAAGGTTGCGCAGTCCAAATAGGGGCACAAAATTTTACCGGCAAACGCGCCTTTGAACGGGGCGCGTTTTTTTTGCGCAAAGGCGCGCCGCCGCAAGGGTTGGCTCAAAAATCTTCAGGGGGCTTTTGGCTTCAGAAAAATGTTGAAGTTGAACGGCCTTTGTGAGAGAAAGTTCAAGATGAAGAATTTTATTGCATTGGCGGCTTTATCCTGCGCGCTTTTGTCGGCGTGCGGGCTTGTCGAGGAGGGTATGCTGCGCGACGACAGTTCGGCGCATTGGTCGTTCGGACAGGAGCTTTCGTTCTTCAACAAATACGAAGTTCCGACGGTCATACTTTCAGATGGAGATTCCATTGTGGCGCTTTCGCCCGCATGGCAGGGGCGCGTGTTGACGTCGACATTCGGCGGGGTTGAGGCGCCGGCTTTGGGCTGGATAAACAGAAGGCTTATCGCGGACAAGACCTTGGACGCCCAGAAAGCTGTCATAGGAGGCGAGGACAGCTTTGCAATAGGCCCACAAGGCGGAGATGAATCTGTATTTTTCGACCGCGGCAAAGTTTATACAGAGGACAACTGGATTGCGCCGGCATGGATATCAAGCCAGCCGTGGAACGTTGTTGCGCGCACGCAAACGCAGGTCAAATTTGAAAAGAGCGCCGAATTTGAGAATGCAAAAGGCGCACAGTTCAAGATAAAGGCGGAACGCGAAGTATCTTTGCTGACGCGCAAGAACGTGACAGAAATACTTGGCATAGAGATTCCCGACGCCGTCAAGATTGTGGCGTTCCAATCTCTAAACAAGTTGACGAACGCCGGAGACAAGCCGTGGACGTCCAAAGACGGATTGCTTAATGTCAGCGTGCGCGGCTGCTTCAACGCAGTGAAAGACTCTTTTGTGTTTGTGCCCTACAGAAAGGGGAATGTTTCAGACCTTGGGGACGTTTACAAAGACGATTATTTTGAGCCGGCCATCGGGCCTTCGGGTTCTGCCAGAACCGTTCTTGTGACAGAAGACTACATACGTTTCCGCGCCGACGGGCGCACACTTTCTGGAATATCCGTTCCCGCCCCGAGAAGCGAGGGCATTGCAATTTCGTACGACGACGTCAACAAGGTATTGACAGTTGTGACATACCTGCGCCCCGTTGGGAACAGGGCCTATTTAATTTCCTCGTGGCGCAGGACGCCCGCCCCCAACGAAATAGGCGAGGCCATAAGCGTATTCAACAACGGGCCGCTGAGCCTAACTTCGGCGTCTGCTCCGAAGTATTTTGAGATATCCACACATTCGCCGGCAATGGATTTGAAGGCCGGCAGGGCCCAATTCCACCTGCAGCGCACATTTCACTTTCACGGTTCGGAATACGACCTTGGCCTGATTTCCTACAAGTTGGCCGGAATATCGATAGGGCAGTTGAGGGGAGAATCGGAATAGGCCGGAACCGTGCAGCAGAGAGGTTTGTTAAAATCTTAAATTTTTAAGCCCTGCGCAAAACGCGAGGGCGCAAATTGGGGTTGCATATGGGCGAGCGTTTTGAAATGGACGAATTTCTTTTGGAACTATTGCGCTCCCGTTCTCCGACGGGAACGGAACACGAAGCCGGTGGAATAGTTGAGCGTTATATGAAGGGTTTTGCCGACTGGGTAAAGCCGGACGTGCTGGGCAACAGGATAGCCTCTCTGGGCAACGGCGAAAAAACCCTCATGTACGCGGGCCATATGGACGAAATAGGCTTCATAGTCTCGTACATAGACGACGACGGCTTTATATTTTTCCAGCAGCTTGGCGGGCACGACAACGTAATGCTCTCGGGGCGCAGGGTTGTTATAATGACCGCCAAGGGAAATGTGTACGGGGTCACGGGGAAGCGGGCAGTGCATTTAATGGACGCAAAGGAGCGAAAAGAAGTTCCCGAAACCCACCAGGTTTGGATAGACATAGGGGCAAAAAGCGCCGAAGAGGCGCGCGCGGCTGTGAGGATAGGAGACCCTATAGTTTACGACACTACAATGCATGCGCTCAACAACCGCCGCTGCGCGGCGCGTGCGTTTGACGACCGCGCCGGGTGCTACTGCGTGTTTGAGGCGATGCGGCGCATAGCGAAGTCGGCGCTCAAGCCCGAATACAGGCTGGTGTCGGTGGCAACCACTCAGGAGGAGATAGGCACGCGCGGGGCATGGACATCGGCGTATGCGGTAAATCCCGATGTTGCGGTTGCGGTGGACGTAGAGCATGCCACAGACTTCCCGAGTTGCGACAAGCGCAAGTTCGGCTCTATAAAGCTTGGGGCCGGCCCCGTAATATCGCGCGGCCCGAACATGAACCCCAAGGTTTTCGAGAGGCTTGTGGAGTGCGCCGAAGCCCTTGGAATATCCTACCAAATAAACGCCGAGAGCCGCCCTACGGGCACGGACGCGCGCGTTTTGCAAACCACCAGAGGCGGCGTCGCAACCGGATTGATTGGGATACCTTTGCGCTACATGCACACGCCCTCGGAGGTCGCCGATTTGGAAGACATAGAAAACAGCGTGCGCCTGCTGGAGAGCTTTGCGCTGTCTTTGAAAAATTCTGACGATTTTGCGTTTTAGAAAATGAAGGCTAAACCACTCACAGGCAAGCGCGTGCTTTTGACGCGCGAAAACAACGCCGCCCTCAAGGAAGAGCTTCAAAAGCGCGGCGCGGAAGTTTTGGAGATACCCCTCATACGCGTGGAGCACACCGTAAACAAGGAGGACGCCGACGACATTATGGCGGAAATGGGCACTTACGATTGGATTACCTTTTCAAGTGTCAACGGGGTAAAGGGCTTTTTTGCGGAATTTTTCAAGAGATTCGACGACATACGCACGATTGGCATAGCGCGCATAGCCTGCGTTGGCGAAAGCACGGCCAAGGAAATCGGCAAATACTATCTGCGCGCCGACGTTGTCCCAGACGTATCGAGCGCCGACGCCATGCTGGAAAAGATGGCCGAGTACGAGACTTTGGAGAACTTAAAGGTTTTGTGCGTCATGGGCAATCTTTCGTCTCCGGAGCTTGCCGGCAAGCTGGAGTCTTCGCACAATGCGATAACTGACACAATACAGGTGTACGAAACCTCCCTTGCGGATTTGTCAAAATGCGACAGCCCGGACCTTGAGAGTTTTAACAAGGACGGCGCCGACGCCGTCGTGTTCGCGAGCCCGTCGGCTGTGGAAAGTTTTTTAAAGAATATGAATTTTCTCAGCGGCGGTATAAAAAAAGCGGATCCTAAAATTGTGTCCATAGGGCCCACTACAACCGCCGGCGCGAAAAAATTTATGTTGAAAGTTGCGGGGGAATCGGCCTCTCCGCTGCCTGAAGCCGTGGCGGACTGCCTGGAGAAGGTTCTGAAAAAAACTCGCCGCCCTTAACGGAAAATTTTTTCGCAAAAAAAGAGCAAACTACTTGCCTCGCGGCTTTTCCGCACTTGCGGCCGGTTTGCCTGCTGGGGAATCCGCTTTCGGCGCGCCTTTGGGCGAATCCTTCCCGCTTGAAGCGGCTGCGGCTCCAGAGGAATGGGTTTTCGTTTTCGCTTCGGCCGGAGTGGAAGATGCCTTTGCATTCGCTTGAGTTTTCGACTCTGGCTGCTGCGCCTGCTTTGGTGCAGCGGCGGGTTCATCTCCCACAAGTATCTTTTTTGTGTTTGACGGAATATCGCCGTTGCGCAGGGCCCATTCAACGTATTTTGCTACAAGATCGCTGTTCTTATAATTCTCGGCAAGGGAGGCCAAAGCGGCTCTGCTTGTCAGCCCAAGCAGAAACTTGCGCCATTCCTCGCGGTCTTTAGGGCGCCTCTTTTCGGCGCGAAGTTTGTCCGAAAACGCGGCCTCTTCGGTCAGGCCAATGAGGTCTATTATTCTGCGCAGGGGCTTATACGCGCCCGTGGCGTAAAATTCCCCCCAAAGCATGTCGGCTTGGACGGCACCGTAAACGGGGTGCCAATCCTCGTAAGAGCCGGGAATGGACAAAGATTTCAACTGGCGTTGGTACTTCTTTTCAGATTCGGTGAGTTTGGATTCTTCAAACCCGGGCTCGCCCAATATGGACATCAGAAATATTATCTTTGCCCTGTCCATGGGCGCGGCGTTGTCGAATTGCCCGCGCACGTACGGTATCAAAAAGGCATTTTTTTTGAAGGCCGCGCGCAAAAAGCCAAGATGCGAAAAATTAAGGGAGTTCGGCGCGCCCTTTTGCTCAAGCTCAAGATTCTTGGAAAAGAAAATGGAATAGAGGGTTTCGGGAGAGGGTTCGTCGTAAAAATTCCTGAGCTTTTTGCGCACCTCCTCTTTTGAACTGTAGGGGTTTGGAGGTGACCATTTGTAGGTGTAAAACTTTGCGCGCGCAGATTTTTTCGCGCCGGAAACCTCATCGAGAACGTCCAGGACAACCTCGTACTTGCCGTCGGGAGAGTTCTCGTCAAAACGCAATGTGGCAACGTCGGGACACGCCAATATCATATCGGGGCTGGGCTTGTCGCCCTCGAATGGCACGTTTTCGACAATGGCAACCTCTTTCCCGTCAGGCTGGACTATTTTTACGGTGTAGCGCAATTTAAATTTTGAATCTGAGGTGGTTGCGGTGTTGGCTACTATGCCGAATATATTGAAATCCTGCCCGAAAAAAACTTTCTTTGTTTCGGAGATATAGGGCCCGGAATTGGAGGGGATTTTGTACCACCAGTCCATATCTGGATCTTGGCAGCTAACATAAACCAGCGGGGAAAGTTCCCCTTTTGGGAAATCTATGTTTAACGAGGCGTCCAGCTTGGACTGCTCGCTCGACGGGCGCGCCGCGCGCTGTGTGGACATCTTGGCGCCTTTGCCGTCGGCGCAGTGGGCAAGCCCTCCGGCAAAAACCATAAATGCAAAAAATGCCGCTTTTAAATACCTCTTCATTGGCACAATAATTTTGGAATTTGGCCCTTAGTCAAATTTAAACAGCGCACCCCAGAAAAGCGCAACGCCAGTCTGCGCACAAGTGCTGAACGCAAGCCGTTATAAATGTATATTCGTAAAAAATTTGTACTTTAAAAAAAATCTTTCAGGCGTAAAATGCGCGGCATGTTCAAAAGACAAAAGAGCCTGATGCTTTTCAACCTTGAGCCGGACCAGTATTCCTACAAGGGCCTGCTCCTGTTTTTGGCCGTCTATATTGGGGCAACAATATTTGCGGCGTTTGCGACCGCCCCCGCTTATTGGTTTGTCGAGTGGGTTCATTCTGTTTCCCCTTCGGACACCACAACTTGGCTGCTTGGGAAGAAAATGGACGTCTATTTCGACAGAATGCGCTGGATACCTATCATAATATTTCTCCCGTGGGTTTTGGCTAAATGCGGACTGTTTTCCATAAAAAACCTCGGGATACGCTTCAACGCGCAAAGCTTGTTTTCGGCAGGAAAATTTTTTCTATTTGGCATAGTTTTGGCGGGAGCCATATTTTCGATGCAAATAATGTTTGCAGACTCTTCACTGAAAGCGGGTCTTGACTTTTCAACAGTTCTCAAGGCGATGTCGACGGCTATATTGGGAGCCGTAATATTGAGCTTTCTTGAGGAGATAGTGTTCAGGGGTCTTATAATGCGCACAATTTACACGGCATCAACACCTTTAACTGCGGTAATTTTAAGCTCGCTGTTTTTTGCCTATAAACATTTCAAAGTTCCTGATTCGGCATGGGCAAACATACCCGGGGGGCTGCGCTGCACCGATTGGGACATAGGCTTTTTTGTCGCCTACTACGACGCAATAGGAATTTCGGAAAACTTTGCGCTGGTGCCCTTTTGTAGTCTTGCAATGTTCGGAATGCTGCTTTGCGCCGTTTATATAAAGACCAAAAACCTGCTTGTTCCGATAAGCCTGCACGCGGGGCTGGTCTTCATGATTCAATTGTATCGCTCATGCTTTGACATAGAGAAATGCGAGGCGTCCAGATATTTTGGAACAGCGGGAATGACGAATGGCCTGATGCCGTTGATAATACTGACGGCACTCTTTGCATGGTTCGCATTTGCCCCCGGAAAAAAATCTGAGGATTCTTAGCGCATAAGCCAATGAGGCGCCCCTTAGAACTGCTTTCACCGGCCCGCGACACCTCCATTGCCAGAGAGGCCATACTTGCCGGCGCCGACGCCGTATATATAGGCGCCGACCGTTTCGGCGCACGCAAACAAGCCGCAAACAGCGCCGACGAAATAGCAAAGCTTTGCGACTTTGCACACATCTACGGCGCAAGAGTGTACGCAGCTATAAACACAATTTTAACCGACTCTGAACTACTTGAAGCCGAAAAGCTGGTATGGCGCCTCTACCGCGCCGGGATAGACGCCGTAATTTTGCAGGATTTGGGCCTTCTTAAGTGCGACCTTCCCCCCCTTGCCCTGCACGCAAGCACCCAGTGCCACATAGACACCCCTGAAAAAGCCAAGATGCTGGAAGCCTGCGGCTTTGAAACCCTTGTTTTGGCGAGGGAATTGAGCCTTTCCGAGATATCGTCCATCTCTGGCTCCGTAAGTGCGGCAATAGAATGTTTTGTGCACGGCGCGCTCTGCGTATCATACAGCGGCCAATGCTACTTGAGCCACGCCGTTGGGGGAAGGAGCGCAAACCGCGGCGAGTGCGCCCAACCGTGCCGAATGCCGTATGCCCTGCTCGACGCCGACAACAGGGAAATCATGCCGCAGGCGCACTACCTCTGCCTACGCGACATGAACAGGCTGAAAAGGTTGTCCGATATGATAGACGCTGGTGTGAGCTCTTTTAAAATAGAAGGAAGGCTTAAGGACGCCTCCTATGTAAAGAATATAACCGCGCTCTACCGCAAAGCTCTCGACGCGGAAATTGCAAAAAGGAACCTTTCAAGGTAGAGATATGGCGAAAGTTATGTGCAGTTTAATCCCGACGAGCGCAAGAGCTTTAACCGCGGCTATACCGAATTTTATCTGGACGCTCCGAAAGCGGGGGCGGCAAATTTCATTTCCCCGAAATCG
>CASEFZ010000071.1 GCA_949287395.1 uncultured Verrucomicrobiota bacterium
AAATAAGACGGAGCTTTTGGCCGACGACTTTACGGCAAATATTTTCTCGAATGAAAGCGGGGACTACAAGGCCCTGTTTACCGTGAATGACGACGGCTTGTATGTCAAGTATGTGGTTGTTCCCGAGCCGTCGACTGTGGCGTTTTGTCTTGGCGCTTTGGCTTTGGCGGCGGCTTTCTTCAGAAGGCGCAAATAGTTGTTTGCGTTGCCGCTTTGCATATTTGCGGCGTGTTTAGGTTGTTGGCGCGGCGCCTGTGAGTTGGCGCGGCGCCTTTTACTTTTAAGAAATATGAGATTTTTAAACATAGGCAGGGTTTTAATTTCGGCATCTCTTTTGGTTGCGGGGTATTGCGTATTAGGTGCCGCGAAAAGCGGCAGTATTGAAGATGTCGCCAAGCTTGCCTGCGCCTATTTGGATTTTGATAGGACAGGTGCTTTGGAGATAACTACCGAAGACTTTGCAGCCTATATTCAGAAGGCGGAGAAGTCCGATACAAACGCCCAGTTTATTTGCGGTGTGAGTTATTTTTTTGGCAAGGGGGTTGCGCCAGACTTGCAAAAAGCGGCGTATATGTTTTCTAAATCGGCTTTTTCCGGCAATAAATATGCGGAGTATGCGCTTGGAGTTTGCCTATTGGAGGCAAAGGGGTTGTCCAGGGACGCGAAATCGGCGGCTGCGATGTTTGAAAAGGCGCATAAGAAAGGCTTGGCTGCTGCCACAAATATGTTGGGTGTTTGTTTTTATTCGGGAGAGGGCGTGGAAAAAGACGTTCGCAAAGGCGTGGAATTGTTCGAGGCGGCGAGAAAGAACGGGAACTTGAGGGCGAATGTTTCGCTTGGAAGGGCGTGTCTGGACGGCGCAATAGAGGGAAAGGGCAAGAAAGAGGCGTTCGAATATTTCCAGGCCGCGGCGGAGGGAAATGCGGTGGCCCAGAACCACATGGGGGTGTATTATTCTAAAGGCCTCGGCGGAGTTCCGGACGAATACAAGGCGATAAAATGGTTTGAGAAGTCGGCGCAGAATGGGTATTTGCCTGCACAGGCATCGCTTGGAATGGCCTATTTGCAGGGTTTGGGCGTTGTGGCGGATTTGTCAAAAGGGGTAAAGTGGCTCACGAGCGCGGCGGTCGGAGGGAATGCCGAGGCGCAGAACAATCTTGCGGTTTGTTTGATGAACGGCTGGGGAATTGAGAAAAATCCGTCGGCGGCGGTTGGCTGGTACTTGAAGTCGGCCGAGAGCGGCTATGCGATAGCGCAGAATAACCTTGGCGATTGTTATTTGAACGGCTACGGGTGCGCGGAGAATCCGGCTGAGGCCGCGAAGTGGTTTGGGCATGCGGCACGGGCGGGAAATTTGGAGGCGCAAAGTTCGCTTGGATATTGCTATTTGACTGGCACGGGAATTGAGAAGAATCCGCCGGCGGCCCTAAAGTGGCTAAAATTGGCGGCTGACGGCGGCGATGTGCATGCGCAAAGCAATCTTGGAAGGTGCCTAATAAACGGGGAGGGCGTTCCCCAGGATATTCCAGAGGCAATCAAGTATTTAAAGCTCGCCGCCGACAAGGGCGACGCCCAGGCGCAGGCAAATCTTGGAGCGTGTTATTACAACGGGGTGGGGGTGCAAAAAAACACTCTGAAAGGTACGGAACTGTTGAGGCAGGCGGCAAAACAGGGACACGAAGAGGCCAAAAAAGCTTTGGCGAGGATACGCGCGTATTAAATAGCATTAAAAATGCCTTTGGGAATGTTTCCCATGTTGTACAGCTTCGGCAGATGTCCGAATTTTGTGCGGGGCAGGGTTTTTTGGCAGGCTTGCTGAGCTTTGTTGCTCGGGAGAATTTCTCGGGCAGTTCCGATCTTATATTGGTGGGCCTTTCCCCGGTCAACGCGGGCGTTTTTTGCCGAATATAAAAATCTCCAGGGCAGATTAAGCGCCCAATAGTGGCGCTTGGGCTTTCGTATGGCTTTCGCGAATAGGGGTGTCCTTAAATGCCGCCGGCTGAAGCGCACGCCGCCGGCCTTGGCCGGAATTGCTAGAAATTTTTAAAAAAAAGTTGACAAAACCAAAAGGTTAAACCATTTGGTTAATTTTTATATGGCAGAGGAGAACCAAATAGGACTATTGATGTCCGGCGCAAAGCCGTCGGGGGCGAAAGCCAGAATAGTGAGTGCGGCTCTCGAGGAATTTGGGCTTAATTCGCTTGGGGCGGCCCGGACGCGTAAGATAGCGGAGCGCGCGGGGGTCAACCATGCGGCAATAAACTACTACTTTGGCGGCAAGGAGGAACTTTACGCTGAGGTTGCGCGGCAGATAATAGATTTTATAGCCATATACGACAGGGAACATTATGAGCGCTTTGAGGAAGTCAGGAAGAGCCGTTCGGCGAAAGACGCCAAGGAGTTGATAAGGCATATATTGGAATCCCGCATGTGCTGTGAGGACAGTGCCAGCGATATTTTGAGAAATATAATAATGATAATAACCCGCGAGGAGTTCAACAACGGGCAGATATTCGACCTATTTTTTGAGAAAGCATTCAAGCCGATAAACGAGATGATGAGCCAACTTATTACAATAGCAAGCGGAGGCCGGTATGCCGGTGAGAATGCCTATATTATGGCGAAGATGCTTCTTGGGCAGGTGCACATGTTCAACAACGCCCGCACGGGGGTTAAGCGATCGATGGGTTGGGATAAATTTGACGCGGAGGCCGCCGACAAAGTGAAGGCGATAAGCGCAGAACTTTTAGATAAAATTTTTAAGTAATTATATGATAGAGAAATATATAACAACAATAGCGGTGGCTGTATTGGCGGCCAGCATGTTTTCCAGTTGCAGCAAGAAAGAGGACAACGCATCGGCGTTGTCGGTGATGTCGGAGGTGAAGTACATACATCCGCAGAAGAGGGCGGTGGACATTTGGGACGAATACACGGCAAGGATAGAATCTATAGCGTCGGTAGAGTTGCGTGCACGGGTAAACGGGTATTTGCAGAAGATAAACTTTAAGGACGGCGAATACGTGAAGGAGGGCGACCTTCTTTTTGTGATAGATCCGCGTCCGTACGAGGCTTCGGCGGCGGCGGCGCGCGCGGCTCTCAAAGAGGTTGAGGCGCGTCTGATATTAGCCAAGAGCAATATGACGCGCGCCAAGGAGCTTTACGCTGCAAACGCCATTTCCAAGGAAATATTGGAGACCAGAAACAGCGAGCTGCTTTCTGCCGAGGCCGCCCTCATGAACGCGCAGGCAGTTTTGCGCGAGGCTGAATTGAATTTGGAATACACCCATATCCGCGCGCCGATGTCCGGGCGCGTCAGCGAAACTTTTGTGGATATAGGCAACTTGATAACCGCCAATTCCACGCTTTTGACCACGATTATCAAGAACGATATCGTTCAGGTGTATTTTGAGATAAGCGAGCGCGACTATTTAAATTACGTCAAGAACGGTGTATTGGAGCAGATAGACATGGTCAAGAAGACCGGCCCGGAGGTGGAGTTCCGCCTGACCCTCGAGGGCGGCAAGGTTTTCAAGGGAATATTGAACTACTATGACAACAGGATAGGCCAGGAAACTTCCAGCCTTACGCTGCGTGCGGATTTTGATAATAAGGACGGCCGCCTTTTGCCGGGAATGTTCGGGAAGGTCAGAATGAGGGCCTCTGCTTCGGCCGAAGCCATCATCATTCCCGAGCAAATTATAGGAACCGACTTGGTAAACCGCTATGTGGTGGTTATAGACGAAAACAATGTTGCCAGGTATAGAGCCGTAAAGGTTGGAAGGCTTTACGGCAAGTACAGAATAATAGAGGAGGGGCTCTCTCCGTCGGACAGGGTTGTGGCGCAGGGTTTGCACAGGGCGAATCCGGGCAGCAAGGTGATACCTTCCGAACTTAAGGAGGGCGAACCCGTCGGAGACGATGCGGAAAAACCGGCTGCTTCGGGGCAGGGGCAGTCTGCGGCGAAGGAAGCCGCACAGGCAAAGCCTGAGAAACAGGCGGGGCAGTCGAATGCGTCGGCCAAGTAGGGGGCGTTTGCTGTAGAATTGGGGAAAAAACGATGAAATTCTCTCACTTTTTCATAGACCGGCCGATTTTTGCGGCGGTTGTGTCCATCATAATAACGATGTTGGGCATTGTGGGGTATGTAAGATTGCCCGTCACGCAATATCCGGACATAGTTCCGCCGACAATTGCGGTGATAGTCAACTATCCCGGGGCGTCTCCTGAGATATTGATGAATACGGCCATAGCGCCGCTGGAGCAGGAGATAAACGGCGTTGAGAACATGATGTACATGTCCAGCCAGTGCAACGCCGACGGAAGCGCAACCATAAATGTCACCTTCGAGCTTGGCACAAACATAGACATAGCCCAGGTGCAGGTGCAAAACCGCGTTTCCATGGCGGAGCCGCGCTTGCCCGAAGAGGTGCGCAGCATAGGCGTTGTTGTTAAAAAGCGTTCCCCCGACATGCTTGTGGCGGTGAACTTGGTGTCGCCGGACGGAAGCAGGGACAAGGTGTACATGACAAACTACGCCATAACGCAGATGAACGACAGACTTGCCCGAATTTACGGAGTTAGCGATATTACGGTGTTCGGATCCCGCGAGTACAGCATGCGCATATGGTTGAACCCGGATAGGCTTTCGCACTTCAATATGACGGCGTCCCAGGTGGTTGCGGCTTTGCGCGAACAGAACAAGCAGGTTGCAGCCGGAAAAATAAACCAGCCGCCGATAACAAACCCCGACGCGGCCCACGAGCTTATTATAGACACGCAGGGAAGGCTTTCATCTCCGGAGGAGTTTGAGAAAATCATAATAAAGTACACGCCCGACGGCAAGATTGTGCAGTTGAAGGACGTTGCGCGCATAGAGTTGGGCGCGTACACTTACAGCGACGAGTCTTACATGAACAGGTCTCCGGCTGTGACGATGGCGCTCTACCAGCTGCCGGGGACAAACGCGCTTCACACAGTGGAGGTCATTCGCGCAACCCTCGACGAAATGAAGGAGGATTTCCCCGAAGGCATGGACTACTACATAGCAGTCGATAACACCGCATACATACGCTCGTCTGTAAACGCCGTTTACCACACGATTTTTGAGGCGGTATTGTTGGTGGTGGTTGTTATGATGGTGTTTCTCCAAGACTGGAGGGCTTCGATTATCCCGCTTTTTGCGATACCCGTTTCTTTGGTGGGCACGTTCTTTTTCATGTCGCTGTTCGGGTTCTCGATAAATAACTTAAGCTTGTTCGGCCTGGTTTTGGCCATAGGCATAGTTGTCGACGACGCCATAGTTGTTGTGGAGAATGTCGACAGAAACATGCGCGACGGCCTGTCCGTGAAAGAGGCTACAAAGAAGGCTATGACCCAGGTGCAGGGCGCGCTGATAGCGATAGTTTTGGTGTTGAGCAGCGTGTTTATTCCGACGGCGTTTATAGAGGGCATATCGGGGCAGTTTTACCGCCAGTTTGCGCTGACCATAGCGGTGTCGACGATACTTTCTGGGGTGGTGTCTCTGACACTTTCCCCGGCGCTCTGCGCGGTAATGATGGGGTATCAAGAGCGCCCCGATTTGTTTACGCGGATGTGGAATTTGGCGTTTGGCTGGTTCTTCAGGGGCTTTAACGCGGTGTTCAACTGGGTTGCCGACATATACAAGAGCGTGGTGAAATTTTCCATAAAGCTTTGGGCGCCGATCTTGTTGCTTTATGTCGTGTTGTTGGGCCTTACGATTCATCTGTTTGAAATAACGCCCAAGGGCTTCATTCCCAAGCAGGATACCGGATATGTATTTTGCACGGTGCAGCTGCCCGACGGCGTGGCATTCGACCATACCGACAAAACCGTAAAGAAGATAATAAACATAATAAGGAGTTTTCCGGACGTGGATACCGTAATGTCGGTTGTGGGCCTCAACGGCGCAACCTTCGGAAAGGCGTCGAACGCGGCGGCATTGTTTATGAAGCTTCACGACAAGGACGAGCGCCTCAAGAAGGGCCTCCATCTCGACACATTTATAAAGAGTTTGTCGTATGCGCTCATGAAGCAGGTGCCCGAGGCTTCAACCTTCGTGTTGACGCCGCCCGCAGTGCAGGGCATAGGTTCCGGGGGAGACTTTAAGGCGATGGTCCAAGACAAGACCGGCAGGGGCATAAACGACGTGGAAAAATACACGAGAATGCTGGCTATGGAGTCTATGAAAGACCCGGCGGTGTCGCTTGGCTTTACCACGTTCCGCGTTTCGTCGCCGAAGTTGTATGTGGACATAGACCGCGAGCGCGCCCAGAAGTTGAACGTTCCGATTTCGTCGATATTTGAAACCATGCAGTTCAATTTGGGCTCGGTGTACGTAAACGACTTCAATATTTTGAACCGCGTTTACAGGGTTATGGCGCAGGCTGAAGGCGGCAACAGAAGCGACATATCCGACATATACAACCTGAAAGTTCCGAATGTGCGCGGCGTAAATGTTCCGCTGGGTTCGGTTGCCACCGTGGAGCGCACGATAGGCCCCGAGCGCGTGGGCAGATACAATTTGTATCCGGCCGCCGAGATGATGGGCAACTGCGGAATAGGATACAGTACGGGTGAATCAATGGCTGCCATAGAGCGCATAGCCAAACAGATATTCCCGGACGGCATGGACCTTGAGTGGACAGACTTGGCCTTCCAGGAAAAGCGGGTTGGGAACACGTCGATATACATATTCGGCATGTGCGTGTTGTTTGTGTTCCTGTTGCTGGCGGCGCTGTACGAAAGCTGGAAATTGCCGCTTTCGGTTATATTGGTGGTGCCGTTGGTGCTATTGTTCGCGGTGGCGGGCGTTCTGCTTAGGGGGCTTGACAACAACATCATGACGCAAATAGGCTTTGTTGTGCTGATAGGGCTTGCCTGCAAGAACGCGATACTTATAGTGGAGTTCGCAAAACAGAGGCAGGAAAAGGGCGAAGAAATTGTCAGCGCGGTAAGCAACGCCGCCAGGAACAGGCTGAGGCCCATTTTGATGACGTCGTTTGCGTTCATTTTGGGTGTTGTTCCATTGGCGTTCGGGACGGGTTCGGGTTCCGAGTTGCGCCAGGCTTTGGGAACGTCGGTGTTCTTTGGAATGTTGGGCGTGACAATATTGGGCTTGATTTTTACGCCTATATTCTTCTATGTGATAAGGCGCAATTACAAAGCGCCTAAAATGGAGGGCTGATTTGGGGGAAATATGAGATCTATCGCAAAAATATTGTTGATGGGAACTGCCGCGGGGGTTTTGAGCTCCTGCATGGTGGGCCCGGATTATGAGAATCCGGACTCCGAGGTTGCCAAGTGGGATCTTAAGGCCGAGCACTTTTCGCGGGACGACGGTCTTTGGAAGAGCGCGGTGCCTTCCGACGGATTGCCGAAGGGCGAGTGGTGGTGCATATTCGGCGACAAAGAGCTCGACAGGCTAATAACGATATGCAACCAGAAAAATCCGGACTTGGCTACGGCTTTTTACACGGTTGAGCAGGCAAGGCAAAACGCCCGCATGAATGAATCGGAGCTGTATCCGTGGATTTCCGGCGATGCGTCCTACGCCAGGACGGGATCTTCCAAAAATTACGACCAGACCGCCACCAGCGGCACCTACGACAAATGGGCAATAGGCTTGGGCCTGACGTGGGATTTGGACTTGTTTGGGCGCGTGCAGAGCATGGTTGTGTCGGCCGAAGGCCAGGCGCAGGCGGCCTTGGACGACTATTACAATGTCATGCTTGTGCTGCACACAAACGTGGCCACGATGTATTTTACCATAAGGCAGTACGCCTCTGAGAAGGAGTTGCTTGAGCGCACCTTACAAGTTCGCAAAGAGCAGACCGACTTCATAAGGCGCAGGGTGAAATTTAACTACGCCAACGACTTGGATTTGCACAGGGCAATTCTCCAGGAAAACGAGGCCGCTGCCCAGCTGGCGGCGGTGGAAAGGTCGATGGCGGTTTCGGTGACTCAGCTTGCCATTCTTGTGGGCGAGGCGCCGTCGCAGTTTAAATTTGTGCCGCATCCGCTTCAGGAAAAGCTCCCGAAGCTTCCGAAGGCTGTTCCTTCGCAGTTGCTTGAGCGTCGCCCCGACGTGGCGGCCGCCGAGCGCAGGGTGTTTGCGGCAAATGCGGAAATAGGCGTTGCGCAGGCGGGGTTTTTCCCGACGGTTTCGATAACGGGCAACATGGGCTATGCCGCGTCAGATTTTGAAAAGCTTGTAAACGCAAGCAGTTTTGCGTGGGGCGTTAGCCCGCAGGTGTATATCCCGATTTTCCAGGCGGGGCGCATTTACGCGCAAAAGCAGGTGGCGCTTGCCGCGCATAAGCTGGCGCTTGAAAAATACAAGGCGACGGTCTTGTCCGCAATAGGAGATGTGGAGGGCGCGCTGACATCGATAAACTACTTAAATGTGGAATATGTGCGCAGGTGCGATGTAACCAAGTCTTCGTTGAAGGTGCAGGAGCTGACGCAAAAGCAGTACGACCTTGGCGCCGAAGACTATTTTGCCGTCAGCGACGCGCAGAGGATAGCCCTTGAAAACGAGCGCTTGCAGTTGTCCACATTGGGTGACAAGTACAGGGCGTGCGTGAACTTAATAGGCGCGCTTGGCGGCGGTTGGACGCATTCGGCCAGTCCATCTCCTGAGGATATGAAGGCCGATATGTATTCGCCAATCCGCCAGTTCGACAAGTAGGTTTGGAAATGTTTTTTTTGGGAGTGCGGTTCGCCCCTTTGGGCGGGCCGCGTTTTTTTTGCACGCGGCTGCGCGTTTTTGCGTCGGGCCGGGAAGTTGGGGCAGGAAGTGTTATTTCATTTGGGCGGATTGGAGAGGGAATCTGAAACACAAGCTCCAGGAAGGAGTTGTTTTTTGGGTAAGTTGATTTCGGTTTTTAAAACAGTGTGCAAAAAAGCGATTTGTGGCGGATAAAAAATTTGCAAAGCAGAAGGGGATTTGTTTGAATGAGGCGATATGAAGAAAATATGGGCATGTGTGGCATTGGCGACATGGTGCGTTGCGGCGTCCGTGGCGCACTCTCAGGAGTCCGCGGCGCCGACGCGTTCGGATGTCGTGTTTTTAAAGGACAAGATTGCCAAGCTTGAAAGCCAGGTGGAGAGTTTGAAGAACAAGCTGTCGGAGACCAGGGATGCTGACTCCAAGCTGATATCCGAGCTCAGGCGCGAGAACAAATCTCTCAAGCTGCGCATAAAGGGGCTTATGCGCGCGCGCCAGGCGCGCGCTGCTGAGATTGCGGAAACGGAGTATGGCTCGGAATCAAGGGAGAAGTTCGCGCTTGCCCGCGCCCGCGCGGAGGCCAAATTGGGCGTAGATGCAAATTCCTCCGAGGACGATACGGCGGCGCGTTCCGAGGCGGCGGTTCGATCTGCGCGCGAGGCCTCTGCCGAAACTGTGCGGACTGCTGCGGAAGTGAAAAGCGCTGGGGCTAAAGCCGTTCCGGCAAAGGAGGCGGCAGTTGAGCCCATAAGGCAGGAAGACAAGCCCAAAAGCGAGAAATCGGGCTCTGTTTGGGACAATATGTTCCCGTTTTAGGTAGTTTGCTTTTGAGTAAAGTTTGCGGTTGGTAGAACGCTTTTTGGAATATTGAGATGTCGGAAAAAGACTTCAAAGACACGTTGAATCTTCCCAAGACAAACTTCCCCATGAGGGGGGATCTTGTCAGGCGCGAACCCGGTAGGATAGCGCATTGGGAAAAGAACGGGCTGTACGCCAAAATACAAGAAAAGAATGCCGGCGGGCCGAAATTTATCCTGCACGACGGTCCTCCGTTCACCAACGGAGACGTGCACATAGGCACGGCCCTGAACAAGATTTTGAAGGACGTTATATTGCGCTATAAGTCGATGCGCGGGTATTCCACCCCCTATGTTCCGGGGTGGGATTGCCACGGCCTTCCAATAGAGCACAAGGTGACCAAAATTTTGCGCGAGCAGAAGCGCAATTTGTCCGTTGCGCAATTGCGCCAGGAGTGCGCAAATTTCTCGCGGGAATTTATGGACAAGCAGCGCAGCCAGTTTGTAAGGCTTGGAATTCTGGCGGACTGGGAGCGCGAATACAAGACGATGAATCCGGGCTACGAGGCCGACATTTTGCGCACGTTTGCGGCCTTCATAGACAAGGGGCTGGTGTACAGGAGCAAGAAGCCGGTGTATTGGTCCATCCCGTGCGCGACCGCATTGGCCGAGGCTGAAATAGAGTACAAAGACCACGTCAGCTCGTCGATATGGGTTCCGTTCAAGCTTGATGAAGACTCGAATGCAAAGTTGGGCTTAAGCGGGGCGGAGATAGTGATATGGACCACAACTCCGTGGACTATACCGTCGAATTTGGCGATGGCGGTAAATCCCGACATAATGTACGCGGCGGTGTCGGCGGGCGGCAGGACGTTTATAGTTGCCGAGGCCCTCGCGGATGCTTTTGTAAAGTCGGTTGGGCTTGAAGGCGCGCAGATAAAGGCCCTTTGCAAGGGTTGCGACCTTGAAGGCATAAGGGGCAAGCACCCGATAGCCGACAGGTGGAGTACGGTTTTTTGCGCGCGCTATGTGACGGTAGACAGCGGAACTGGCGTTGTGCACATTGCGCCTGGGCACGGCCTGGAAGACTATCAGGTTGGCCTTGAGCACGGGCTGGAGATATATTCGCCCATAGACGACGCGGGCTGTTATGTTGACGACGGCAGGATACACAAAGACCTTGTTGGCCTGAGCGTTCTTGAGGACGAGCGCGGCAGAAGCGCGGCAACGGGAAAAGTTCTCGAGCTTTTGGACGCGGCGGGGGCGCTTTTGAAGATAGAAAAGATATCGCACCAGTATCCGCATTGCTGGCGCTCGAAGACGCCGGTGATATTTAGGGCGATGGACCAGTGGTTTGTGTCGATGGACAAGGGCGGTTTCCGCAAGGCGGCGCTGGAGGCCATATCCGGGGTGGAGTGGATTCCCGAGAGGGGAGAAAACCGCATACGCGGGGCGGTGGAATCGCGCCCCGACTGGTGCATATCGCGCCAGCGTTCGTGGGGAGTTCCGATACCGGCGTTTTACCGCGCCGACGGGGAGGCGCTTTTGGATGCGCGGGTGGTCAGGGCGATAGCCGACAAGGTGGAAAAGCTCGGCACAAACATGTGGTATTCGCAGGATGTGTCGGAGATACTTGGCGGGATAGACGTGCCTTCGGAATGGGGCGATGTAAGCAGCCTTAAGAAGGGGCAGGACACTTTGGACGTATGGATAGATTCCGGTTCCAGCCACATGGCCGTCTTAAACAGGCTTGATGATCTCTCGTGGCCGGCCGATCTTTATTTTGAGGGTTCCGACCAGCACAGAGGGTGGTTCCAAAGTTCGCTTTTGACGGCGGTTGCGGTGAAGGGCGGCGCGCCTTATAAGAAGGTTATAACGCACGGCTTCATAGTTGACGAGCAGCGCAGGAAAATATCCAAGAGCGACGGCAAACCGCAAACGGCCGACATGTACGTGAAAAAATGGGGCGCGGACATAGTCAGAATGTGGATAAGCTCGGTAGACTATCAGAGCGACATGCCAATTTCAGACGGCATAATGACCCATGTGGCCAACGCCTATCGCGGGGTCAGAAATACGCTGATGTACCAGTTGGGCAATCTTTCGGATTTCGACAAATCGAAGGCTGTCGAGGTGTCTAAGCTTACGGCGATAGACAAATGGGCGCTGCACAAGGCTGCGCTGTTTGTCGAGGAGGCTCAAAAAGCATATGACGCGTATGAATTCCACAAAGTGTACAAATTGATAGACAATTTTTGCGGAGTGGCGCTTTCGCGCATATACCACGATATCCTTAAGGACAGGCTTTACACGCTTGCAGCGGACTCGTTTGAGCGCAGGTCGTCCCAGACTGCAATGGACATAATAAGCGACATGCTCATAAGGGTATGCGCCCCCATACTGACATTTACCGCGGATGAGGCTTATAGTTTCAAGCGTGGCGCCGAATATATAGAAGACTCTGTCCATTTTCAGAGTTGGCCGGTTGTCCTTCCCGAATATAAGGATGCCGCCGTGTTTGCGAAGGTTGAGCGCGTTCTTGAAATTCGAGACACCGTAAACGAGGAGCTTGAGCGCCTTCGCCAGAGCAAAGCCATAGGGAAGAGCCTGGAGGCATCTGTCGAGGTGGTGGTGCCGCGCGGCGGCGACGACGCGCTTTTATTGAAAGAATTTGAGGAAAGTTTGCCGGAAATTTTCATAGTTTCGGCCGCGAATATAGTGGAGGCCGATGTGGAGGACTTGGCTGTAAAGGCGTCTCCGGCCAAGGGCGAGCGCTGTGTCAGATGTTGGAGAATATTGCCCGATCTTGGCCCAGACGGACTTTGCGAGCGTTGCGGCAAGGCTGTTAAAAATATTTGATTGCTATTATGAGTTCTAAGACTGTCAAAAAGCAAAAGGCATCGGCGGCGAAAGCGCCGGCAAAGGCGCCGGCTAAGGGTTCTTGCAAGGCGGAAAAACCGGCGGCGGGGGTGAAAGCGGTTCCGGCAAAGTCGGCACAGAAGTGCGTTGTTAAGCCCGCAGCGAAAGCTCCGAAGCCAAAGCCTACAGTGGGCGCAAAGCAAAAAGCTTCCGGGACAAAGGCGGTTTTAAAAAACAGTTCTTCTGGGAAAAGTGTGCCGGTTAAAGTTGCTTCGTCGAAACCGGCGGCGGCGAAGTCTGCGCCGAAAAATGTTTCAAAGGCGAAAGATTCTTCTGGGCGCAGGGTGCTGTCGAATTCTTCGGCAGGTTCAAAACAGGCGAAGGGTTCGGCTTCAAAGGGAACCGGCGGCGGGGTTGTGAA
This sequence comes from uncultured Verrucomicrobiota bacterium, assembly GCA_949287395.1. Lineage (GTDB taxonomy): Bacteria > Verrucomicrobiota > Verrucomicrobiia > Opitutales > Intestinicryptomonadaceae > Merdousia. Next base: position 12,827 of record CASEFZ010000071.1, read on the forward strand.
GGTGTCGGTAGGAAGAGCTGACGGGGCAAAGGGCGAACCTGCTAAGCCAAAGCTTTCGGTAAAGGTGAAGGGGGCATCCGGGGAAAAGAGCGCGGGTGTTTCAAAGAAATCAGATTCGCCAAAAAAAGTAGAAGTTAAGAGGCAGGATTCCAAAAAGGCGGAACAAAAAAAGCAGTCGCAACAGGCGGAGGCTCCGCTGAGCGGATTGAAGCTGGACGAGCCCGAAATGAAAAAAAAGGGCAAAAATCGCGGCAGGGTGCGCCATTCGGAATCCATCTATTTCACCCTTGAGGACCTCGACGCGTATTTTAAAGACAAAGCTGCGGGGCTTCCCGTTGGAGAACAGGCGCGCAAAGAGACCGGAAAATCGGAAAAGAAATCGGTGGGAGCGTCGAAAGTTCCAAAGGCGAAAAAAGTTGTACAGAGTTTTGATGCGGCAAGCATAGCGGATATTTTGGGCTTTAACCCCGTTGAGGTGCCCACCCGCGAGAAGCATATTGAGAAGGAAATTCCGCGCAAGTGGAAAAAGTATTACAGCATGCTTGTCCAGCTGCGCAAGAAGCATTCCGAGGGCGTTTCCGAACGTTCGGAAGAGGTCTTAAAGCGCTCTGCGAAGGAGGATTCGGGAGATTTGTCCTCTTACGGGCAGCACCTTGCGGATGCCGGGTCGGAAAGTTTCGACAGAGATATGGCCTTCAGCTTGCTTTCATCAGAGCACGAGATTATCCACGAGATAGACGCGGCCATAGAGAGAATGAAAAAGGGCGTTTATGGGATATGCGAATACACCGGTGCGCCCATACCGGCCGAACGCCTTGAGTCTATACCTTTCACCCGCTACACTAAGGAGGGTCAGGAGCGCAAAGAGCTTGAGCTTAAGCGCGCCAAGAGCATGCAGTGGTCAGGCTTTGGGGACATGGGCGCCGACGGCAGCGGCGGCGAAGAAGAGCATGAGTCTTGAGGAAGTTCCCGGGGCGATTGCTTAAATCAGAGTCTGAGACGGGTTGTGTTATGCCGGCGGGTTTCTTTCATAAGGTGAAGGGGTCGATGCTCTTTGTGGTGTCGGCGCTTTTGTTGTGGACCGCCGACAGACTGACAAAGTTGGCGGTTATTGAAAATATCCCCTGGGAGGCCGGCTCGCCGACTTACCATTTTGGTTCGGGGAAAGAGCCGATTCCCGTATTGGACGGGTATGTCTATTTGGTTCACATAACAAACGAGGGCGCGGCGTGGGGCCTGTTTTCCGGCAGGACTTATTTTCTCTCGTCGGTGGCCATACTTGCGCTTGCGGCGATGTGGTTTTTCCGCAAAGAGTTGGAATTGGACAATCCGGCGGGAAAATTGTGCGCAGGGCTGTTTGCTGGAGGCGTGCTGGGGAATCTTGCCGACAGGATTCTCTACGGGCATGTTATAGATTTCATAGACGTGCATATTCCCATTTTGGGGTACAGGTGGCCGGCGTTTAATGTGGCCGACTGCGGAATATGCGTGGGCGTGTGCGTGTATATAGCGTTTGCGTTGGCGTGGGACTGGCGGCGCAAAAAAAAGGCGCAACAGCAACGCTGAAGCGGCATTTGGCGGCGGATTTTTTTGTGAAATAAAGGCGCCGTAGCGGCTTGCCCTAAGTGTGCGTCCGGTGGCGGCGGAAACTGCATGCTCCGCCTGGGCGGCGCTCGGAATGCCGGGAAGGGCGCGCGGGGAAAAATTTGGATTCGTTTAAAGTTCGTCGCGCTGGATATTTTTGCGGGTGCGGTTTTGGGGCTGGCTTTTCTTGGAACGGCTTGTTCCAGAAAGGCTTTTAGAGGGCGGTTCGCATTTTTTTGCGGGTTCAACGGAACACTTTTGGGCCTTTTGATCGGGTGTGCTACCCGGTTTTAATGGCGCGTTTTCAGCCTGCGCGCAAAATGCGGCAAGCGAGGCTGCGGCAAAAATTAGAACGGTTTTCATAGGGCAAAGTTGTTGAATGTTTTTTTAGAGTTTCCGGCGGAAACAAAGACAAGCAAGATTTGCATTTTGTTCCGCGGCTGTCTGAAGGGATCCACAAAAAACTTGACTTGGGCGTTTACGGGCAAAGAATCCAAACAACGGGTATGGCGCTGCGCGCGGTTCGGCGCGCAATTCCGCCAGCGCGCGAAACCGTGCGGGATTGTGTCCGATAGAATATTATTATGAAATGTAAAAGACTTAGTTTGTTGGCGTCCGTCTTGCTGGCGCCGGCGGTGGTTTTCTCGGCCGAAAATGAAATTAGGCCGCAGTCTCCGGTTGTATGCGAAAACTTTTCAAATCCGCTGGGATACGACATAAGCACGCTGACTTTTTCATGGAAGCTGCCAAACGACAGAAAAGGGCTGAAGCAGACGGCGTATAGGATAGTTACGGCCGCAACAAAAGAGGGCCTTGAAGACAAGCATCTGTGGGACACCGGAAGGGTGACTTCGGCGCAGAACAGGAATATTGCGTACACGGGGGATATGGTAAAGTCTCGGGAGAGAATATGGTGGAAGGTTCTATTTTGGGACGAAAACGGCATAGCATCGGAGTGGTCGGAGCCCCAATGGTTTGAGGCGGGTTTGCAGACCACGTTGGAGTGGAGCGCAAAATGGATTTCTTCGGCGGACAAACCGGTAGAGGTTGTAAAGAAATTCTCTTACGGAAAGAACAAGGGAGAGATAAAGAGGCAGTTTGTTGCCCCCGCGTATTTGAGGAAAGTATTTCAGTTGCAGGCAAAGCCCATAAAATCGGCGCGCCTGTATGTGGCCTCCCACGGGTGGTACCAGGCCTACATAAACGGCGCAAAGGTTGGTGACGACTACCTTGGAACCGGCTGGACGGTTTATCCGAAGCATACCCAGAGCCAAACCTATGACGTCACCGCAATGTTGAACGAGGGCGCGAATGCAATAGGTGCCACCATAACCGACGGCTGGTATTCCGGTTATATGGGGTGGTCGAAGGGCTATCCCTACGGGGTTAAGCCTGAGATATTGATGCAGCTTGAAGTTGCCTATGAGGACGGCAGCACGCAGGTTGTCGCAAGCGATTTGACGTGGAAGTATTCCAAGGGGCCTGTGCTGTTTGCGGATATCTACGACGGCGAGACTTACGACGCCCGCCTTGCCATGCCGGGCTGGAATGAAGCGGATTTCGACGACGCTTCGTGGAGGCTGGTGGACGCAAGGGACATATCAAAAAGCGAAAAGGTTCTGCCTAGGCGCGACAGGCCCGTCAGAAAAATGATGACGCTAAAGCCCCTCGATGTAAAGGAGAGGGCGCCCGGGGTGTTTCAGTTTGACGTAGGGCAAAATATAGTGGGCTGGGTTAAGATTAGAGTGCCGTCGTCTCCGGGCAGGAAGATAACAATAAACTTTGCGGAGATGCTAAATAAGGACGGAACGCTGTACAACGAGAATTATCGAAGCGCGAAGTCGGAAGACTCATTTACGGGCTCGTCCTTCGGGGTGGAGGAATGGGAGCCGAATTTCACTTTCCACGGGTTTCGTTATGTTGAGCTGAGCGGATTTCCCCCTAACACAAAACCCTCGGTGGATATGGTTGAGGCGGTGGTGCTGCACACCGATATGGACATGGCTGGAACTTTCCTTTGCTCCCACCCGAAGGTGAACACCTTGCAGAGCAACATACAATGGGGGCAGCGCGGAAACTTTTTGAGCATACCAACCGACTGCCCTCAACGCGACGAGCGCCTTGGCTGGACCGGCGATGCCCAGATATTTTGCCTGACGGCGGCCTTCAATATGGACGTGTCGGCCTTCTTCTCGAAATGGCTGCTCGACGTGAGAAATTCGCAGACAGCCGAGGGCCTTGTGCCGGACGTTGTGCCGTGCTTCGAGAAGCACAAATGGCTTGAAAACGCGCACGCCGCGTGGGGCGACGCTGCGGTGATAGTGCCGTGGCGCATGTGGCAGGCCTACGGGGATAAGAAATTCCTTACGGAATCCTACGATTCAATGAAAAGGTATTTGGATTTTACCGACAGGAATTTCGAGACAAGCTATTCCAAGGTTGGCTATGCCGACTGGCTTTGCCCAAATTGGGAAAATACCGACCAGTCTGTGATAGCGACTTCCTATATGGTTTTGTGCTCCGACATACTGGCTAAAACGGCGAAAGAACTCGGCGACTCCGAGGGCGAAAGGAAATATGCCGGCATGGGGCAAAAATACAGAAAGATGTTTGCAGAACGCTACCTGTCGGCCGACGGAACTGTGAAGGGCGACACCCAAACGGCCTACCTGTGCGCATTGGCGTTCGACGTTTTAGATGTGCAGGCCAGGGGGAAGTCTTTTGAAAAGCTTTTGAAGGCGATAGAAAGAAGCGACTACCACCTCAGGACGGGCTTTGTGGGAACTCCGCTCTTGCTGGAGACGCTTTCCAGATTCGGGCGCGACGACGTCGCGGAGAAAATATTTTTTAAGCAGACATATCCGTCGTGGCTATACTCGGTAAATCAGGGCGCGACAACCATGTGGGAGAGGTGGAACAGCTATTCGCACGACGGCGGATTCGGAGACGTGGGAATGAACTCTTTCAACCACTATGCCTACGGTGCGGTTGGAAAGTGGATGTATGCAAAACTTGCCGGCTTGGCCATGGACGAGTCGGCACCGGGGTGGCGGAAAATAATATTTGCGCCGTCGATGTCCGGAGAATTGACATTTGCTTCGGCCACGCACGAAACGCCAAACGGCCTGGCGAAGTCGGCCTGGCGCCTGTCGGACGGGGTGGTTGAGTGGAACTTGGAAATACCGCCAAATTCCTCGGGGAAGGTTGTGGTTCCAACTTCGAATTTAAGGTCTATCAGGCTGGACGGAAACACGGTTGACAAGTCGAGATTCAAGATGGAGGGAAAGTATCCAAGCATCGAGCTTGGGTCGGGTAAGTACAACATTTTGTTCCGTAAAAAATAGCATATATAAAATGAAAGAAAAAAAATTGTTCGAGTTCGAGCACGAGGCCATGAACTCCAATTTGTTCATCAAAATTTACCATGAAGACGAAAGGTATGCCCGCAGTGCGGCTCTGGATTGTTTTGCAAGGCTTGATTACATAGAGAGCCTTTTGAGCATACACATCACCGACAGCGAGGCCGACATCATAAACAACATGCCCGTGGGCGGGGTGTTCAAATTGGCCTCGGAAACCGCCGACTGTATTGTGCAGGCCTGCAATGCCGCGGCCATAACCGACGGCGCCGTTGATGTATGCATGGGGGATTATTTTTTGAAAAATAAAAAGACGCCGGGTTTCGGGCTGATAGAAAATCCGTCGAGGCTGGAGTTGGAGGTGGACTACGAAAATCTTCTTGTGCGCAAGAATACGGCGGGGCGGTTGGACTTCGGCGCGGTGGGCAAAGGCTTCGGGGTTGACGAGATGGCTTTGCTGTTGAAGGATCCCTGGGAGATTGAAAACGCGTTTCTGGGATTTACGAGCACAGTTTACGCCTTGGGTTGCAACGCGGACAAAAAATGGAGCGTGGATTTGGGCGACGGCTTTTTTGTGGATATAGAGCCGGACACCGCCGCGGCGTGCTCCGGAACGGCAGTACAAGGGGCGCATATATGCGACGGGCGCACGGGCAAGGCGGTTGAAAACCCGCCGTTTAGGGTTTGGGCGTTTGCGGCGTCGGCGGCGGAAAGCGACGCAATGTCTACGGCGTTTTCGATTCTCCCGCGCGGGCGCATAGAGCAAATATGCCGCGATTACGGCCTGCGCGCGGCCGTGCAGAGCACTCCGGACTCTAAAATAGAGTGGATATGGAAATAAGGCAACGTGCCGCGCGCCCATTTTATGCTTGCCTGGCCGGCTCATCGGCGTATTGAATCTGACGGGTATGAAGAGCGCGAAAAAGGTGTTGATATTGGGGGTAAACGGCTTCATAGGGTCGTCTCTGGCGTGGAGAATGCTTACCGACACAAATTGGGACGTGACGGGAATGGACGTTTCGTCTGGTAAAATAAGCCACTGCCTCGAGTGCGAAAGGTTCCACTTCTTTAAGAAAGATGCGCTTGCCGACAACGATTGGATTGAATCGGCGGTGAGGGATTGCGACGTTGTGCTTCCGCTTGTGGCCATAGCAACGCCCGCACTTTATGTGAAGGATCCGCTGAGGGTTTACAGGCTTGACTACGAATCCAACATCAGGGTTGTGGAATGGTGCGCCAAGTATGGCAAGAGGATAGTGTTTCCTTCAACTTCCGAGGTTTACGGGATGTGTCCGGACGCGGCGTTTGACGAAGAGCAATCAAGCCTGGTGCTTGGCCCCATAGCGAAGGAGCGCTGGATATATTCCTGCATAAAGCAGATGTTGGACAGGGTGATTTGGGCGTATGGAAAGCACGAGGGGTTGAAATTTACGCTGTTTAGGCCGTTTAATTTTATCGGGCCGAAGCAGGACGACATAAACTCCCCGAAAGAGGGGGCCTCGAGGGTTTTGACACAGTTTATTCACAACATAATAAACGGGAAGCCCTTGAAGCTGGTTGACGGCGGCGCCCAAGAGCGCAGCTTTACATTTATAGACGACGGCATAGACTGCCTTATGAAAATTATAGAGAATAAGGACGGTTGCGCCGACGGGCAGATTTTTAACATAGGCAACCCCGAGATGAAGTTTTCGATACGCGGCCTTGCGGAGCTGCTGATAAGTTTGATATCGAAATATCCCGGATACGCGGACGCTGCAGGCAAAACGGTTGTTGAGAATGTTTCCAGCAGGGAATATTACGGCGAGGGCTACCAAGATGTTCCCCGCAGGGTGCCGTCTATAAGGCGCGCCCGGGAGATTTTGGGCTGGAATCCGAAAACGACACTTGAGCAGGCGGTAAGGCTTACTCTCGATTACCACTTGTTGCACAAAGATTACGAATTGGAGCGGAGTTTTGGCAGGTAGCATGAAATTGGCGATAAAAGTAGATGTGGACACATACAGGGGCACCGATGTCGGCGTTCCGAAGTTGGCGGAAATATTAAAGAGGCGTTCCGTGCCTGCCACATTTCTTTTTTCGTTCGGCCCGGACAATACGGGGAAGGCTCTCAGGCGGATATTCAGGAAGGGTTTTTTAAAAAAGTGCCTGCGCTCCAACGTGGCGGGAAACTACGGAATAAAGACGCTTCTTTACGGCACATTGTTAAAAGCCCCAAAAATAGCGAAGCTGTGCTCTGCAAAGATGAAGCAGGTTGACGCCGACGGGTTTGAATGCGGGATACACAGCTGGGACCACTTCAAATGGCAGGACTATCTTTGCTCTATGCGTTCCACGGAGGTTGACACCGAATTCACGCGGGCGCTGGCCGAGTTTGAAAAAGTGTTTTTCAGGCAGGCAAAGTGTTGCGGATCACCCGGGTGGCAGGTGGCGGAGGGCTCCTTTGAAGCCGAGGACAAGGCGGGCCTGCTATACGCCTCTGATACGCGCGGGCTTTATCCGTTTATTCCGGAATTCGGCGGGAGAAAATTTAAGACGCTTCAGATACCAACAACTCTCCCTACTCTCGACGAGGTGTTGGGCAGGGTGAAGCTTGCTGAGATGTCGGATATGCTCTTTGAGAAGATGGGTCGGCAGGAGAACCCGGTGCTGACCGTGCATGCGGAGCTTGAAGGAATGGCTTATGCGGGCTGGTTCGAAAAATTTTTGGACGAAGCGGCGGGGCGCGGTGTGGAGTTCTACAGCCTTGAAAGTCTGGCTTGCGAGCTTTTGCAGTCGGGGCGGATTCCGGTTTGCAGGGTTGAGATGGCCGAATTTGAGGGTAGAAGCGGGTTGCTTGCCCAACAGGTTATTTAGATATGGCTAAGAAATTCGCGTTGTGGTTTTGTGTTTTGGCTTTCGCGCCGTTTTGGGCGGCTGCGCAGGCCGGAGGCGGTTTACATGTTTCGGGTGTGTCAGCGGGCGCAAAAGTAAAGCAGGAAAATCCGAAGGAGATTTTTGAAAGGGCGAAATCCGGAGATGCGGGCGCCCAGTTGGCCATAGGCTCTTTTTATGCAAACGGCACAAACGGATTTCAGAAAAATCCCGAAGAGGCCGTCAAGTGGATGACAAAATCGGCGGAACAGGGCTTTCAGGCGGCCCAGCTGTACTTGGGCGTAATCTACGGCGGGGGAACGATTGTGCCGAGGGATTTTCAAAAGGCGCAATATTGGCGCGAACTGGCGGCAAAAAACGGCTCGCCGCAGGAAAAGTGGTCGCTTGGGAATGCGTATTTCTTCGGGTATATGCTTCCGAAAAATTTGGACAAGGCGGTCTTTTGGATAGAGGCCGCGGCGAACGAGGGGCACCCGGACGCAGTCGTAAAAATGGTGCAAATATGCGAAAAACTTGGAGACGCGGAAAATTTGAGCAAGTGGCAAAACCGGCTTTCGGAGCTTGAGATAGCGTCGGCCGAGGGCGGCAATACGGCGGCCATGACATCCATAGCAAAAAAATACTTGCGCGGCAGGGGAGGCCTTCCAAGGAGCATTTCAAAAGGCGTATATTGGTACAAGAAGGCCGCCGATTTGGGCGACGACACCGCCTTGGAAACCGTAGCCAAAATGTATGCGCGTGGAAGGTATTTGCCAAAAAACCAGGATATGGCGCGGAAGTATTTTATGAAACTTGTCGACAAGAACCCGTCGCATGCGATGATAATATCAAACTTGTATCTGCAGGGTAAGGACGGTTTCCCGAAGGACGACGAGCAGTCTCTCTTTTGGCTGGAGCGCGCGGCCGAGCGCACAGACGATTCCGTGCGCCTATACATTGCATGGCGCTATTGGAGCGGTATAAACGCACCCAAAGACCCGCAGAGGGCCGTATATTGGTGCAAGCAGTGCAAGGGCAATCCGTCGGCAGAAAAGATGGCCTCCGACATAATGCAAAACAAGGCAGCCCCGGAAAATTTTGCAGGATATTTAAAGTAGGCATTGCGTGCGGTAAAAGCCTGCCGGCGCGCTTGCGGCCGTTGTGGAAAGGGAGCGCTTGAATTTGCCTTCCCGGGGTGTACAAGCTTTTGTTTATTGCCGCAGCTTTTCTCTTTGCTTGGAGCGTTTTGAGGGAATAGGTTTCTTCCGGAAAATGGGAAGTTGAAAGGCGGGGGGCTGAAAACGATTTTTCGTTCGGGTTGAAGCGATATGTTTTTATGCGCGTTTGCCCGGATTTTCAGATGGAATTGCGGCGCTTTGAAACCGGGCCCGTGGGCGGGGGGCTTTATTAAAAATGGGAAACTTTCCGTAAAGAACGCCCCACGCATTCCCGGTGCGCCAAACCCTGGACTGGCTCCTTTTTTATAAAGCGAGGCTAATGTGTATTGGCGGCGCCGTTTTCCGGTTCCTCTTTGAAGCCCGGCGGCACGCGGCTAAACTGGAATATGGGCAAGAGGACAAGAAGCCCAACGACGGTCATTCCAAGGACGAAATATCCCGCGGCGTCGTGGACAAACCCTGATATGGACTCGGGGCCGTTTTGGTAGGCCCAAAAAGAAAGAAACAGAGCCCGCAATATATTGTTAAAAAAGGCCAGGCACATCGAGACAAGCACAAGCAACACCTTCTTCCAAAATTTATCCAGAAACACCGCCGCCAAAAACGAGCCGGCAAACAGGCAGGCCGTCAGTGATCTTATTCCGCTGCATGCGTCCGCTACGCCAACCGAGCCGTTGGGAAAGGTCAAAGAGTTTCCGTTTAGCTCCACAACATAGCCCAGCCATGTCATTACGGCATACACTATTTTTGCGACCTTTGACAGCAGAAACAAGCTTATCAAATTTTCCACGGAGCTAAAAAGCGGCGCCGATATCAGCCAAGCGAAGGCAGGGAATATAAAGAGGCATACAAACCCCAACCTCTCTTTTATGGTTGACGGTTTGCGCGCCGCCGCAAAATAGGCCATGGCGATGAAGCTAAAGGAAAAGCCAAAAGTTATGGGGAAGGCCAAGCTGCCAGACTCCTGCGCTGCTATCAGCATAAACGCGAACAGGAAAAACACCGCCAGTCCGCACAGCAGCATGCTGCCGAAAAACGTGTCGGCAATCAGGTTGGCAAGCGAATACTTGGGCTTGGAAGTAAGTCCGACGTTGGAAAAGTACGCAAAAACTTTTTCCTTCCGGTCGAAAATCACATAGAGGGCAAATATCGGCATTAGGTAGCCGAATGAATAGTCCTGCCTGGTTGCCCACGTTTCGGAAAGAAAAAACGTCAAGATGCAACCCATCACAAGAACCGCAAACGCGCCCACCCACACTTCCTTGGGCATTTTATTGATCAGGTCTGGTTTGGGGTTTGAATCTGGCATGTTGCGGTAATTGTCAGTTTTGGTTGGACTTCGCGCCCGAGGCCGAATTTTCCTGTTTTGCAGGGCGCATGGCTGCGCCCTCGGAAAGAATGTTTTCGCCCAAAGACTTCAATATTTTTCTAAAACCAGGGTTTTTGGCAAGCTCTTCAAAAGGGGTTTCGGAATCCAGCCTGACAAAATACAGATCCGGAGAACCTATAAAAGCGGATATAAACATATTCTTAAAATAGTCTATGGGGTTGCGCACGTAGGTATTGCCGTCGCCGTAGTCGTATCTTTTCCCGTCGGCAATGAACCAAAACAGGACATTGCGCCTTATTCCCGCCCTGTCGAAAGTCATGTACCTATAGTAGGCGGGCATTATTTTTATTCCATCGATGTCGCCAAAGAGGTAGTCGCTTTTCTTCTTGTCCAGATGGTTTTTCCAGCCGTTTTCAACCCAACACCTGTCGGGAGTGTGGCTTGATGCGTTAGCGGTTCCGTCTTTACCCTTTTCCCAATAGGCGACGTACAGCCCGAAAGCCGAGGAGCCGTCGTCGGATTTGTACTCGCGGGATAAATAGTCTGAGGCCTGCAATATTTTTCGCGCCGCCCTTTCTACTTCGGGGGTGTCGCCAAGCGGAAGATCTTTGGAGGCCCAGCCTTCGACCTTTGCGGGAATTATTTTTGCCAAAGTTCCCTCGAGCATTCTGGATTCGGCCTTAGGCTTGCCGAAATATACATACGCAAAAAGCGCCGCTGTGCCCAGCAGCAGAAGCAATATTACGGCATTGGCAAATTTTAGCATAGGAGTTTAGGAAACTGAAAAAGCGAACAATAGCGGTCCAGACAGTTAAGGAATAAAGCGGTTTTATCAAGCATAAAAACATTTCTTGGGCGAATGGATAGTATAAAAATGTTGACGAATGTAAATGGAAAGGATAAGGATCTTCGAAACAGGGGGAAATCTGTTAGTTTGCTTTTATGAAATACGCTTACAAAAAAACGATTATGGGCGCTGGGTTGTTGCGCCTTCCGCTCGCGGTCTGCGCGCTGTTTTGCGCGTATGCGGCGAACGCACAAATAGATTCTGCGGTTGGGGACGACCCGACTCCCAGAATGGACGTCACGTTTGCCGACAGCGGCACGGACGAAAAATCCCAGAGCAGCGAAACGCGCGAGGGCGCAGTTCCTGACTGGGAGAATGCGGAAATATTCCGCATAAACAAAGAGGATCCGTCTGCTACGGCGTGCTATTATGAGTCGAGCAAGGCGGCTATGGAGGGCGGACCGTCAACTTTGGAGGTAAGCCTCAACGGGAAATGGAAGTTTAACTTTGTGGGCTCTCCCAAGCTCAGGCCCGTGGATTTTTACAAGGACGATTACGACACTTCAAAGTGGGCTGAAATAGACGTTCCGTCCAGCTGGCAGATGAAGGGGTATGACAACCCCAACTACTGCAATGTGCATTGGGGCTTTGACGCGTCGAATCCGCCCTTTGTCATGACCACGCCCAAGAACAGGAACGCCACAAACTATCCCGAGGAAAACAGAAATCCCGTAGGTTCCTACAAGAGGGAGTTCACTATTCCTTCCGATTGGAAGAGCGGCAGCGTATTCATAGAATTCGGCGGGGTGGACAGCGCATTCTACCTTTGGATAAACGGCAAGAAGGTGGGCTATTCACAGGACAGCCGCACGCCGGCAACTTTCGACATATCGAAATATTTGCGCATGGGTAAAAATACCGTTTCGGTGGAGGTTTACCGCTATTCCGACGGTTCCTACATGGAGTGCCAAGACATGATGCGCCTATCCGGCATTTTCCGCGACGTCCGCCTGTTTTGGCAGCCGAATCCGCGCATAAAGGACATATATATAAAGCCCGACCTTGATAGCGAGTACAAGGACGGTTCTTTGGAGGTTGAAATATTGGTTTCCAACAATGCCAAGTCTTCGCGCAGCTTGCGCTTGACCGGCGCGCTTTACGACGACGAGGGCAAGGTTGTGGCGAAGGCGTCCACGCCGGAGGCCGTCGACGCCGGAAAATCGAAACTTTGCAAATGGGAGTTCAAGGATATTCCGAACGTGAAGAAATGGAGCGCCGAGTACCCGAATTTGTACAAGTTGGTTGTGGAGCTTGACACTGGCGGCAACAAGATTTACGCGGCTTGGAATGTCGGTTTCAGAAAGCTTGAGATGAAGGGCGGCCAGTTCCTGGTGAACGGGCAGCCCGTGTTGTTCAAGGGTGTGAACCGCCACGAACACCACCACATAAACGGCCACTACATGACCAAGGAGGCAGATCTTCAGGACATTCTGGAGATGAAGAAGCTCAATATAAACACGATAAGGACCTCGCACTATCCGGGTTCTCCGAATTTTTACGATCTTTGCGACAAGTATGGCATGTATGTTATAGACGAGGCCAATCTTGAGTCCCATGCGTTGGGCTACAAGCCCGACAGCCACTTCCTAAACAAGATGTGGGGCGCGGCTATTTTTGACCGCATCAGGAACATGATAGAGCGCGACAAGAACCATCCGTCGGTTGTCATTTGGTCGTACGGCAACGAGTGCAAGAGCGGGCCGCACTTCCATGTGGCCGACAAGTGGGCGCGCAAGCGCGACCCCGTGCGTCCGAAATTCTGGCTTGAGGGCGCCCTTTGCGATTTCACGTATTCGATGTATCCAAGCCCGCAGCGCAAATACAACGCTTACAAGAATTGGGAAAATGCAATTAAGCACAATAGCCGCTACCAGATAAAGCCGCTTTTGATGGCGGAGTATGCCCACATGATGGGCAACAGCGGCGGCGTTATGGAGGATTTGTGGGAAGCCATACGCTCCAACAAGCACGACCAGGGCGGCTGCATTTGGGACTGGAAAGACCAGGGATTGCAGCGCAACGCCGAGCACGACGTTATAGTTAAGGACGTGGCCAATCCGCAGCGCCATGTGGCGGTATTCCCGTCGTCCACCACGAAGGAGGTAATGCGCTACGCGAGCGTTGTGGCGTATCCCGGGTTGTTTGAAAAGACCACAAATGGCTTTACGATAGCTTTGCAGATGAGCCCCGAAAAGGGGTTTGCCCCGAAGGTTCCGTATGACGAGGGGCTGGCTAAAATAAGCAAGTTCGGCAAGGCTTCTGGCCGCGGCAGCACGGAAATTCTTGCTGAGCAGAACGACTTGTTTAAGCTGGAGCTGCGCAACAGGAGGAATTTGTCATTCTCGGTGTGGAATGGAAAAGAGTGGGAAAATGTTAGCGCGGATATCCGCATATCCGGCGACATAAATGTTGCCGCGAGCGCCGGCAATGGCGAAATGAAGATTTACAGCGACGGCGTTGAGGTTGCAAAAAAGCCTCTCTCCCGCAAGGAGTTCTTCTCTTCCAGCCAGCTTGTGATGGGTGACAGAATGCCGATTTACAAGCAGGGGTTGGACGGGGCCCTCAAGCGTTTCCGCGCTTTTGACAAGGTTGTGGACAAGGATTTCTTCAATGTAAACCCGAAGGACAAGAACCTTGTAAGCGACATCAACTTCGAGAATTTCGAGCAGCGCCCCAACGGCAAGGTATACTTTGCCATAGGCGGCGACTACAACGACGCCCCGAATTCCGGATATTGGAGCACTAATGGTGTTATGCATGCAGATCTGACCCGCCATCCTCATGCCGAGGAGGTCAAGAAGGTTTACCAGAACATACGCACCAAGTTGTTGAAGTTTGAGAAGGGCAGTTCCGATGCTGTTGCGGAGCTTGAGATATTCAACGAGAACTTCTTCAAGCCCCTGAAAGACTACGAGGCCCAGTGGGAACTTTCCGAGGACGGCGTGAAAGTCGAGAGCGGAGATCTCCCGATAAAGTTCCTTGCGCCGCAGGCCAAGATGAAGGCGACGGTGTCGTTCCCGTCGAGTCTGATAAAGAACGGCAAGGAATATTTCCTCAGGATAAGTTTTAAGGACGACGACAACTTGGCTGGCCGCATAAAGGGTCAGGAGTCCTCTTGGGACCAGTTTAAGCTGTGCGGCGAATACGTTGCCTCTTCGGTAGACAGCGATTCGGATCTTGATCCGCTAAAATGCGAAGATTCCAAGGATTCCGTCACCATACGCGGCGAGAAATTCATGGTTGTATTCGACAAGCGCAGCGGCTGGCTGAAGTACTACTCCTACGACGGCAATAGGCTTATTACATCGCCGATGCGCCTCAATTTCTGGCGTCCGATAACCAACAACGATATAGGCGCAAGAATAATGAACAATGAGTCCATCTGGATCTCCGCCGGCGAGCGCGCAAAGCTTGAGAAATTTGACTTGCGCACTGTGGGAGGTGGCCAGAGCGTGGTGGTGACCACAAAGTATTCTATTCCCGCCCGCGAGTCGAAGGCGGAGTTCTCCTACCAGATATTCCGCGACTCCACGATAAAGGTGGACGGAACGTTTACTGCCGACAAGGAATTGCCGCCCATTGTGAGGGTGGGCATGCAGTTTATGACGCCGAAAACCCTGGACGTGCGCGAATGGTACGGCAAGGGGCCCTATGAGAATTATTGCGACCGCCGCATGGCCGCGTGGGTCGGCAGATTCAAGGCGAAGTCGAGGGACATGTTCTTCAACTACCTCTATCCGCAGGAGAGTTCCAACGTGGCGCAGGTTCGCTGGACAAGACTCTGCGGAAAGGCTGCGAACTTGTTTATAGATTCCCAAAACGGCAAGTACTTTGACGTTACGGTGTATCCGGCCTTGGCCAAGGATATAGAGCAGTCTTCCAACTGGACGCAGATTCCCAACCGCGATTTCAATTTGGTGACGGTTGCTGCGGCCCACACGGGCGTTGGCGGAATTGTATCATGGGCTCCGCCCGGACGCGCTGAGGAACAGTATCAGAACCCGAGCGGCAAAGACTACCAGATTCAGTTTACGCTGCGCGGGGAGAAGAATTCTCTCATAGACAGGATACTCAATTAAGCGTTGTGCGCATCGTTTGATGACGAAAAAGCGCAGGGCGGAAATTGTCGCGGGGGAGCTTGACAGGCTTTACCCCGCGCCTTGTATTCCGCTGAAGGCTCCGGATGCGTTTACGTTTCTTGTGGCTGTGGTTTTGTCGGCACAGTGCACTGACAAGCGCGTAAACGATGTCACTCCGGAGCTTTTTGCGTTGGCCGACACTCCGCTTAAAATGTCCCGGCTTGAGGTTGAACAGATAAGGGGCATAATAAGGCCGTGCGGATTGTCGGAGGCGAAGGCCAGAAATATAAAGTCTCTTTCTACGGAGATAGTTTCAAAATTTGGCGGGCGCGTCCCGGACAATTTTAAGGATTTGGAGAGTCTTGCGGGCGTTGGGCACAAGACGGCTTCGGTGATAATGCAGCAGGTTTACGGAATTCCCGCGTTTCCGGTGGATACGCACATACACAGGCTTGCAAAGCGTTGGGGGCTAAGTTCCGGCAAGAGTGTTGGGCAGACGGAAGCCGACTTGAAAAAACTCTATCCTCCGCAAGATTGGGGAAAGTTGCACTTGCAGTTTATATATTACGGCAGGGAGCATTGCAAGGCGCATACGTGCAAGCGCCCGGACAATCTCTGCCGCATATGCAGGCTTGTTCGCGGATGCGAAAAGTGACGATAATAACGGGGCCGACATGTTCGGGAAAAACGGCGCGCAGTATAGAGTTCGCCGAGCGTTTCGGAGCGGAGATAATTTCCTGCGACAGCGTCCAGGTATACCGGGGGGCCGATATAGGCTCCGCAAAAGTTTCGCTTGCCGAACGCAAAAGGGTGAGGCACCACTTGATTGACGTTGTTGAACCTGACGGGTACTTCAATGTTTCCGACTACATAGAGCGCGCAAAGGCCGCCATTGACGATATTTTCTCAAGGGGGAAAAAAGTTGCCGTAGTTGGCGGAAGCGGGTTTTATCTGAAGGCGTGGTTTGGCGCCGTGGTTGATTCAATTCAGATACCGCCGCCGGTTGAAAGCTTTGTTGAGGGCATTGCCGCTGGCGGCGCGCAGGCGCTTGCAGCAGAGCTGCTTAAGGCGGATGCCTCGGCCTCAAAGTTTTTGGATATTAACAATCCAAGGCGCACAAAAAATGCGCTTAAGCGCGTTTTGGCAAGTGGCCTTTCCGTGGAAGAGCTTGCGGAGAGGTTTCGCAGCATGCCGTCTCCGTTTGGGGAACTTGAGAGGGACGTCATTTTTTTGAATCCGGAGGATTCCGATATCCGCCCAAAAATAGAGCTTAGAACTGACGCCATGCTGGCGGGCGGCCTTGTAAAAGAGGTTGAGACTCTTTTGGAAAAATATGCAAAATTAAATCCGTCGCTTGAATCGGCCATAGGATACAGGGAAACGATAGACTTTATACGGGGGAAGATCGCAACGCTTGGGGAGCTTCGTGCGGCGATTTGCAGGGACACCCGATTGTTGGTAAAAAAACAGCGCAGCTTTTTTAAATCGCAGCTTGGGCTGGTTTAGTGTTTTGCTTTCCTGTGCGCGAGGCGGCGTGGGGCTTTGTCTTCGCGTACATATTGCGGCTAAAAAGTTTTTTAATTTTGGGGCAAATTTTTGCGCTTTTTTTATTTTACGGACTTAAGAGATCTTTCCGACCGCACCGGGGCTATTTTGCGAAATTTCTGCCGCATGACGGCTTGGCGCCCGGCTTGCGTTTGTGCGAGGGGTCCTTGCGGAGTGGACATTCAAATTGGCGCGTATTTTTTCTGTTTAAATAGGAAAGTTGACAGGGAAAACTGGCGGATCAATCCGGAGAATTATTCGTGGCTAAAAAAAATTTCCGGCAGAGGGCAAAAGTTTTGATATTGAAATTATGCGCTTTTTTCCTGCCGCCCTGCAGCCGGCCGAATGCGGCAGAAAAAGCGCCGCGCGTTGCCGCGCGGCGCAGTGTGTTTGCAAAATAATTTAAGCTTATTAGAAGCCCTGGGCAATCATCGCCGCGGCAACCTTCTTGAAGCCCGCAATGTTGGCGCCGTTTACGTAGTTTCCGGGAGTTCCGAATTCCGCAGCCGCATCGAGGGCGTTCTTGTGAATGCTCTTCATTATGTTGTGGAGCTTTTCGTCAACCTCTTCGCGAGTCCAGCTTAAGCGGATTGCATTCTGGGACATTTCCAAGCCTGAAGTTGCAACACCGCCCGCATTAGAGGCCTTGCCGGGAGCATAGAGAATTCCTGCCTTCTGGTAAACCTCGATAGCTTCGGGTGTGGAGGGCATGTTGGCGCCTTCGGAAACCATCTTGCAGCCGTTTTCAATGAGCGCTTTTGCGGCGTCGCCGTCAATTTCGTTTTGGGTGGCCGACGGAAGGGCGGCGTCCGCCTTCACAAGGCCCCACGGCTTTTTGCCTTCGTAGTACTTTGCGGTGGGGAATTTCTTTACGTATTCAGCCATTCTGCCGCGCTTGTTGTTCTTCAAGTCCATTACGAAAGCAAGCTTTTCAGTGTCGAAGCCGTCGGCATCGATAACCGTGCCGTTGGAATCGGACATTGAAACGGGCTTTGCGCCAAGCGCTATCAGCTTTTCAACTGTGTACTGGGCAACGTTTCCGGAACCCGAGACCAAAACCGTCTTTCCTTCAAAAGATTCTCCCTTTGTTGCGAGCATTTCCTGGGCAAAATACACATTGCCGTAGCCCGTCGCTTCGGGACGAATCAAGCTGCCGCCCCATTCGAGAGCCTTGCCCGTCAACACGCTGTCGTAGGAATTCTTGCAGCGCTTGTACTGGCCGAACAAATAGCCTATTTCACGGCCGCCAACGCCTATGTCGCCCGCGGGAACGTCGGTATTGGGCCCTATGTGGCGGAACAATTCGCGCATAAAAGAGTTGCAGAAGTTGCGCACTTCGTTGTCGCTCTTGCCCTTGGGGTCGAAATTGGAACCGCCCTTGCCGCCGCCCATGGGGAGAGTTGTAAGCGAGTTCTTGAACACCTGTTCAAAACCGAGGAACTTAAGTATGCTCAAATTCACCGACGGGTGGAAGCGCAAACCGCCCTTGTAGGGGCCAATGGCGCTGTTGAACTGTACGCGATAACCCTGGTTTACCTGAATCTCGCCCTTGTCGTCAGCCCACGGAACCTGGAACATTATAATGCGTTCCGGGACAACCATTCTTTCAAGTATCTTGTTCTTTTCGTATTCCGGGTTGGAATCAAGAACCGCCGACAGCGAGGAAAGCACTTCTTCAACCGCCTGGAGGAATTCTTTCTCCCAAGGCTGCTTCGCGCGCAGGTCTTCCATTATTTTTGCGACATATTTGTTCATTGTTATCCTTTGCTTGTTTGGTTAATTAAAAATGCCACGAATTTCCTAAATAAGCCGATTGCGTCAAGTCATTTACTTTATTTCTTTAAAAAGTTACATTTTTGTACACATGGAACACCCTTTTTGAGAGTATCTTGCAAAAAAGACAATTTTGCAGCCGCTAAACTACTTTTTTGTAATTAAAAAATAAACCCCTCTGCGGCTGCGCTTTTTCGCTGGGGCAGGCGTAAAATTATTTTTCAAAAAAAGTAAGGCGGCATTCTGCCGGCGCCGCCAATATATGGTTAACCTCACCGGGGTAAATACCGCAAATGCGCACGGGCAGGGCGCCCCGCCGCCTTTTTTTATGGCTGTCTGCAACAGCGCATGCCTTTAATAGACCCTAAATCTGGGCGGGTTCCCCGCGCGTCTGACCGTTCCCGAACACTTTATATTTGTAGGAACACATTTCTCTCAGGCCCATGGGCCCGCGCGCGTGAAGCTTGTCGGTGGAAATTCCTATTTCCGCGCCAAGCCCGAATTCAAAACCGTCGGTAAAGCGCGTGGAAGCGTTCCAATAGACGGTAGCGCTGTCGACGCCGTTTAAGAAAATTTCGGCGGCAGAGGCATCTTGGGTGACAATGAGGTCGGAATGTCCAGAGCCGTTGGTGTTTACAAAGGCCACGGCGTCTTCAAGAGAGTCTACAATATCAACCGATATTATCAAATCCACATACTCTTTTTGGAATTCGGCTTCGTCGGCCTCCGTGCAGGGAATGGAATGCTTTTTGAGAATTTCCATTGCGCGCTTTGAGGCCCTTATTTCAACGCCGCGTTTCGCAAGTTCACTTGCAACTTCAGGGAAAATCGTGTCGGAGATGTCTTTGTGCGCTATGAGGTTTTCCGCAGCATTGCACACCGACGGGCGCTGGCACTTGGCGTCTATTGAAAGAATTTTCGCCGCGCGCGCGTCTGCCGATTTGTCTATGTAAACCGTGCACACGCCCTTGTAATGCTTTATCACCGGTATGGTGGAATTGCCAACCACAAAGCGTATAAGCCCTTCGCCGCCGCGCGGAATTACGCAGTTTACAAAGTTGTCCAGCTTTAAGAGCTCTTCAAGGGCGGACCTGTCTGTGGTTGGTATCATCTGCACGCAGTCCGGATCCAACCCGGCCGCCTCAAGGCAGTTTCCTATTATTTTTGCAAATGCGGAATTTGTCCGGAAAGCTTCGCTGCCGCCGCGCAATATGGCGGCGTTTCCGCTTTTTATGCACAGCGCGGCGCAGTCTATTGTGACGTTTGGCCGGCTTTCGTAAATGATGGCTATTACGCCCATCGGTACCCTAACCTTGCATATGCGAAGCCCGTTTGGGCGGGTTGTTTGCTCAATGACCTCTCCCACTGGATCGGGAAGTTCCGCAACCTGCCTTACGCCGGCCGCAATTTGCGACAGCTTCTTCTTGTCTATTGAAAGCCTTTCCAACATAGGCTTTGAAAGCCCAGCCTTTTCAGCCGCCGCCAAATCCTCGGCGTTGGCGGCAAATATTGCGCCGCTTTCCCTTTCCAAGGCGTCCGCCAAAATGCGGAGGGCGGCGTTCTTTTTCGCGGACGACTCCCCCGCAAGCTTTAACGCCGCTTTGCGCGCGCTCTTTGCTATGTCGAAAACGCTCTTCATATTAAACTAAATTTTTGCTATCTTTTTTATGTATTCGGCGCGGGCGTTTATTTCGTCCAAGCCGGTTTCCTCAAGCTTGTAGCAGGAAAAAGACTCCACCGTTATCGACGCGGTTGCGGCGGCGTAGACCATTGCGTGCTTTATTGTTTCAAAGTCGGAGGCGTCCTGGTTGGCTATGTACCCGGACAAGGCTCCGGCAAAACTGTCCCCCGCGCCGGTTGGATCGTGCAGCGCGCGCACGGGATAGGCCGGCACAGTGAAGAATCCATCGGGGTGGAAAAGCATTGCGCCGTATTCCCCCAACTTGACCACGGCGCACTTGGCACCCATTTCAACAAGCCTGTCGCCGGCCGTTATTACATTGCGGGAGTCGGTCAGAAGCTTGGCCTCGGAATCGTTTAAAATGAGCATGTCCACCCGCTTTATTAGCTCGCGCAAACTCTCGTTGCTGTTGCGTATCCATAGATCCATGGTGTCCAGAACAACGTAGGAGGGATCGTTTACCTGCTCCAACCCCGACGCTTGTATTTGCGTGGAAATATTGCCCAAAAGAACGTACTTGGCGCTTCTGGCGTCGTCGTTTAAGACGAGGTCGGAATAATCCTCGTAGCAGTTCATGCGCACGTCGAGAGTCTCGCGGTTGGTGAAATCGTCAAAGTATCTTCCGCGCCAGAAGAAACTGGGCTTGTCTTGGAATACGCGCACGTTGTCAAGGCCTATGCCGTGGTTTCTAAGGCGCTCTATGTCGCTGCTTTTAAAATCGTTCCCCACCGCACCCGCAAGCTCCACCGGCGCAAAGTAGGAGGCCGCAAGGCCGGCATAGCTTGCCGACCCGCCCAAGATGTAATCTTCGCTCGCCACGGGCGTTTCTATGCAGTCGTAGGCGATTGAGCCAAAAACCAAAAGCTTGTTTGCTGAAGTTTTCTTGTTCATGAAGTTCTTTTACATCTTGGATATTATTTCGTCGGCAAATTCGGAGCACTTTATTTCCGAAGCGCCGTCGATGAGCCTTGCGAGGTCGTAAGTGACGCGCTTGGCCGATATGGCGGCCTCGAGGGCGCGGGTTATTTTGTCGGCGACCTCGTTCCAGCCGAGATACCTGAACATCATCTCTCCCGACAATATCACCGACCCAGGATTAACCTTGTCCAATCCGGCGTATTTCGGGGCCGTGCCATGCGTGGCCTCGAAAATTGCGTGGCCGGTGCGGTAATTGATATTGCCCCCGGGCGCTATGCCTATTCCGCCAACCTGCGCGGCCAATGCGTCGGAGATGTAGTCGCCGTTTAGGTTCAAGGTGGCCACAACGTCATATTCGGCGGGCCTGGTCAATATCTGCTGCAGAAAAGCGTCGGCGATGACGTCTTTTACAACTATCCCGTTAGGCAGCTTGCACCACGGCCCTCCGTCTATCGGGGCGGCGCCAAACTTTTCCTTGGCAACTTTGTAGCCCCAGTCCCTGAAGGCGCCCTCGGTGAACTTCATTATGTTCCCTTTGTGCACAAGGGTGACGCTTTTGCGCCCCTGCTTTATGGCGTATTCTATGGCCGATTCAACAAGCCTTGATGTGCCTTCCTCGGAAACGGGCTTTATGCCTATGCCGCAGCTTTCAGGAAAGCGTATCTTTGCAAACCTTTTGGGAAATTCGCCCTTCAAGAAGGCCTTGAGCTTTTCAACGTCTTCGCTTCCGCGCTCAAATTCTATTCCCGCGTAAATGTCTTCGGTGTTCTCGCGGAAAATAACCATGTCAACGAGCTCGGGATGCTTTACGGGGCTTTCTATCCCGGAAAAATAGCGCACCGGACGCTGGCATACATACAGGTCAAGCTCCTGCCGCAGCGCCACATTCAGGGAACGTATGCCTCCGCCGATAGGCGTGGTAAGGGGGCCTTTAATCCCGACAAGATACTCCCTAAAAGCCTGAAGAGTGGCGTCGGGAAGCCAGTTTCCCGTCTGATTAAAAGCCTTTTCGCCGGCCAGAACCTCCAGCCATTCAATTTTGCGCGCGCCGCCATAGGCCTTTTCCACTGCGGCGTCGAACACGCGCACGGAGGCGCGCCAAATGTCGGGCCCTATGCCGTCGCCCTCTATAAAAGGTATCACCGGGTTTTGGGGAACGTCGAGTTTCCCGTTGCGAATGCTTATCTTGTTGCCTCTTGTGTCCATAACTTTTACGGGTCTATCCCTGTTTTACGTTAATCGATATTCGCCCCAGTAAAGACAAAACGCCGCGCATCTCAAGCATTTTCAAATCTGGGCCCGTTTACGGCATTTGCGACTTCCAGACGGCGAGTTTTGCGCGGCGGATTTTTTTATGCCGGCATTCCGGCAGGCGTTGCGCCGAACCTTTTTTAAGGCAGGTTGGAACATTTTGCGGGGCAATATGCTTCAAATTGAAATATCCCGTTTATTTTATCCGGCGAAGGCTGAAAAATTGCGTCGTGGCTCTTGCGTTTTGTTTGAAAGGGGCGAATATTTGCCCATGGCAAGATGCGAAAGCTAAAACATAAAATTTTTGAAATTAATTAAAAAAACAGGGCCTTCGCTTTGCGCGGCGCGCCGTGGCAGCCATACATGCAAAAGACGCGCCCGCTCCAAAAGCGCATTGCGGTACAAAGTATTTTATGCCCGCGCGCTTGGTGGAAAGGCTACATAAAAGTGTTGCAACTTTTTGCGCTTTTTTAGTGAATGCGGGCATGCAGGAGAATTTTACGGGCGTTTTAACCGCGCTTGTGACACCCATGACAAGCAGGGGTGTCGATTACGGCGCTTTGAAAAAGTTGGTTGACGCGCAGGCGCGCGGCGGGGTAAACGGAATAGTATCCGTGGGCACTACGGGCGAGTCGCCGACACTTTCGGCCGAGGAGCACATAGATGTTATACGCAAAACAATAGAGTATGCCGCCGGGCGCGTTCCGGTCTATGCCGGCACGGGCTCAAACTGCACCGCCGAGGCCGTGCATCTGACTATGGAGGCCGACGCCGCCGGCGCAGACGGCTTTCTTGTGGTGGCTCCGTATTACAATAAGCCGTCGCAAGAGGGCGTGTTTTTGCACATGTCGGAGGTTGCCAAGTGCACGCAAAAGCCAATAATACTTTATTCCATACCCGGCAGGTGCGGCATAGAAATATCCAACGCCACGGCGGTGCGCTTGCGCGAGGCCTTCCCTAATGTGTGCGTAATGAAGGAGGCCGGCGGAAAAGTTGAAAAGGTTGCCGATTTGCACAAGTCTGCGGGCGAGAGCATAACCATACTCAGCGGCGACGACGGCCTTACTCTCGACTTTATCGAGGCGGGCGCAAAGGGTGTCATAAGCGTTGCGTCAAACGTCATACCAGAGGTTATGGTTGAGATGGTTCGGCTGGCATTGCAGGGGGATATGGCGGAGGCGCGTGTGATAGACTCCAAATATTCGGCCTTCTTTAAGGCGCTATTTGTAGAGCCCAATCCCGTTCCGGTAAAGACGCTGATGGCCCTTTGTGGAATTATTCCGGACCCCATGGTAAGGCTTCCCCTGTGCGCGATGTCGGATAAAAACGCCGAATTTTTGAAGGAGCGCGCAAGAGAGGTTGGCTTGCTGTAAGGTGGTTTAAGAGATACTGTTTGTGTTGGAGAGGCTAAGATGGCTGTAAAAATTTTATTAAACGGTGCGAAGGGCAGAATGGGAAGGGCTATAATCGATGCCGCGGAGTCTTGCGGGTGCGAGGTATTTGCCGCCTGCGACATGGGCGATTCCCCCGAGAGCTTTATCGACGGCTGCGACGTTGTTGTAGACTTTTCTTTTCGCGATGCAACATTGCCGCTTGCGCGGCTGTGCGCAAAACATTCTAAACCGCTTGTCATAGGCACTACGGGGCACACTGAAGAGCAGCGCGCCGGAATACTGGAGGTTTCCAAGACGACGCCCGTTGTTTGGGCGGGAAATTATTCCCTTGGGGTAAACCTGTTAAACTACCTTGTAGGAATAGCGGCAAAAGTTTTGGACGACGGCTACGATATTGAGATAGTTGAGATGCACCACCGCCTTAAAAAGGACGCCCCCAGCGGAACTGCCGAGAAGCTAAAGCAGATTGTCTGCGCCGCGCGTTCCGTGGGCGAGGACAAGGTTTGCTACGGGCGCAAGGGCCTGGTTGGAGAGCGCCCGCGCGGCGAGGTTGGCGTGCATTCCGTGCGCGGCGGCAGTGTTGTAGGCGACCACACGGTAATATTTGCGGCGGACGGGGAGCGCCTTGAACTTGCGCACAAAGCTTCCGACAGGAAAGTATTTTCAACCGGCGCGTTGCGCGCGGCGGCGTGGCTTGTCGGCAAAGCTCCGGGTCTATACGGAATGGAGGACGTGTTGGGTTTCAAGCGCGGCTGATAACCACCGGAGATTTACGGGCCTTTTCGCGCGCGCTGTTTCCAGCGTGCGCATTTTTTTTTGAGCGCGCATTTTTTGTCGAAGTTTGCAGTCTTGGGCGGAATTTCTTTGCGGATATTTTATTGTTGGAAATGCGCAACGGGCGGATGCCTTTTGCCGGCGGACAAGGCGGTTTTTGCTTAAAGAATCGTTCGGGAGTTTTTTATGGGGAAGCGTTTTTTTTGCGGTGTGTAAGTTGCGCGCGGAAGAAAAAAAATTTGCGCAATCGGTTTCTGATACGGGATAAATTGCAGCATTCCGCATGGCTGTGAAAGTTCGTTCTTTGCGCGCGGAGCAGGAAGCGTTTGTGGCGGATTATCACTTGACCAAACTTTTCGGCGCGCTTATCTTCGGGGTATGACAGGAACTTTTCTTAGGATTGCTTTTGCTCCTTTTGCATTTTTGTTTATCCTGTGGGCGGTGCTGGGCGCCGAGGAAAAAACGTCCGTTGGAACGGCTCAAAAAGATGAAATGGCGCAGGACGGGGCGCATCAAAAAGTCGGCGCGGTTTTGGACGGTTCAGCCCTTTGCAAATATGTGGATATTTTTAACGCCGCCGACAATGAGATATACAAGAACGAATATCCCAACGCGCGCGCGAAAGAGTTTCTAATAAAAAATATTCCGCTGTTTGAATGTCCCGATAAAAACATTGAAAGCGTGTACTATTTCCGCTGGTGGACATACCGCAAACATATCGCAAAGTCTCCGGAGGGCTGGATTGTGACCGAGTTTATGCCCCATGTTTCGTGGGGGGGCAAATACAATATAATCAGCTGTGCGGCAAATTTTCATGTGGCCGAGGGCAGGTGGCTGAAAGACAAGTCTATAATATCCGACTACCTTAGAATTTGGCTGACGTCAAAAAATGCCAGGCCCCGCGCATATACTTTTGCCGCCGCGCGCGCCGCCTACGACTACCACCTTGTTGCCTCCGATACAGATTTTTTAAGGGAAATATTCGGGCCCTTGAAGGAAAATTCCGCAGCATGGGAGAAAGAGCGCCGCCCTGACGAAAATTATCTTTTTTGGCAATTCGACACTTCGGACGGAATGGAATGTTCCATATCGGGCGCCCTGAGCAATGCGCAAACAATGCAGCAGTTTGAGCGCTTCGCCTTTGTAAAGGACGCGCGCGGATACAGGGTGAACACAAATTCCTACATGTTTGCGGATTTCGACGCATTGTCGAAAATAGCAAAACTTATTGGCGAACAGCCCGACGCAGAGCTTTACGGGCGCAAAGCAGATATTTTAAAAAAACTTATAAATGCGCATCTTTGGGACGCCTCTGCCAAGTTTTATAAAACTCGTTCGGCATTTGGGAATCGCGATTTCGCCGACGTGAGGGAATTGAACGCCTATTCCCCCTGGATGTTTTCCATACCTCCCGACGGGTACGCCGAGGCGTGGCTCCAGTTGACGGACACGCGCGGGTTTAAAGCGCCGTTTGGCCCAACCACCGCCGAGCAGCGGCACAAGCTTTTCCGCATAACGCGCAAGGGGCACGAATGCCAATGGAGCGGCGCAAGCTGGCCGTATTCAACGTCGGCTGCGCTGGTGGCGCTTGGCAACCTTTTGAACGAATGTAAAAACCCGCCGCTCGACAAGGGCGACTTTTACGAAACCCTTTCCACATACGCGAGCTCGCACAGAATCCAGTGGGGCGACGGTTCGCAGTCTTATTGGATAGACGAGTCTTTGGATCCTTATACCGGAGAGTGGATTACGCGCTCCCAGCTTATGAATTGGGACGCGAAGGGCCCGTGGAACAACGGCAAGTGCAACGGCCCCGAACGCGGAAAAGACTACAACCATTCGGAGTATTGCGACATAATAATCTCCGCTCTTGCCGGGTTCCGCCCTCTTGAGGAAAACGCCTTTGAGCTGAACCCGCTAATCCCTGAAGATTGGGGGTATTTCTGCCTGGACAACATATATTATAAGGCAAAAACCATAACGGTTCTTTACGATAAATCGGGAGAGCGGTACAATCTCGGCAAGGGCCTTGTTGTTTTGGTGGACGGAAAAAAGGTGTTTTCGGCGCCCGTTTTGAAGCGGGTAAAAATAGGGCTTTAAAAATTTTGAGTTGATAAATTTGTTTTGCTGGATTTCCCTGAAGGTGCATGCCTTTTTTGCAAGTGAGGCCTCGGCGTTTAAGAGCGGAAGGCGCGCCTCTAAAATGGGTTGCCAACTTTCTTTGTTTAGGGAAGCGGACTTTCTGCCGAGGCTCTTTTTTTTTGGAGATTTTTTTATGGAAAAAACGGCGTATTTTGCTCTGGCCTGAAAAGAAATCTTACAAACTTTTCAGGAGGCTTTATCGGCGTGAACGTTTCCGCGTTCACCTTTTGCAGCGGGTCTAAAAAAAATTTGCAAAACCTGGAAGATATTTTTTTTCGGAAATTTGCGCGGCGTTTGCGGCGTGCGCAAATGTGTTGGCATTTGCAAATTCAGGGGTGCAGTTGAAACTTCCGCCCAAGACTTTCGTGGGCAAAATTTTATTCCGCACAGCCTGCCTCAATTTTTTTTAGGCTGCGGCGGCACGGGAGGAATGTTTGTTCCGCCTATTTTGCGCTAACTGCTATTGTGGTTTCCGGGGCTTTTGCGGGGAGTGTTTCCTTGACTTATTTTCTCGTTTGTCGACAATAGCCGGCAAAGTTTTAGACATGCAAGAGCAACCCCAGAACGCACTCAAGGAGAGGGAATTTCAGAAGACTCTCCGAAGCACCTTAAACAAAGCCATAGATTGGATCCGCATTCGCCAGGAAGACGACGGAATGTGGTGCGGTCCGCTGGAGACGAATTGCTGCATGGAGGCGCAGTGGCTGCTGGCGATGTATTTCATAGATTTTGACGATCCGAAGAAGGAGAGGGTAATACAATACATACTTGACCGCCAGAGGGAAGACGGCAGCTGGGACGTGTATTACGGTTCCGAGCACGGCGATATAAACACGACTTTTGAATGTTATTTTGCGTTGAGGCTGTGCGGTTTTGACCCCGACGACGAAGTTTTGTCGAAGGCGCGCAAGTGGCTGCTGAAAAACAAGTGGTTTGAGCGCATACGCGTATTTACCAAATATTGGATGGCGCTTTTTGGGCAGTGGCCGTGGGCGCACACACCCGTTCTTCCCCCGGAGATAATGTTTTTGCCCAAGTGGTGCCCGTTCAATATCTACGACTTTGCCGCATGGGCGCGCGCCACTATGATGCCGATATCCATACTTACGGTTCGCCGCCCCATAAAGGAGCTGCCGGCGCACCTTCAGCTGGACGAGCTTTTCCCTGAAGGGCGCGATAAAGTGGACTATCGCATGCCGCGCAAGAACGACAATGTCATAAGCTGGGAAAACTTTTTCATGAAGTTGGACCACATGTTGCACGCCTACAACAGGTCTCCCATAAAGCCTTTCCGCGAAAGCGCCATAAAGCTTGTCTTGCAGTGGATATTGGAGCATCAAGACGAGGACGGCGCGTGGGGCGGCATACAGCCTCCGTGGATATACGCAATAATTGTCATGCATGTGGAGGGCTTTGCCATAGACCAGATAAACATGTCGCGCGCCATAGACGCGTTCAATTTGCACTGGCAGGTGCAGCGCGGCGAGGGCACCATGCTCCAGGCGAGCGAGAGCCCGATATGGGACACTTTTTTGACAATGATGGCGCTGATGGATGCCGGCGAGACTCCCGGGACTTGCCCCGAGCTTTTGAAGGCTTTAGACTACACTCTTTCCAAGGAGAACAGGTATTACGGCGATTGGGCCGTGAAGGTTGGCAGGCATATAGATCCTGGCGGTTGGGCTTTCCAGAGGGCGAACAACTATTATCCCGACCTCGACGACGCCGCCATAGCCATAGGCACGCTAAAGCGCATACAGAAGCTTCTTCCCAGAGAGAGCACGCGCGCCCGCCGGGTTGACAGCGCATTGCGCAGGGCGGTGAATTGGATACTTGAGATGCAGTGCAAGAACGGCGGTTGGGCGGCGTTCGACCGCGACAACACGCGTACCCTGATGACAAAAATACCCTTTGCGGACTTTGGGGAGGTTTTAGACCCCCCGAGCGCCGATTGCACGGCCCATATAGTAGAGGCCTTTGCCATGTGCGGTTTTTCGAGGAACCACCCCGCGATGGCGCGCGCCTTGGAATTCTTGTATTCCGAGCAGGAGGACGACGGCAGTTGGTTTGGGCGCTGGGGTGTCAATTATATTTACGGCACAAGCGCGGTTGTTCCGGCGCTGATAGCCATGGGCGACACCAAAGAGGACGCCCATATAAGGCGTGC
Organism: uncultured Verrucomicrobiota bacterium; assembly: GCA_949287395.1. GTDB lineage: Bacteria > Verrucomicrobiota > Verrucomicrobiia > Opitutales > Intestinicryptomonadaceae > Merdousia. The sequence continues at coordinate 41,702 of CASEFZ010000071.1, forward strand.
TTTAGAGTGGCTGGCTTCAAAGCAGAATTCCGACGGCGGTTGGGGCGAGAGCATAGCCTCTTACATGGAGCCGAAGTATTCGGGCACTGGGATACCGTCCACGGCTTCCCAGACGGCCTGGGCAATGATGGCCATGATCTCTGTGGGCGACAGAAATTACGATTCAAACATACGGCGCGCCGCCGAATTTTTATCAAATTCGCAGCTGGACAGCGGCACTTGGGACGAGCCCTACTACACCGGCACGGGTTTCCCGGGGTACGGGCTTGGCGCGAAGGTTGACTTGCGAAACGGCGCGCCGCTTCCGCAGGGCAAAGAGCTTGCGCGCGGGTTTATGCTAAACTACAACTGGTACAGGCATTATTTCCCGATCATGGCGCTCGGGCGCGCGGAAAAGTATCTGCGCGGGGCGGCTGAAGGGTAGTTCTTTTGGCATTTTTCTTGCGCGCAATTTGCGCTGGTTTTGGCTTTTTTTGGCAGGGCGCGCCGCCTTTGGCGCGCGGGTTTTGGGAGGGTCCCATTTTTAACACGTTGGAAAGGTATGGAGATGGTGAGAGGTTTGTGTTTTCTTGCGGCTTTTGCGCTGGCGTCGGCGCCGGTTTGGTCGGCGCCTTTAAAGGAGCAGTCGCCCAAGCTCTTTAAGGCGGGCGACGGCGTTTGTTTTATAGGCGACAGCATAACGCACGGGGCGTTTTATACTGAGAATGTTTTGCTGTTTTACGCAACGCGCTATCCGGATTCCCCAATGAAAATATACAATGCAGGAATGAGCGGCGAGGGCGTAGGCGGCGTCTTGAAGCGCCTTGAGTGGGACGTATTCAATAACAAGCCCGACGTTTGCGTCATAATGATAGGCATGAACGATGTTCCCCGCAGCGCGTATTCCGAGAAGTGGCGCAAAGCGCCAAATTTCCCCGAGCGCGTTAAGGGTTTTCAGCAGCGCTACTCCCGCGATATGGAAAAGGCTGTCAAAGAGCTGACAAGCCGCACGAAAAAGGTTGTGGTGTTCACTCCGTCGATATTCGACCAGACAGTCCAAAGCGAGCGCGAGAATTTGCTTGGCTGCAACGACGCCCTTGGCTGGTGCGCCGAGATAGACAAGCAGCTTGCTAAAAAATACGGCGCTGAAGTTGTCGACATTTGGACCTACATGACCGAGAAAAATGCCGAATACCAAAAGGAGGATCCAACCCGCAGCTTTATAGACAGAGACCGGGTTCATCCGCGCGATCTCGGCGGGTTTGTGATGATGACAAAGGTTGCCATAGATATGGACGAATCTCCTTATGTTTCCAAGATGCGCGTTGATGTTGGCGCGCGTTCCGTAAAGGGAAGCGCGAATGTTCAGATAAGCAAGGCCGACTATAAAAACGGCGCGCTCACCTTTACAGCTCTTGAGAAGGCTCTGCCTTTCCCGATGACAAAGGAGAAGGAGGAGGCCGACAAGGTTTTGAATTTCACCGACACATACAACAAGCAGATTCTTCAGGTTGTTGGGTTGAAGGCCCCGAAGTACGAGCTTAAAATAGACGGGCAGAGTGTAGGAACGTACACTTCCCAAGAGCTTTCCGGGGGTGTGAATCTTGCAAGAAACAAGGAAACCCCGCAGTACAAGCAGGCCTTGGAGGTTGCAAAACTTTGCTCAAAATTCAAGGGCCAGACCCAGACGTGCCGCGCCATTACCGGGGCGGAAATTTGGCTTAACATAGGGCATTTAAAGACTGTCGAGGAGCGTTGCGCCTCGCTTGAAAAGCAGCTTGCCGAGGGGAAGATAAAGCCCGGCGGCGACACTGCCTGGGCGAAGGCCTATCCCAAAAACAAGCCCCGCGAGGCCGAGCTGCTTGAGGGTGTCCAGCAGACCATACGCGACGCCTATGCAGCAGCTGCCCCCAAGCCCCACACTTTCGAGCTTGTCCCTGCGCGCTGACGAAAATTTTTTCGGCGCGGGTTTGCCTTTGTAAGTTTTTTAATTTTGCGCGCGGTGTTGCGGCCCGCGCGCAATTTTTTTGAGGGTATTGCGTCCTTTTTTTTGTTCGTCGGGCAATTTTTTTTGGATTTTTTATCTATGCGGGGCAGGGAAATTTTTTTGTTCGCCCGGTTTCTGATTGGCGCTTAAACGAGCATTGTTTGCGAAGCAGAGAGCTGCGGCTCTTATCCGCAAAACGGCTGCGCTTTAAATAAATTTTGCGAAGTCAGATTCCCTTATAAAAACTATATTTGGGAAGGACAGAGCCTCTTGGATTTTTCGCCCGTAATTTCCGTTGGCCCAGCCGTCGCTTGCAAGGCCGCCGACAATTATATAACTTGTTTTTGAATTTGCCGTGGATTGCAATTTTCCTCCGAGAGCCTTTATCTTATTTTCAACGTCTTTTCGGCTCAAGCTGACGAATTCCCCGGAAACGACAAATTTTTTCGAGAAATCAATTGAATCGACTTTTCGGTAGGGCAGGTCGGCTTTTGTCTCAACGGCACAGTCAACGGGTTTAGGGTTTTCCCATAGATTGCAAATTGCCGCCTCCTCAATTTGTGAAATCTCTTTGTAAACGAGAATCCCAAATTCCGACGCAATCTTAAGTAAATCTCCCGAATTTGTCAGCGGCAACAGCTTGTGAAACAGTTTGCCGCACGCGCGGGCGTCGCAGAGGGAATTGTGCTTTTCGCAAATTTCAATCCCATATTTACCGCATAAATCGTCAAGACTGGCTGAAGGTTCGCCCAACATTTCAGCAATGCGCCGTGTGCACAGGTATTTAAAATCCGGAAAAGACATTTTTCGTTCGTAAAGCCAGGCTGAGAGGCAATCCATGTCGAATTCGGCGTTATGCGCAACAACGTACGTTGAAAGGTTTTTTTTTACATTTGGATACAATTCGGCAAACGTGGGCGCGCTATCGACATCGGCGTAAGTTAAGCCGTGAACTTTTTGGTACAAGCGTTCGAATTTATATGGTTCGGGCTTTGCCAGGGAGTAAAAAGAGTCTATTTCAACGCCGTTTTCCCAAACGGAAATTCCCACCGAACAGATTGAAGAACGCTGCCTGTTGGCTATTTCAAAATCGATGCAGGTGACCTTGTTCATAACACTATAATTTTTACGCGCAAAAAAATTCAGCAATTTCTTTAACAAAAAGCCTCCAATCCAAACGCTCCGCGCGCACCTTATGCAGTCTATGCGGAATATCGGGTTCAACAAGTAAATTTTAATGTTGCCATGGCGCTTTGAAGAACGGTTGATAGAGGATTGCGCATTGTTTAAGGAATAATCTATGCGTAGAAAATTTGCGCGTCGGTGGGCTTGATGTAATGCTTGGCGCGCGCTTTTTTCCGGGGCCTAAGTTAAACCCATTTGGGCGATGCCGGATAGGTTTTTAATATAGCTCCGCGCCGTCCTGCGCGTTCCAGGGCGGCAAGAAAACTTTTCAATCAGCGCCCGCGCTCCCTAATCTCAAGTATTCTTGCCGAACCAGACGCCGCCTTCTTGGTGTCGGAACTTTGCGAGCGCGCCTTTGTGCTTGATGACGCCCCCATGCCCACGCGCGACATGTCGGCCGTCTTTGAACCTCCGGACGAGGACGCGCTCTTTGTATTGGTAATCCTCTTGCTTCGGTCTGTATTTGCGCCGCCGGTGACGGAGTTTTTTGACTCTGCCCCGTAGTATGCGCAGAGGTAATATTCGGCTATGCCCCGTTTTACGGTTATTTCAATCTTTAACAGGCTTGCTGTGAACGTTCTCCACTTTGAGTCCGGCATATCGGGGGCGCCCCTTGAGATTGCCTCCGAGGCGCTCTTCACCCAAAGAATTCCCTTGTCGATGGTGCCTATCTCTCCGCGTATGGCGCGGTATATGTTGGAGTCGTAGTCGCGGCCGCATATTTCCATGAGCATTTCCAAGACTTCCTCGCTTGCGGAATTCATATTCACCTTGTCGAAATTCTCCACCGAAACAATGTTTGCGAAACGAAAATAAAGCTCGTTGGGGGAACCGTCCTTGTCAAAAAATACGTCCCTAAATTTCATTATATGGCGCAGCTCCATCAGGGATTTTAACGCGCGGTTTGGGGGTTTGGGCTCCTCGTCTTCGTAGTCGTCGGTTTCGGCTCCGTTTATGCGTTTGGCTCCGTCGGCGTCGGTCCAGTCAAGAAGGCAGTCGGCAAGCTCCTGGGCCTCGGTGGTGGATATGTCCATTTCCTCAAAAATGGCAATAAGGTCGGCGGTGTTAAGAAGGGCAAGGGGAATTTTTCCAGTTTCGTCGGTTATGCGCACATCCGCCTCAAAATTGTCGAAAGTTACCCTGCCGTCTTTGAGCGGTTCTCCCCAGCCCTGGACTGCGGAGTACAAATTGCCGTCGAGCGACCTGTATTCCTCCAACACCGCTATTGCCGCCGAAAGCGCGCTGTAGGCGTCTATGCGCAACTCGTTCTCATACTGTGATGCCGCCCTGTCCTTAAGCTCCATTGAAGCGTAATCGGCCAGCGACAGCATGAGTATCGACGCCGCGAAAATCAGGCACAAGACAAAAAGCGCCGCCCCTCCGCGCCGCGGCTTTCCCCCCGAAAGGGGCACGCGCATGTGCGCCGCGCCCGCCGCGCGTGCGGCGCGGTGAACATCCTTAAAAGAATTGCCGAAGGCGCGCTTCATTGGGAAATTTGGAAATCAAGGTAGAGGTTTAAGGGTATTATGCGCTCGTAGGTTTCGCCGTTTTTGTCGAAATATATTTTTAAATATTTTGGCATTAGGTCAGAGTAGAGCATTGTGACAATTTCTTCCTCCTCCTTCCAAGTGTCGTTGTCGAAATACAAAAAGCCAAGCTTCTTCACCCATGGGGAGAGCAGGGCCTTGTATATGGCTGCGTCCTCCCCGACGCGCTCGGGCTCCACAAAGCGCCATACGACATACAGGCCTTCGTCGGAAAGCTCCAACAGGCAGAGCTTGTCTCCTGAAAAACCGAGCGGCGACGGATAGAACGGGTGTTCGGTGGCAACCCCGTAGCCAATGTAATATTTATCCTGGCTCTTTTCTTCAAAGTCTCTGGCAAGCCAAACAGTTTGTGCGGCATTGCTTGCCAGCCTTGATTCAAAAAGCTCGGGTTTGGCTATGTCAGAATCCATAACCGCCCCCCTCAAAAACTTTTCCACCCCGTCAACATGGGACTTAAACGGACTTCCCTTTTCAAAATAGTCCATCAGCCTAACCATGTCGAACATCAGCGCGGTGCACCCAAGCATTATCACGGACGATATCGCCAATGCCAACATTATTTCCACCAGCGTGAACGCCCCGCGAGCGTTTTCGCGCTCGGCCAGAAAATTAATCGCCTTTTGCTGGGGGATCATCTTTTGAAATCTTGTTTAAGGCGCAGCGTTTCAAGATAGTCGGTGCGGTCGCGCACAAGTTCGTCGCGGTCGTTGGTGTTTTCGTACCAGTCGGGCCTTATTACCCAGAGTGTCTTTGAAATGGTTTTTCCCTCTTTCTCAACGCGCATTTTAAGCTCGAACAAATCTATGACCTGCGTTGGTTCGGCTTCGCCGTAAACGGTGCAAGTGTCGCCGTCGAGCGTCTCCACGTCGACGCCGTCATCCAGGGATTCCTCGTCGGAGACGGATGTTATGGCCTCCACGGCCCTATCCATCAAATTTTCCAGCTCGACATCGCGTTCCTTCATGTCCAGCGGGAAAAGCAGATTGTAGCAGGTTGTGCTTATGAAAAACGCCGCCATGACAAAAATGGCAAGGGCCAGAACGGTCTCCACAAGCGTAAATGCGCGCCTGCCGTGCGTGCGTGCAAAGGCGCGCTTTCCGCAGGCGCACGCGCGCATGCGCATCCCGGAATAAGGTTGTATTTGGCGGCGAAATGTCACAGTTGTTCCTCTTCCATGATTTTCGGAGGCGCGCAAAATATGTCGCTTTCAAACTCGGTTTCAGATTCCCCTATGCTCATTGTTATTTTCGCGTGGGTCATGCAGCCGTCGGGCGAAAAACGCAGAAACTTTATGGGAGCCTCGGGAAACTTGAGGGGAACCGTGTTTACAAGCTTGGGATAAATTTGGTGAAACTCGAATTTAGGCTTGGAGTCGTCCCAGAAATCCCCGTCGCCTTCGTCCGAAAACAAATCCATTGGGTCGTCGGAATCCTCGGAAAGGCTGGTGAAAAATTTTTCGGCAAAGGCCTTGGAATCAAATTCGTCAACAGCGCCATTCTTGCTTTTTTTGGAATGCTCGAGATATTTCTTGTTCTTTTCAGAATCTAAAAATACCCGCATCAAAGGCTTCGAGGTCTCTATGTCGAATATCAGGAAAAACCCGCGCTCGTCAAAAGACATTCCCGCGCTGCGCCCGCTGTCGCGCGCAATGTCCCTGGCGCGCTTTATGGCCGTTGCCAACACAACTTCGGGCGGGCGCTGTTGGAGAGCCTTTTCCGAAACCCCCATTGCGCCCGCTATTAGAGCCACCATTGCGGCAATCAAGGCTATTGCCAACAAAATCTCCGCCAGCGTGAAAGCCCCGCTCGAGCGGCAGCCCGCTTCGCGTACAAAATTCCGCCCGCGCACCCGCATGTGCGACAGCCCAAACATTTGCTACCAGTTGCCTATGTCGTCGTCGGTTTCGCTTTGGCCGTCTGGCCCATTTGACCACAAGTCGTATCCTTCACTGCTCTTCTGCGCCGGAGAACGATACTGGTAGGGGTTCCCCCACGGGTCTTTCGGCACGGACGTATCGCGCAAATACGGTCCATTCCACCTGTCTTTTATCTCGTCCGGCGCGCGCAAAAGGGCTTCAAGCCCCTCCTCGGTTGTCGGATAACGCCCAATCGCAAGCTTGTACGACATAAGCGGCGTCGACAGCGAACCCCTTACAAAAGTTTTAGCTATGCTGCTTTGGCCGCTGCTCATTGTCTTTTCTATGTTCGTCACAAGCATGAACGCCAGCAGCGAAATCATGGCTATGGCAAGCAGTATCTCTATCAATGTAAACGCCGCGCGCGCGGAACGTTGCTTCAAAGAAGTCTTCGTCATAGGTTTTCCTCCGAACGTACTTATTTACAAGAAACGCTCCCCGTGTCAATTCGTTTCATCGTTTATGAAAGCTGCGGCTCAAAAATATTGAAAAAAAGGCGCGCATGTAGATGCGCGCCAATTTAGCGTCTAAAAAAGGCAAAAAACGCCGCGCGCGCCGGCTACTTTACCGCGCGCAGATTGAACTGGTGCGGCTTCGTTTTGGCGGCGGCGTAAACATCCTTTACAATTGCCTGTACAGCGCGCCCCATCTCGCCCTGTTTGGGCTTTAAATCGGGATAGCGCTTTATGAGGCCCAGCACATAGGGATTCTTTTCCTTCCCTTCGGTAAGGGCGCGTTTGGCTGCCTCAATGCGCTCTTCGTCAGTCTTATATTTGCGGAGCTTCGCAAAAAATTCGGTTGCCCTTATGCCGCGGTATTCCGAAGCCTTTAAGCGGAACTGGCGGCAGAGCTTTGCAACCTCCTGCGCCTGCTTGTATTGCGGCGTATTCTTGTTCATGGCAAGGTTTATTCCCTCGGAAAGCTCTTCCGAAGTGTATTGGCCAATGTTTTTGCCGTCTATTGAAAGCTCGTACTTGCCGGGCTTTAAATTCTTTACGGAGAACATCTGCTTGTTGTATTCCGGGAGGAACCCCAACACGGCGTCCACGCCGTCTTTGTCGGCGCCCGTGGGATATGGCAGTGCAGCCTCAAGCGCGGTGAATGAAAGCCCTTCGGGCCCGAATTTTACATCGCTTACATCGGCGTTGAAAGCCTCCGAAAGTTTTGCGGCCTTGGCGTCGAACGCCATGCGGGAAACAAATTTCGGCTCTCCAAGGTCTATTATGAACTTTGAGGCCATCACAAAGCCGCCGACATCCTGCGGATGGACGCGGTCTGCGCCTATTACAGACTTGGTCTTGTCGGTTTTGTGCAGGCGCTCGTTGGCCGTTTCCATGTAAGACCACATGTCGACAACCTTGGCGTCGTACTTTTCGGCAAGCTTGCGCCCTATTTGGCCGAAAACTTTGAGCTCGTCGTTGACGCCCTTTAGGTTCTCGGTTTTGTTTTCGGAAGTCTGGTCGTAAATGGAGGGCGTAAACATTATGAGCTTGCGAGACCTCCCGGACAGGTGAGCCGCTATTTTGTCGAGGTTTTTCTCATAGCTTTCGCGCGTCTGCAAAACCTTCTTCTGGTGGTCGGGCTTTGTGCGCTCGCTGTCGGAGAATTTTCCCCTGCCGACGTCGTTCATGCCTATCATGAGGGTATAAACATTGGCCTTTACGGGGTCTATATCGTCGTCAAACCTGGAAATAATCCCCCAGCACGAGTCCCCGCTTATGCCGAGATTGTAGAAGCTCAGGGGAATGTCCGGAAAGCGCGTTGCGTAATATAACAGGAGGTTTTCCGTATAAAAACCCCCGTGCGTTATGCTGTCTCCCACAAGGCATATGTTGTCGTTTGCCTTGAATATAGACGGCTTCTGTTCCTGCTTGGCGGCGCAAAACGACGCGGCCAAAAAAACGGTTAATATGCAAACAAACCTTTTCATTGCCGACGGAGGTTATTTAGGGCGCGCGGATTGTCAAGTTTTAAGCCCCCGGCCTTGTTTCCAAACAGTTTTGGAAGGCGCGCCCGACAGCCGGCGTGGGCGCGCGTTTGCGGCGCGCTTCGTTATAACTTGACAGATGCCGCCATTGCTTTAGAAAACCATTTATGAACAAGTGGTCATTTATTGTGTTGTCGGGTTTGCTTTTGGCATGCGCGCTTCAGGCGGCTCCAAGCAGGATATTCATATCTCCAACAGGTTCAAATACAGGCGGTAACGGCTCGGAAAAAGCCCCTTATGCGACGCTTCAGCGCGCGAAGGCCGCAATCAAAAGCCTTCCGAGAGGCGAGGTTGAAATAGTCGTCTGCGAGGGCGAATACTTTGTGGGCGACGGCGTGGAGTTTACAAAGAACGACCTCAAAGATGTAAAGCTCACCATAACCGGGCGCCTTGGAGCCAAGGACAAAAAACCTGTTTTTATAGGGGGAAAGAAGGTTATGGCCTCCGAGTTGCAGGAGGTCACCGACAAGGCCATATTGGCCAAAATTCCGTCAGACGCCGAGGGCAAGCTGTTTTTCATAGATTTGAAAAAGTTCGGCATGACCGACTACGGCAAGATGCGCCAGCGCGGTTTCGGCAGCCCCACCTATCCCACCGAGATGGAGGCATTTTACAATCACGAGCCCATGACATGCGCGCAGTATCCCAACGATACTTCCATAATGAAGATAGGCGAGGTTCTCGACGAGGGCCATGTAAGGGCCATTGCCTACGGGCAGGGCGCATACAAGCCAAAGCCTGACAAGCACATCCGCGGGGCTACATTCAAGTATATAGACCAGCGCACGGAACGCTGGGCCGACGCCCCCGAGGCTTTTATACGCGGCAATCTTTCGGTTGGCTGGGCTGACGACCAAATAAAAATAAAGAAGATAGACACCACCGCGAAGACCATTTTGCTAGATACTCCGCACGTTTACGGCGTCTGGAGCTGCGTGCCCGACAAGGACGGCAAAGTTAAAAGCGGCGACATAGCCGTGCGCGGATACCAGGTGTACAATTTGTTGGAGGAGATAGACCGCAACGGGGAATACTATATTGACCGCCAAAACGGCATATTCTATGTGATGCTTCCGGAGAAGCCCTCCGCAGACAAATTCTTCAATTTTTCAATCATCAGCGAGCCTTTCATAAGGTTTAAAGATGTCGACGGCGTAACGTTGCAGGGCATAGATTTTACGGCCAACCGCGTCACGGCCATAGAGATGAACAACTGCACCAACTCTCAAATAGACCGGTGCCAGGTTTACAACTGCGCCAGGGGCATACGCATGACGGGGATAAAAAATTCTCTGACGCGCTCGCGCGTTTACAACTGCGCCTACGGCGGCATTGAGGTTCGCGGCGGGAACAGGCGCACTCTTGAGCGCGGCAACAACGTTGTGAAAAATTGCGAATTTTTCAACAACGCGCGCCTGAAGATGAACTATTCCCCGGCCCTCCTTTTGGGCGGCGTAGGCAACACGATATCGAATTGCGACTTTCACGACCACCCGCATGTGTGCATACAGTACGGCGGCAACGACATGCTCATAGAGCGCAACACGTTTATACGCTGCTGCAAAGGGTCCAGCGACATGGGAGTCACCTACACCGGGCGCAACCAGAGCGAGCAGGGCAATATAATCAGGCGCAACTTCTTCTCGAAGAACCTGCCGCCCGACCCCGGGGCAATGATGTGCGGGGTGTATGTTGACGACGGCTCCGGCGGAACGCTGATTGAAAACAACATATTTTGCGACACGGGTTCGATAGGGCATTCGTCGAGTTTCGGCGCGGTGTACTACCACGGCGGATGCGACAACATAGCCAGGGAGAACGTGTTTATAGCTTGCGAGTCTGGGGTGGGGCAGCAAACCTGGACCAACGAGTGGTGGGCGGCGGCCATCAAGAGGGAGTCGCACCGTTTCTACAAAGAGGTTGACGTAAATAGCGACATCTACAAAAAGCGCTATCCCAAGCTTGCCAAGCTGTTTGACCCGCAGGCCCCAAGGGAAAATTTTGTCGAGCGCAACAAGGTTTTCTGCACCCCTATGTCGCTTAACGGAAACATGATACTGAGGAATAATAAGCCCTTAAAGCCAAATAAAGGCTTTACTGCTGCGCAGGCCTTGGGTGTCGATTTCTGGACTTTGGAGCTTGTTGAGAAGTACTTCGGGGAAGACGCGCTTGTTAAGAAGAATCTTGAGGGTTCCATAGGCGTGGAGAAGGTTGAGCAGTAGTTGGTCTTGGCGTTTTTTATCGGCTGCATTGTGGCGCGCCCGTTTGAGGGCGCGTTTTTTTTGGGTGTGGCGCATAGAGTCTTGACTATGGGTCTAAATTTAGATATGCGACAGGCGTATGAAAACGCTATCATTCTTGTTTATGATGGCCGCGTGGGGGAGCACGTTTGGCTTGACGCAAATAAACATATCGCCGTCGGGGTCCGACACTGCCGGGGACGGCAGCAAGTCTCGGCCGTATAAGACGCTTGCCAAGGCAAGGGACGCCGTAGCAAAGGCGCAGGCGGGCGATTTTGAAATAGTGGTTGCGCCCGGGGAATACGAATTTTCCCAGGGGGTTGAGTTTTTTGGGGCGCCTTTCAAGGGCAAAAGCGTTTCCATAGTTGGGCAATCGTCGGACGGCAAGAAGCCTCGATTTGTGGGTGGGGTTAAAATTCCGTCTTCGGAGTTAAAGAAGGTGACCGACAAATCCGTGCTTGCGAAGGTTCCGTCCGAGAGGGATGGCGTGTTGTATTCCATAGACCTGAAGAAGCACGGGCTTACCAACTACGGCAAGATGCACCAGCGCGGGTTCGGCAGTCCCAGCAGGCCAACGCCCATGGAGGCCTTCTTGGACGGCAATCCGCTGACTTTGGCGCAGTATCCCAACGACGGGACCCGCATGGAGATAGGCAGGGTTTTGGATCCGGGCTTCAGGCGTTCCATCGCGGCCGGGCAGGGCGCATACAAGCCGAAGCCTGACAAGAATATCCGCGGTGCAACTTTTGAATGCGACAATCCGCGCCTCGGGCGCTGGGCATCGGCTCCCGACGCCTATATAAGCGGTTTCCCTTCGGCGGGCTGGGCGTATGACGAAATTAAGATAAAGAAGATAGACCCTTCGTCCAAAACCATCACGCTTGAGACTCCGCATTGCTACGGTGTTTACTCGAACAACACCAAGGGGTTGGACATGAAGGATCCCGCTTCGTGGGTGGCCGGCATGGACGTCTGCGTGCGAGGGTTTAAGGTGACGAACCTGATTGAGGAGCTCGACGCCGACGGCGAGTATTACATAGACAGGGACAACGGAATATTTTATGTGGTGTTGAAGAATCGCCCCGCGGGGGATGTGCCGTTCTATTTTTCGGTAATAGACAGTCCGTTTGTTAGCCTGAAAGACGTGGACAATTTCAAGATAAAGAATTTGGACATGTCGGCTGCGCGCAACTACGCCATTAACGCCCGCAACTGTTCCGGGCTTTCGATAGAAGATTGCGACATCCACTCGGGCGGAAGGGGTATACAAATTACAGGGACGTCGCAGTCGAAGCGCAACAAGATATCGCGCTGCAAAATATACGACCTTGCATACTCCGGGGTTTCGATTAGCGGCGGAGACAGAAAAACTTTGGAGCCATCGGAAAGCAGCGTGGAGGATTGCGAATTTTTCGACAATGCGCGCATAATTCCGTGCTCAAATCCGGCGCTGTCGATTTCCGGCGTTGGCGTTGCCGTGCGCAACTGCGAGTTCCGCCGGCATCCGCACATAACTCTTTCCCACAGCGGAAACGAGCTTGTCATAGAGCGCAACATATTTGAAAACTGCTGCATGGGCTCAAGCGACATGGGCGTGGTTTACACCGGGCGCAATCAAACCACGCAGGGCAACGTTATACGCCACAATTTCTTTACCGACATACTTGCGCCGCATCCCGACGCGATAGTTTGCGGGGTGTATGTAGACGACGGATCGGCGGGACAACTCATAGAGAAAAATATTTTTTGCAGGGTCGGAAACATGGGGAGGGCCCCTGCGTTCGGGGCCATATACGTGCACGGCGGCGGCGACAACATAGGGAAGAGAAACGTGTTCATCGACTGCCAGTCTGGAATGAGCCAGGAGGAATGGACCGACGAGAAATACGGAAGCGCCCTCAAGCGCGAGTCCGCCAAATTTTACAAGGAAGTTGACGCCAATGGGGAACTTTACAAAAAGCGCTATCCCAAACTTCAACTGCAGCTGACGGCCGACTATCCCCGCGTAAACTACGTGGAGGACTGCCGCGTATGGAATACCTCGCTGACAATGAGCGGGAAGATACATCTCAAGCGCAACAGAATGCTCACGCCCAATAAAGGTGTGACGAAGCTTGACATCGCGAAGGTTGACTCTTGGACATTGGACGATGTCAAGAGGTGTTTCGGCGACGATCCCACCGTCAAAGAGGCCATGAAGGGCGGGTTCGGAGTCAGAAGGAAGTAGGCCTTCTTTGGTGTTTTTTGGCTATTGTGTGTTTCGCATGGAGGCATTGTCGGATATTGCGGAACACACAATTTTTTATTTTTTGACTATAAATCTGTTTATTTGGAATGGTGGTATATATGAAAAAATATTTGTTGCTGCTTCCCCTGATTTTTTTCGCGGAGCAAGTTGTCGCGGCGGAAAAAATATACGTCGGCGCCAAAGGCCGCGATACCGGAAACGGGACCATTGAGAATCCGTATGCGGCATTTGAAGACGCGGTGGAAAAATTTAAAAGGACAAAAGCCTCCGATGTGGAGATTGTGGTTTTGCCCGGAACCTATTACTTGGACAGGGGCGTTTACATAAGCGGTGCGGACACCAAGGGCAGGAAACTTTCCATAGTTGGGGTGTCTGACAAAAACGGCAGGCGCCCGGTGCTTACGGGCGCGGCAAAAATTCCTTCGTCGGAGTTTAAGCCGGTGTCTGATAAGTCTGTGTTGGCTCTCATCCCGCAAGAGGCCGAGGGAAAATTGCACGTGGCAAACTTGAAGAAGCTTGGAATTACCGATTACGGCGAAGTTAAGCAGCGCGGTTTTGGCGGGAAAGATCCAGCCTTGGAAATGGAATTGTTTTTCAATCTAAAGCCAATGCGCCCCGCACAATACCCGAATGACTTGTCCCTTCTCCCTATAGGCGAAGTGTTGGACAGGGGGACAGTGTACAAAAACGCCTCCGGCATAATGGGCCCCAAACCCCCAAAGGACGACAATATCAGGGGGGCCACTTTCAAATACGACTAC
>CASEFZ010000072.1 GCA_949287395.1 uncultured Verrucomicrobiota bacterium
AAAAACCCGCTCAATAAAAATTCCGGAAGAGACCGCAAAAATGGGCAACTGGCGCAATATATCAAATCTCCCCGAAACAGCTTGGCGTTGGCTTGAAGCATATATGCCAAAAGCGGGGCCTATTTTCCCGTATTCGTACGCGACCTACCGAAGGATACGGAAACTTGTCAGCGTAAAAATACCAAAAGACGGCCTGCGCCACAGCATGGCTTCGTACGGATACCACGAACTCGGAATAGAAACTACGGTTGAAATCTTGGGTCAGGAATCTGGCCATGAGGTCTTTAAGCGACACTATAAGGCAATGGTAAGCCCGGCAGACGCAAAGGCTTTTTTCGGGATATCGCCTGATATACGCGACGGACTTCCCAAAGCAGAAAGCAAACAAATGCCCTGCCGCGGAATGGTAGAGCGGTGTATCAATCTCCCCAACTTTTTTTTGATCGCTTGTGGATTTTTTAATAAATCGCCAGGGCCGGATTTCTTAGAATTTGGCAATTCTACATTTCAATATCCTACCAAATGTTAAGATGCGATTTAACTCCCAATAAATATCTGTAAGTTGAGTTAAATAAAAAATTTTTGTGTCAAACTTCTCCGCATGCTCTGCTGGGGAGTGGATTTTTTAGTGCCCGCACTTGACCAATGGATGTTTGTATCACAACAGTTGGTGGCGTTTAAGTTTGTTATTTTTATTTTATGGAAATTCGAAAAGTCTTGTTGTTTGGGTGATATAAGTTACATTGATTGCAACAATTAGTGCTATGGAAAATTCCAAAAAAGTTGTGATAATAGGCGGTGTGGCAGCCGGAGCGAGCGCTGCGGCCCGCTTGAGGCGTCTGGATGAAAATGCTAGAATTGTGATATTTGAAAGGGGAAAATATGTCTCCTACGCGAACTGCGGATTGCCCTACCACATAGGGGGGGTAATAGAGGACAGGGAAGACCTAATCGTGACCAAGCCGGAAAAGTTTTTGGCGTGGTTTAACATTGAAGTCAGACTTTCCTCTGAGGTAGTCGCGATAGACAGAAAAAACAAAACTGTCCTTGTCAAGAGCGGTGCAGAGGAATACATGGAGAATTATGACACTCTTGTAATAGCAACCGGCGCAAGGGCCTTCTCTCCAAAAACTGAGGGCGATGACAACCCCAAAATACGCCGCTTATGGACCATGTCGGATATGGACGGCATATTGTCGGAGCTTGAAGGCGGAGCGTCAAAAGTTGTGATTGTTGGGGGCGGCTTTATTGGATTGGAAACTGCCGAGAACCTGAGGCGCAGAGGCGTTGAGATTACCCTTGTGCAGCGAAGCGGACATGTCTTGCCTGTCATTGACGAAGAAATGGCCGGGCCGCTCGCAGACGAATTGAGGCTTATGGGCGTAAAAGTCATTTTCGGGCGTGTGGTAAAAAAATATGAGGATGCCAACGACGGCATTATCACGGTGCTTGACGACGGACAGCGCATATTTTCAAACATTGTGATTTCGTCTACTGGAGTGAAGCCAAATTCAAAACTTGCCATAGATTCGGGCATTGAGTGTTCTGCAGACGGATTTATTAAGGTGGATTCCCACATGAGGACATCCGACGAAAACATATTTGCGGCGGGCGATGTTGTTGAGGTTGACGAACCTATTTTCGGAAATAAGACCCATATACCGCTTGCCGGCCCGGCCAACAAGCAGGGCAGGATCGTTGCGGACAATATTGCGGGCATGAAGAGTGCTTACAAGGGAACATACGGCGCGTCTGTGGTGAAGGTTGGAAAACTTGCGGCCGCAAGTGTGGGAATGACGGAAAAGCGCCTAAAAGCGGCGGGGAAGAAATTTAGAAAAATATATACGCATCCTTCGTCTTCGGCATCCTATTATCCAGGGGCGGAGAATATGGACATTAAGCTTATTTTTTCGGACGACGGGGAAATATATGGGGCCCAGATTATAGGGCAAAAGGGCGTGGATAAGCGTATAGATTCAATTGCGCAGGCGATGTTTAACGGTTTGAAGGCGGACGAACTTGGCCAGTTGGAACTTTCATATGCGCCGCCTTTTAGCTCGGCGAAGGACCCTGTTAACTACCTTGGTTTTGTGGCTTCAAATGTTCTTTCGGGAAAATCGACACCTGTATACGCCGACGATATCCCGAGCGGTGCGGTAATCCTCGATGTGCGCGAGCCTTCCGAAGTTGCCGCCGGAAAAATTCCCAATAGCATAAACATTCCGCTGGGGCAACTTAGAAAGCGTTTGTCGGAATTAGACAAGAGCAAATTAATAGTGGCTTCGTGCCGCGTTGGTCTTAGGGGATATTTGGCGGAGCGCATATTGAAGCAAAATGGCTTCAACGCGGCAAACCTTTCGGGCGGATATTTGACATGGAAGGCCCTGAACTCCAAATAGAGCGGAATATGGAAAATTTAATGTATAAAAATGAGATAGACTACGCCGATATTCCATCGGACGCCGTAATTCTCGACGTAAGAAACGGGAACGAACATTCCGAAATAGCGCTGAAGCGCAGGCATTATTTCATAGAATTGCCGCGTTTTGACGCGGAGAGCTTTATTCGCGACTACGATCTAAAAGGCGAGCGCGTTTGCGTTCTTTGCAAGAGCGGAATGCGCGCAAGCAAGGCGGCCGAGCTTCTTGAACAGGCTGGTTATACAAACGTTTGCATCATAAAAGGCGGTATATCGTCGCTGCATGGGAATGCAAAAGCCGTATTCGAGAATAAGGTTATTTCCATGGAACGCCAGGTGCGCATAGTGGCGGGGGCTATGGTTCTGATCGGAAGCGTTTTGGCTCTGGCTTCGGCGTCGGCTTTTGCGCTAATACCGGCCTTTGTTGGGTGTGGCCTTATTTATGCGGGAATCTCAAATACGTGCGCTATGGCTTCGCTGTTGGCAAAATTGCCATGGAATAGATAGAGGGAATCGCCTTCGGTTGCTGCCGTTGTGTTTGTGTCTTGCGCGTTGCAAGCAGACTTATTTGTTCCGCCGGAAATTGGTCGTAAAAAAAAGCGCCCGCTGTAAATTCGGGCGCTTTCGTATTTTATGGTGCTAAATCATTCCAACCCGAGAGCCTTTGCAACCCCCTTGCCATATTCGGGATCGGCTTTGAAGCAGTGCTCTATATGGCGGCGTTTTATGAATTCGGGAACATCGCCCATGGCCCTTGCCGTGTTGGCAAAGAGCCTCTCTTTTTGTCCGGAATCCATGGCCCTAAAACGCCTGCCGGGTTGGGTGTAATAGTCGTCGTCATCCTCCCTGAAGTTCCACGAGTCTCCGTCGCCGTATATCGGGGTACGCGGAACTTTATATTCAGGCTGTTCTGTCCAGGCTCCGTAAGAGTTTGGTTCATAGGAGGTCTTTGCTCCATGGTTTCCGTCAACCCTCATCTGGCCGTCGCGGGAATACCCCGTAAACGGGCAGCGCGGCTTGTTTACCGGAATTTGGTAATGGTTGACCCCAAGCCTGTAACGTTGTGCGTCGCCGTATCCAAACAGGCGCGCTTGCAGCATCTTGTCAGGCGAAAATCCTATTCCGGGAACCACATTGGCGGGGTTAAAAGCCGCTTGTTCGACATCTTGAAAGTAATTTTCCGGGTTTTTGTTGAGCTCCATAATTCCCACTTCCTCTAAAGGGAACTCATCGGTGTACCATTCCTTTGTCAGGTCGAACGGATTGTAAGGCAGGTCTTTTGCCTGCTGTTGGGTCATAATCTGGATACATAGTTTCCATTTTGGAAAGTCGCCTTTCTCAATGTGCTCGAAAAGGTCTCTTTGGTTGCTGTCTCTGTCTTTGGCAATGACGGCTTCAGCTTCGGCATCAGTGAGAAACTTTATGGGCTGCTGGCAAACCCAATGGAATTTTACCCATACCAGATTGCAGTCTTTGTCGTACATGCTGAATGTGTGGCTCCCAAAGCCGTGCATGTTGCGGTATGAGGCGGGTATGCCGTCATCGCTCATGGTTATCGTTATCTGGTGGAGCGCCTCGGGCAGGCTTGTCCAAAAGTCCCAATTATTTTTGGCGGAGCGCATGTTTGTCTTTGGATCGCGCTTAACGGCATGGTTAAGGTCGGGGAAATGGTGGCCGTCCCTCAGGAAAAATACGGGGGTGTTGTTGCCTACTAAGTCCCGGTTGCCCTCTTCTGTATAGAATTTTACCGCAAAGCCTCTAATATCTCTCTCTGCGTCGGCGGCGCCGCGTTCGCCCGCAACGGTCGAAAACCGCACAAATACGTCCGTTTTCTTCCCAACTTCCGAAAAAAGTTTTGCGCGCGTGTATTTTGTTATATCGCGGGTGACAGTGAATGTTCCAAAAGCTCCAGACCCCTTTGCGTGCATGCGTCTTTCGGGAATTACCTCTCGGTTGAAATTGGCCATTTTTTCCTGGAACCACACGTCCTCAATAAGCATCGGGCCTCTCGGCCCGGCTGTGCGGGAATTCTGGTTGTCGGCTATTGGCCTGCCGAAGTTATTTGTCAGTTTATCTTTTTCCATGGCGTGTTCTCCTTTCTGTAATTTTATTTTTGCAGCCTAACCTGTTTGTTGGCTATTCATACTTTTGCCTTTGGGGAAAGTATCGGGATAACCTCGGGCTTGACTTCGCAACAAGGGTAAGCGACCCTTTCTTTTGAACTTAATGTAAATGATTAATAATAGTAGTCAAGTATTATTTATAAAATTGTTGCAATTGTTTTGCAGAGGGTACATGATAGCGCCGATGAGAAAAAACGATGACAGATTGGAGGCGTCGTTCTCCGCGTTTTGCAGAGATGCAGGCTTTAGAAAAACAATCCAAAGAAGAATTGTTTACGGACTATTTTACGAAGCCAGAATCCATCTTGGAATGGAGGAAATTATGGCTAAGATTTCCCTTAAGCATCCCGAGCTGAGGCAGGAAAGCGTCTACAGGATTTTGAATGATTTTGAGCGCAGGGGTTATATACGAAAAGTAGAGGTTCCCGGGGTGAAAAAATACGAATATGCCACGGAAAGGCACGGGCATTTTTTGTGTTCAAAATGCGGCCGAATAAGCGATGTAGATACTTCCGGCATTCATTTGCCGGATATTTTGGCTGACGCCTGCGATGTAAGCATAACATTTAATGGGATTTGTCCTGTTTGCGCAAAAAAGATTAAGAAATAGGAGATGCGTAATTGTTTCGCTCCGATGCAATCTTGCAACGGTTGGCTGCCCTGGAATGGGTGGACAGTTTAGCAGCAAAAGTAGCTTTGCGTTTTGGGGATGCTTTAAAATGTTTTTCACCCAAAGGGCGTGTTAAAAAAAGTTATTAGCTTATGCGGCGTATGTTCCGTAATTAAAAGTGCGTGGGGCAAGTTTCCCGCCGTATCCCGGGACACTAAAACGCCCTCAAAACTTTGCGGGATTTGTTTTGCAGGGAGATTGTTGTAAAACAGGCAAAACTTTTTGCCGTGCGCGGGGTTTAACTTAAGTTAAAACTGGCTATAAATAAACTGAATTAACTTGCAAGAGAGGGAAATCTTTAGGAGAATTAGGAAAATTTAATCGGGGGGACGTTATTGTGCTTGCCTTTTGTACGGGTGGTGCCCGCTGTGGCGATGGGGCATTTTTACGGTACGGTTGGCTGAAGCTGTGGCATATCCCCGAGGTTGGGGTATGGATTTTTTCGACACAAATTCGTTAATTTTGGGGATACTTGCAATCTGCCTTTTTGCAGAGTGCGTGGTGTTGGTTGTACGTATGGCGTCCCTGAAAAACAAGATGGAGGGTGAGTCCGAGAAGGTTCGCGCGGAAGAGAGGGTTAAGTACGAAAAAATGCGCAATGACCTTGAGCTGGAGATGAAGGAAAGGGAAATTGAGCTCAAGAGCGAATATGAAACTCTTATGAGTTCGGCAAGGGACAGCAAGAAGGCGCAGGAGGAATTTCTTGAGAGGGCAAAAGATGAACTTAAAAATGCCGAGGAGTCGGCTCGGCATGCGAAGTCGGAGTTTGAGCGTTTTAAGTTGTACCAGTTGAAATACGA
The DNA here is from genome assembly GCA_949287395.1 of uncultured Verrucomicrobiota bacterium. GTDB lineage: Bacteria > Verrucomicrobiota > Verrucomicrobiia > Opitutales > Intestinicryptomonadaceae > Merdousia. The sequence continues at coordinate 6,013 of CASEFZ010000072.1, forward strand.
AGCTCTTGTAAGCGAGTACGCGGAAAAACTTTCGAGACTTGCGGGTGAGGATATTGAAGCTTTGAAAAAGGATTTGAAGGCGGAAGTTGCGCGCGCATGTGAGTCGGAATTAAGCGGATACCGCAACGGCATATTGCTGCGCGGTTCGCGGGCTGCAGAGGAGAGGGCAAAGGCAATTTTGTTGGAAACCATGCAGCGGATAACGCCGCTTATACCCGCGTCGGCAACGTGCGCGATAGTTCAAATACCCGACGAGGCCATGAAGGGGAGGCTGATAGGCAAGGAGGGGCGCAATATACGCGCCTTCGAGGCGGAAACAGCGACAACTTTGGTTATAGACGACACCCCCAATTCGGTGATGGTTTCGTCGTTTAATCCTTCGAGGCGGGCAGTGGCAAGGCTTGCGCTGGAGGCGCTTTTGTCCGATGGAAGGATAAATCCGGCAAGCATAGAGGCGGCGGTTGCGAAAGCCAAGCAGGACGTTGTCTACCTTGCCCAAAAAGCCGGAGAGGAGGCCGCAGAGGCGCTTGGAATAAGAAATATTTCTCCGGAGGTATTGGATCTTTTGGGCCGGTTGGGGTTTCACTTGTCGCTGAATCAGGACACTCTATTGCATTCTTTGGAAACGGCCAAGTTTGCGGGAATTGTGGCGACGGAATTGGGGTTTGATCCCCGCTTGGCAAAGAGGGCTGGCCTCTTCCACGATATTGGGAAGGCCATGTACGATTCGGAGCTTTCGCACGCGCGCGCGGGAGCCGAGCTTCTCCGCGCTTTGGGAGAGTCTTGGGAAGTGGTGAATGCCGTGGAGGCTCACCACGGGGAAGTTCCTTCAGAAAGTATTTATGCCGAGATAGTAAAGCTTGCGGATTCAATTTCCGCATCGAGGGCCGGTGCGCGAATGGAAGCGGCAGAAGGCTACATAAAAAGGGTGGCGGATCTTGAGCGGGCGGCAATGTCGTTTGAGGGGGTTTCGTCGGCATACGCGCTACAGGCGGGAAGGGAGCTTAGGGTGTTTGTGTCGCCGGATGTCGTGGACGATGCCGCGGCCTTTGCGTTGACCGGCAGGATATGCTCGCGCATAGAGGAGATTTGCGGCGGGACGGTTCCGGTGAAGGTGACCTTGATTCGCGAGAGGCGCTTTACCGACACGGCAAATTCCAGAAAGGCAGTTTTGAATTAAGGCGAAAGGAAATGCGTTATGGGAAAGTATGAGGTTGTTTCGGTAAAAAACGGCGGGCTTGAAATGGACGTATGCAACTTTGGAGGCGCAATCATGCGCCTGATGGTTCCTGATTCCAAAGGACGCATGGGTGACGTGGTGTTAGGCTATGACAAACCCGAGCGCTATTCAAAGGGCAAGTATTATTTTGGTGCAATAGTTGGGCGTTTCGCCAATAGAATAGGCGGGGCAAAGGCGGTAATAGACGGGAAAAAATATTGTTTCGATTCAAACGACGGCAAGAATTCTCTTCACGGCGGCAATAAGGGCTTTGACAAAGTTTTCTGGGATATATCGAAATGCTCCGGCGAAGGCTGGAAGGGGGTGTTTTTGCACTACCATTCGCCCGATATGGAGGGCGGCTATCCGGGAAATTTAGATGTTGGGGTGTATTATAAACTTACCGACAACGCAGAGCTTTCGATTGAATACTCGGCGGTTGCGGACAAGCCGACCGTCTGCAATCTGACGAACCACACGTACTTTAATTTGTCCGCGGGCAAGCAGAAAGACATTCTTGACCACCACATCAAGATTAACGCTGCCTATTATACGCCTGTCGATGCCAACTTGATTCCGACCGGCGAGGTTTTGTCGGTGGCCGGAACGGCTCTTGACATGCGCAAATTTGGGAAGATAAGAAGCGGAGTTGAGAGCGGCTCAAAACTTATTGCGGACGCTTTTGGGGGCTTCGACCACAACTTTGTGCTGCCAAATTCCGGCGGCGGGATAGTTTGCGCGGCCTCGGTTTACGAGCCTATAAGCGGGCGCTGCATGGAAGTTTTAACTTCCGAGCCGGGAATGCAGTTTTATACGGGAAATTTCATAAAATCGGAGAAGGGTAAATGGAAGTACGATAAGCATGCGGGATTCTGTTTAGAGACCCAGGTTTGGCCCGACGCTCCAAATAAGCCGCACTTTCCGTCGGCGGAGCTTTTGCCGGGGCAGGTTTACGCGTCGGCAACTGTCTATCGCTTCAGCTCGATGCGAGAGGCGTAGTGGGTGATGTTTTTTAAGCTTGTCAGGCTTTTTGCGGGCGCCGCCGTGTTGGCGGCGTTCTTTCTGGTTTATCTTGCGGGGAAGAGGGCCGAAGATGTGGCCTTGCATTTGTCGAATTTGGAGGCGCTTCCCGATGTAGACTACAGGTTGATGGCTGAGGAATACTGGGCGGGCGGCAGGCAAGAGGCCGCTTTGGCCTGTTTAGAATATGTCATTTTCAACAAATTGCCGGACGCCCCGGCCTCCCGCAGGCTGTATGAAAAATATCTTGAGCAGATACGCGCCCGCAATACGACAATGGGGCAGCTTGCGGCTTTTGGAAAGGGTTTCCTTTTTAGCGATATAGACGGGTTTGACGCGCTTGCGGGCGCGGTGGTTGCGGATTTGCTCGTTTATGGCGACATACGAGATATCGTAAAAGAGGGCTTTGTAGAGAAGGACGGAGACAAATTTGTCTTGGCGATGTCTGGGTTGGGTTTGGCCACAACCATGTTTCCTCCGGCGGATTCATCGGTTTCGCTGCTAAAAATTTTGCAGAAGACAAATTCGATATCGGAACCGCTAAAAAAGGTATTTTCAAAGACGGCAAAATTGGCGGTCGAAGCTGCAGCAGACGCCTCAAAAAAAGAGGATGCGGTGCGGAGTATAAAGCAATCCTTGGAGCCAATAGCGGAACTTTCAAAGAATACGCGTTCTTGGTCGCAGTTTTCAAACGTGATGAAGCATGCTTCAAGCCCCGACGAAATACGGACGGTGGTGGGCTTGTTGAAGAAGAACCCGGCAAACGCGGGCAAGTTGGAGCAGATTATTTTGCTGTCGAGGTTTAAGGCTGGGGAGATGCTGTCGGCTGTTGTCGGGGGAGGGCAAGTGGCCATGGACAGAATATACTCCCTGCTTAGGAAGGGGCCGCGAGGCTTGCAATTTGCGGCAAAGCACCCGGCGCTGGCAGCAAGGGCGGGGAAAAACGTCTCAAAAGCGTATGTATTGGCAGTCTCGTATTTGGAGGGAAAATTTTTGGATGGCAGGTACAACAAATATATAGCCTACGGGATATTGTCGCTCGCGCTTGCGTTTGTGGGGCTCTCCCCAAGGGGAGTTTTTAAAAGGGCGCTTTCGCAGGGCGCGGGTGTCATCGGCGCTGTGTGCGCGGTTCCATTCTTTTACGTGGTTTTGGCGGCCTGTATTTTCCTTTGCGCGGCGGGAATAGATTTCAAGCTGAATTCAAGTGCGCCTTCGGAAGAAGGCGGCGGCGGATATCCGACAGCCAACATGAATTGGTACTTGGGGTACGCCACCTGGAACGTGTCGGTGCAGCTGGATGAAGACCACTGGTGGAACGACACCTTCAAGAGAAATTTTTGCGCGCCGCTTGTCAAGTTTGGGGAGGAGGTCTTTGTTGCTTGCGATTCCGAAAACCTTGGCCTTTTTTGGGGCGAGGCCGCAAAAGGTGGCGTTTTTAACTGCGATATCGCCGTGGAGCGCCGGGGCGACAACCCGATATCGTTTGTTCCTTCGGAGTTTTTTGTCAGCAGGCAGAATCCGCATTTTGCGCTAATAAGGGTGCCTAAAGAGTTTTCGGACGAATTGGCATTGCGCCCGTTTGCCGATGGAGATTTGCCGCTTTCCGAGCGCCCCGTCTTGTTTGTGCCGGGCTCCGGTTTCACTGCGAATGCGCCAACTTTGTCCTACGAAAATGGGGTGTACAGCCTTTTGACAAGGGCAGGGGCATCTGCCGGAGATTTTGTGGTCACAACGCCGCGGGGATTTTTCCTTGGAATGGTGTCTGGCCCTTCGAAAGGAGCCGGCGGAGAGGCCTTGCACGTGTTTTTGCCAAAGAAAATTTCAACAAATGAATTTTGCGAGGTTTCCCTAAATAAGGACGGCAAAAGCGGGTATTTTAAAAATTTTTCGGATAGCGCAAGGCGTTTCCAAAGCGAGTAGGTTTGCGAGCGCCCGGCAGTGTGGCGGGTTGCCAAGTTTCCTTTTTTTTTGCGGCATTGCTTGTATTGCGGTTACGGCCCTCAAGAGAATTTTCCAGCCTGTTAAAAAGTTTGCGCCCCCTCCTGCGAAATATTTCCCCGCAAGACAAAAAAACGCACGCCTGATTGCTTGGTGTGCGCATTTTCTCTTTCCCAAAAAAAGTGTTTTTGGGGTATTCTACCTTACCGATTGCATTTGCAGATCTGCAAATTTCAGCGGAAGCGAGAACAAAACCGATCCGTCTTGCGAGATGAAGGAGACCGTGAGCGTTCTGGCGTTTTCAGGGCCGTCAATCGAAAATTTAGTAAAGGCCCTCTGGAAAACCGAGCTGTTTGGAACGCGGAAATAATTTAACTCTTCGGTGTCTTTTGCAGGGCGGCCCGTTAAGACAGGAACTGTTATGTCGTATATTGGATAGGCGTTTGCCCGAACCATTCTGGTCACCTCCCCATACTGCTTATTGGCAGATATGAGCACCACACCGTCAATTTTTTTGTCGGACAAAAATAAGAATAATTCGTCGCTTTCCTTTGACATCTTGAAGTGGCCCGCCGTGTCGACCGGGTTTGCCATGGGCGAATTCATGATTACAAACTTAAACTTCGCCGAGGAATTTTGCAACGCGTTCTCAAGCCAGAGCAATTGCTCCCGGCCCAAAAATTCCGGTTTTTGTTTTTGATAGTCCAACATGCGCCTTGAGGAACAGTCGTCCAATATGAAGAAATCAGCGTCTGCGTAAGAGAAGGCGTAGGCGCTTACTCCCTCCACCGGAGATTCGGGGTTTGCCCAAAACATGTCGAATACGGATTTTGCATAAGCCCCGCTTTTAGAAGAAGAGTCTTCATTGCTCTTGGCGTACATCTTTATTCCCAGCACCCCAAAATTGGGCATGGAAGTAAGCACCGGCAACAGCGCCTTTTGGGAAAAAGCGTGCAGATAGCGCGCCGCAAGACCGCTTCTCGAGCCTATGTCTGCCGGACGTGCCGTATCTATGTTGTCGGCCCATATCGCAAACGACGCCCGGGATTTTACTATTGCTGGAAGTATATCGTATCCGCCTCCGTTTGTCCTGAACGGCACATCAAAGGCCGGTTCATTCGTAAACTGGTTTCCCAGCACCACGAAGGAAAAATCCGGCGGCGGAGTGCGGTCTAGATAATCCGGAAATGTCTTGAATGTGCCCTTTGCGACCTCCTTGCCGCCGCTGGAGATTGAATATTCGTATTCAGTCCCGGGCATGAGAGAATGTACGTCAAAGTTTGAAACCTTCGATCCGTTTGCCGTCGAGACTTCCGATGGAGAGTAATTGGCCGACCATTTCCCATCTTTGCTCTTTACCGCGCAAACGGGGGATTCGCCTGAAGCGTGGGCGTCCATCAGGACAATTTTAGCCTCCCTCATGTCGGTTGCCCCAACCATTGACGAAGTTTGCGCAGTTAACGGCGCTTGGCATAAAAAAGCTGCCGCAGACAGGGCCAAGGCCCGAATTATCCTGGTATTTTCCTTCATTGACGTTTCTTTGTTTGGGAGTACTCGAGTAATGTTATGCAAAGCTGCCGCAGGTCGAAGATAATGGAATTTATGCGGCGTATCCTTTCCTTCCCGTGCTCCGATTCAGGTTCTGGAATGAGGGAAGTTTTTGCCATGGTATCGTTTATGGCGGATATGGCAAACTTATAGTGGCAACGCGCAAGCGCGTCCTCGCCCAAATCTTCGCACACGACGGCCACTTGCAGGTAGTTTGATGTCTGAGCAAGGCACTTCTCTATTTCCCAGACGAGCCTCGGGTTCATGTTTGTCTCTTCCACAACGCGCCCAAAATGCTCCTGAAGACACTTTTGCAGGGCGTGCGTTATTATGTATACGGGATGATTTATTAAGGTCCAAGGTTCGTTTGAAAATTCCGCGTCAAAGGGGGCCTCATCTTGGTAGTCGTCTTCGTCCAATATTTGCCAACCGGCAATCTTTGATATCTGTTCAAGGGACATTCCCTTTAACCTCCCAACGGAATACAATGCCGAAAATTTTGCAATTTCAGCCTCGGACTTTTTTGTATAATTAAACCAATCGCGTTCGGACCATCCCTTCGCGGAATTGTCCGAATAATCGTCGAAGTAGTTTTCTGGAAAGTACTCGTCCATCTCTTCGGGTAGATGATTTCAGAATTTGTTTCCATTTCAAGAATAAACGTGCGCATATGAAAGTTCCCCCAAGCGCGGCGCAAAATAGAACAAAATCTATTGAAACTGTCTAAGATGGATATGACTGGATTTACTGCCTATTTTCTGCCTTGGACTTATGTGATTCTTGTGCCAGCTGCAATTGTCCTGCTGGGGCCGGAAGATATCCCAGGGTGGGATACGGTGCGCTTTTTTATTTCTTCCGGCCTGTTTTTATGCGGTTTTTCAGTCTGTGTTATGGCTGCATTGGAAATGCGTAAACACAATGCAAAAAAGAAGATAAATAATTTTCCCGGAATTTTGCACACCCGTTTGCGACCCGGTAAATGCCTGGTAAAAAGCGGTGTTTATTCATATCTTAGGAATCCGGAAATTTTGGGAATATTACTGATGTTTTCCGGGGAAAGCCTCTACTTTTTATCGATAGCTTTGTGCACTTATTCTATTTTTGCGGGGGTACTTCTTGTATTTTGCACAATACATGTTGAGGAAAAAAGATTAAAAGAGCTTTTTGGAAGAGAGTTTGAAGAATACAGAGAAAAGGTCCCTATGCTGATTCCGTTAATGAGGCCGCCGAAAAATTTATAGCGGCCGTACAATAAAAAAGCGCGCACAAAAAAGCGCGCGCATGCAAGTTGTTATCTTGTTGTAAATTAATAAATTACCAATCGGTTGGTGCCGCAAACTTTAAGATTGCTGCATTAGCTCAACCGGCACACATCCGTCTTCAAGTATAAATGCGCACTTTACGCCGGGCATGGGTTCAAACGGAGGAATCAATATTTCCGCGTCCTTCAACTCTTCTTCAATGTTGTCGACATAATACGCCAAATGCGTGTTTTGCTTCACGATGTCCGGCATTGTGCACTCGTCCTCAAAGAAGAGGAATTCTATGTTGTTTTTTGAATCTTCTGGAGCCGTCACGTAGAGTTTTGCCCCGGAAAGATAAATTCCGTTGGAAGGTTTTTCTTTTAACGGTATACCAATGTGTGCTAATCTTCTCATAGGCCGAACATGCTATATTTTTGTGTTCGTTTTATCAAGCTTTTTTAGCGTGTATTGCATTGCCCAAACTGGGGGCAATAATAAAATAATATTTCAAGCTGGCGGAATTTTGGGGTTGATGCCTTTCGGATAGTTTTGGATCTCATAAAAACTCTAACTCGCAAAACGGGGGGCGCATTTTTTTCTTTGAGATTTGCCTCTTGAGCAAGGTTGGATTTTTTATTGTTGTAAAGGAGAATGATAAGGTGATACTTTTAGGGAATGAAGAGATTTTGTGTATTGATCGTTTTTGCGTTGCTTGAGCTTGCATTTTTTATCTCCCACGCAGCAGATGCGGACAACTTTGTCGCATGTTTAGGGAAAGTTGTTCCAGAGGATCGCATAGCAAAACTTTCCGCAGTTTTGCCTGGCGGGCAAGCAGTTGTATCAAAACTATATGTCAAGCGCGGCAGTGAAGTTAAAGAGGGACAGCCAATAGCGGAACTTGCAGGTTTGGCGAGGGCGAATGCCGAAGTGGAGCGCGCAAAAAAAACTCTGGCGTCGGCGAAATTGGCCGCAGATATGAAAATCCTCCAGCAGAAAAACATGATAGCCGACCTTGAGGGATCATACGGGCAAAACAAGAAGGTTTTGGACGAAGAATCGCCGTCCAGGCGCGAACGCGCAGAGATTGAATATGAGCAAGAGGCCCTTTTAAGGCGAATAGCGCAGGCGCGCGCTATGCTTGTGCTGGTTGAAGCTTCCCAAAAGGCACAGGTGGACGAATGCGAGGCCGCCCTAAAAATTGCAGAAGAGACCGCCGCCGAGTACACTGTCCGTTCCCCCATAAACGGTATTGTGGTTGAAACCAATATGCGCAGGGGCGAGGCCGTTGGAATGGACGGAATTTGCGAAATTGCCGATACTTCCAAAATGTACGTTGAGGCAGAAGTGTACGTTACTGATGTCAATAAAATAGCCGTTGGGGCAAAGGCGGAAATATTTGGGGATTTACTTGGCGATAAGAAATTTGCAGGGAAGGTTGCGGAGATATCAAAATATGTAAAAGCGAACAAAGTATTTAGTTCAGATCCGACCCAATACACCAATTTGCGCGTTGTCTTGGTAAAGATAGTTTTGGACGATTCAAGCGCCTTCAAAAATTATATAGGCTCGCAGGTGAACGTAAGAATATCCGCGAAGTAGAAAACTTTACCGTGAAGAAACGCAGCCTATACGAACGCATAGTTCCACTTGGGATACCGCTGGCCTGGCTTCAGCTGACCAGCGAGCGTAAGCGTTTTGCGGTTGCTATAGCCGGAATAACCTTTGCGGTGGCTATGATGTTGTTTCAGGTTGGCCTTCGGGGGGCGCTGTTCCGTCAAGTTGTGGGGCCTTTGGAACTCCTAAACGCCGACGTTGTGATTGTGAGCCCAAATTACGAGTATTTTGGGGTAGGGCGCGGCTTTGCGGGGGTTAGGCTAACGCAGGCCTATGCCGTTCCGGAGGTTGTGGACACAAGCGGCATTAAATTGGGATGCATGTCGTTTAAAAATATGGAGGACGGGCGCGAACGCGACATATTTGCAATAGCTTTTGACCCGTCAAAAAAAGTTTTTGAAGACAAGCTTATAAACTCCCAGCAGGACCTGCTAAAGAGGGAAGGGGCAGTTCTTTTTGACGTGTTGTCGCGTTCCCAATACGGCGATGTTGCATCGCGCCTGGGCGGGGAAAATGCTCCAAAGACTGAAATAGCCGGGCGGCGTTCCGAAATAAAGGGGGGGGTTGAAATAGGGGCGACATTTGCTGCGGACGGGAATATTTTAATGAGTCTTGATACGCTTTCCAAAATGTGGCCGCACGACCCTCAGGACGTCTTCAACGTTGGTGTGATAAAAATAAAGGATGGAGCCGACGCCGAGCGCGTTGTGGCAGAATTAAAAAGAGTGCTTCCCGACGATGTGAAGGTTATGACCAAGGGCGATTTTGTGGAGGCTGAAAAGGAATATTGGGCTGTGCGTACTCCCATAGGATTTGTGATAGGCGCATCTATGGCTGTTGCGGTATTTGTTGGGGCAGTAATTGTATATCAGATATTGTATACCGATGTTTCCGACCATATTCCCGAATACGCTACATTGAAAGCGATAGGTTTTTCGGATTCGTTTTTCGTGTGGATTATAGTGCAGGAGTCATTGATACTTTCGTTATTTGGCTTTGTGCCCGGATCCTTGTTAGCTGCTCTTCTTTACAAATTGACCAGAGATATTGCCAATATGCCGACGCAAATGTCTTTGCTAAATTTGAGTATAATTTTGCTTCTTACCGTATTTATGTGTGTTACTGCTGGATTGTTTGCCACTCGAAAGCT
>CASEFZ010000073.1 GCA_949287395.1 uncultured Verrucomicrobiota bacterium
GTACAACGTGCCCTATGTGGACGGTTCGGGAAGGCATTCGCCGTTTACATACACTTTGTATTTCCAGGCCGACTACATGCTTTGGAATTTGGGCCCGGTGAAGGGCGACGAAGCGCGCTACATACAGCGCAAGCAGGACAAATACAGAGATTTGCGCGGTTTGATAGCATGGGCGGCAGTGCAGTATGCGCCCAATTACGCGGTGGCGGAAATGCCCATATTTGTTAACGGGGGTCTGCTGTTTAATGCCCCGTTTAAATCGCGCGCCGACGACGTGGCTTGCTTTGGCATAGCGTACGGGAAATTCTCCGACAGGCTTTCGTCTTACGAGGCAAATTCTTATGAAATCGCCATGGAGTTTAATTACAAATTCCAAATAAACCGTTTCATGTTTGTGCAGCCCAACGTGCAGGTAATATTGAATACCGGGGGCGGGCGCTATTCCGACGCCATGGTTTTGGGAATGCAGTACGGCATGGCCTTTTAGGGAAATTTGTTTTGCCCGCAAAATAACCCTGCAAGCTTTGGGAATTGCGGAAGTTTCTTTTGTGTGCGGGCGGCGTTTGCTTTGCGGACTTTTTTTTGCGCGCGCCGGCCTGCCTGTGGAATGGCCGCCCGCGCGGCTTTGCGCTATTTTATAAGCGCCCGCAAGGGAGGGAAATTTGGCGGCGGCGGGAGCGCGCCGCTTGGCCGGGGTTGCCCTTTGCAAAAGTTGGTTGCTTTTTATAGAAAACAAGCCGCCTTTGCCGCATCGACGGCAAACGCGCCCGCCAATTGAGGCTTTTGTTTTTTCCGCGCAGTACGCAGCGCTCCTTTACTTGCGGATGTCGCCGCTTCCGCCGGAGCCCCGAATAGAGCAGCTTCCCCATGTAAATTCTTGGGGCGGCCGAAAGTGTCCGGCGCCACCGCGCGCGCAACGCCAAGCCGAGAAGGTTTTTACTGCTTGCTGCGCACGGTCATTTTGGCTCCCCCTCCTATCCGCGTGGTGCTAAAAGGGGAGGCCGATGCCCGTTCGGAAGCCTTTGATTTGCGCTCCTGATAGCGGTCTACGGCTTCCATTCCCAATCCCTTGCGCCATGAAGCCGAGGTTGTTTGGCCGTTTTTTGTCATTTCCGAATCGCGCCCAACGCACCCTGCCGCAAATGACGCCGCAAGCGCAAGGAAGCACAAAAACGACAACCTCATTATCTGTCCTTCAATTTTCCGCGCTTTTTGAGCTCTTTTTCGATTTCGGCCCCCACCATGTCGGATATGATATCGTAGCCTTTACCCTGCCAATGGAAACCGTCTCGCACCATCATATCAAGCTTGTCTTTGAGGGCGTCATAAGCGTCTATGACCTGAATGCCTTCGTCCTTCATCGCTTGGGCGGCAAACTTGTTCAGGCGCAGCACAACGTCGTTGCGTTTGTCGAAACCAAGCGGTTTGTCCTTGTTGGTTTGGCCGTCGTTTACGGGTGTGGTGTTCAGGTATATTATTTTGGCCTGGGGGGCGCCTTCACGAAGGGCTTTTGCAATGTCCCGGTAGCTTTCGTAAACCTGCTGGTCGGTGACCTTGTCGGGCGTCCAGTGAGTGGAGTGCAAGCCGTTATTGAATACAATTACATCGTAGGGGGCGCTTGCGGCGGCCTCGCGGTAAATGCGCTGGTCTATTTTGTGTCCGCCGGCAAAGTGGCACCAGTGCTCAACATACACTCGCCCCTTCAATTTGTCGGCAAGCCTCGGTTTGTATCCCATGGATATCGAATCTCCATAAATAAGCACGCGCGGCCTTGACTTGTCCACAACATAGGGAACGGCTATGTTCCAACCCTTGCCTACCCTTACGCCGTCAGGAGTTGCCGACACCCTCTCCTTGGGAGATTTATACGCAAAATTTTTCCCGTAAACTTTTAGGTCCAGAACCTGTATGTCTCCAAAGTTCTTTCTGCCTTTGCCCACCCACATGTCCGATTTGCTCTTTATTACGTTTGCAAAAATCTTTGGGCCTGGCTGGTCGTCCAGATAGAAAGACACTATGCCGTTTTTTGCGTACACCGTAAATGTGACGGGCTTTTCGGGATTTGCGCGCCCCTGCTTGCCCGCAAAATTTCTGGCCATAGAGTACATCCTGTTGACATAGGGGGTGTAGGCCTCATACCACGGGTTGCGCGAAACCGATATCCCGAAGCCGGAATCTTGCTTGTCCTCTTTTACGATTAGGCCGTTGCAGACGGCGCCGACGGGAATTTGGGGATACTTCACCATGATCTGAACAGTGAAGTTGTTCTCGTCGGGAAATGCGCTTGCCGGAACAGCAAAGCTCGAGCCTTCAGACAGGGTGACTGAACCGTCTGGATCAATCTTTACATCGCCCTGCTTTAGCGCGGGCGATATTTTATTCTTTTGCAGATCCCACAGCGGAGCCTGCCCGAACAATTCAACCGCGCACGCGGCAAAAATGAGAATCAGTAGTTTTTTCATAGCGCCATTGTTAGAATGCCGAACACCCCGCTTGCCAGACGGATACAGTCCGGGTAGGCTTGAGATTTTAACGCTTGCATCTTGGCAAGGTCAAGCGCTTTTGAACGGCCCTATGGCGCGCAACTTAATTTTCGTTTAGAACTCTGCAACTTGAAAGGTTGATGCGTGCGCGTTTAGGATTTTGGCCCCGCTCTTGACTGAATTGTTGCGCGCCAATACCCATTTGAAGGAAATGCGAAGGCGGCTGCAAGAATTTTGCGCATGTTCCCAAAGAATATTCCCCATTATTGCGGATAATTATTTTTTGCATATAATGCGCGCGCAAGGTTCGTTCAGGCGGCGGCCGAGGCGAAGACTTTGCTCATTTGGTTTATGGGTGTATAACTCCAAAAGGCTGGCCGCATGTTTTTGTTTGCGCGCAAAACATATATTGTTTTAGGTTTAGACCCTGTTGGGTGTGTCGCTGCATGCAGACGCTTGCTATGAAACAGCTGTATTTAAAAATTGTGTTGGCCTTTTGCTTCTTGTGGGTTTGCGCGCCATTTTTGGGTGCGCAGGAGAACGGCAGTGCGCGGGCTGTCGGTGTCCAACAACGCGCTTTTGC
>CASEFZ010000074.1 GCA_949287395.1 uncultured Verrucomicrobiota bacterium
GGAGAGGAAGAACGGCGAAGGCCACCGCGGTTTCGATATAGAATGCGACCCATTTCTGACGCCCGAACAAGCCTGCTCCAGGCGCGATTTCACCATAAACGCCATACTTTACGACCCCCTCACCGACGAAATAATAGACCCCTTCAACGGGCGCGCCGACATGCGCGCGCGCATTCTAAGACACACCTCTGACAGGTTTTCGGAGGACCCGTTGAGAGTTCTAAGAGCAATGCAGTTTGCCGCGCGCTTTGAACTGTCTGTCGCCCCGGAAACGGTGCGCATGTGCGCGTCCATTCAGTTTGAGAACCTTGCTCCGGAGAGGGTTTTTGAAGAGTGGAAAAAGCTGATATTAAAGGGTAAAAAAATTTCCCTCGGCTTGCGCTTTTTGCGCGATTGCGGTTGGATAAAATACTTTCCGGAGCTCGCCGCATGCGTAGGCTGCCCGCAGGACCCCCAATGGCATCCAGAAGGCGACGTGTTTGAACACACCGCCTACTGCATGGACTCTTTCGCCAAAGACAGGATAGGCGACGACCGCGAAGATTTAATAGTGGGCCTTGCGGTGCTGTGCCACGACTTCGGGAAGCCGCTGTGCACGGAAATCTGCCCCGACGGGCACATACGTTCCCACGGGCACGATGTCCTTGGAAAAATCCCGACGCGAAGGTTTTTAGAGCGCATGACGCGCGAAAAGGCGCTCATCGAGGCTGTAATAGCGCTTGTGGAGCGCCACATGGCGGTTTTGGAGCTTTGGCGCAGCCGCGCCGGAGACGCTGCCATAAGGCGCCTGGCCAACAAGGTTGGCCGCATAGACAGGCTTGTGCGGGTGGACAGCGCCGACCGGAACGGGCGCCCGCCCCTTCCCGTGGAGCCGTCCCCACAGGGAGAATGGATAACCAGGAGGTCCGAAGAGCTCAAAGTTAAGGATTCGGCGCCCAAACCGCTTGTTTTGGGGCGCCACCTGATAGCATTGGGGCTTTCCCCCTCGCCAAAATTTTCCGAGATACTCGACGCCGCCTACGAGGCCCAGCTCGACGGAGAATTTACCGACGAACAAAGCGGATTAGAGTATGTCAAAAATAAGATTCTTGAAAATGCGTCCGAAATGTGAAGTATGGGTGTTTCTCCATTAAACATTTCGGGAGTTTGTCCGATACGGCAGGTTTGGTTCGACAACATACGAAAATTGGGAGTTTTCAAACAACATGAGCAACAGAGGGAAAAAAGATGACAGCCGCGCTCAGCAGAGCGCCGAAGAAGACATCGGTAAAGATTGCGAATGCGCGTCTTGCGGAAAGCATCCGCAATCAACGGAAGAGCGCATAGCGGAGGAGGCGGCCAAGAACCCAGAGTCGGACCCTCTGGACCAGATGACGCGAGAAGAACAAAACGCGAATGCGTCGGATATTTTCAAGAGGCTTGACGAATCGGAGAAGGAGGCCGCCAAAAACAGAGACCTGTATATGCGCGCCGTGGCCGACCTTGACACCTACCGCAGAAAAGTGCAGCGCGAGAAGGATGAGTTGGCGAAATTCGCGCAGGCGCCGCTTATAGAGGAATTGCTGCCGTCGCTGGACCATTTGGAGATGGCCATAGCGGCGGCGAAATCCGCAAACGAGGCTCCGGCGCTGACAAGCGGCGTGGAGATGGTGTGCGCGCAGGTAAAGAAGGTCTTTGAAAGTTTCGGGGTAAAAGAGGTTGAGGCCGAAGGGAAGGACTTTGACCCAAAATTTGAGGACTGTGTTGCGCATGAGCCCTCCGATAAAATCCCGGAAAATTCCGTAATAAAAGTCATGCGCCGCGGCTACATTTTGAACGGCAGATTGATTAGGCCGGCGAGCGTCGTCGTGTCGAGCGGCAAGGCCAAAAAAAAGTAGGCAGAACGAAAGTTTTTGTGCGGGACAGATTTTAGGACAAGGCAATGGCTGAGGATTTTTACAAGGTGTTGGGCGTCGAAAGGAACGCCACCCAACAGGAGATAAAGAAGGCTTACCGAAAGTTGGCCCTTCAATACCACCCAGACAGAAACCAGGGCGACAAAGCGGCCGAGGAAAAGTTCAAGCAGGTTTCCGAAGCATACGAGGTGCTCTCCGATGACGAAAAGCGCGCCAAGTACGACCAGTTTGGGCATGCGGCATTCGAGCAGGGGGGCGCGTACTCTTCCGGAGGGGGATTTGGCGGCTTCCAAGACCCGTTCGACATCTTCCGCGAAGTATTCGGAGGCGGCGGGGGCGGCGGCGCCGCATTTTACGACTTTTTCGGCGGCGGGGGCGGCGGATACCAGCGAGACGCCAACGCTCCCGAACAGGGTTCAGACATCAGAATAGAGATAGAGGTGTCGCTTGAGGAGGCCGCGCGCGGAACTTCCAAGACAATACGGTACAACAAAATAGAGAACTGCCCCGATTGCGGCGGTACGGGCTCGAAAAACGGGGCCGCGCGCAAGACCTGTCCGAAGTGCCACGGTAGCGGCCAGGTTACCATGGCCAAGGGTCCCATACGTTTCAGCCAACCCTGCCCGAAGTGCGGAGGTTCGGGAACCATTGTGGACAATCCCTGCCCGAAGTGCGGGGGCTCGGGGAGGGTCAAGGTTCGCACGGAGCTGAAGATAGACATTCCCAAAGGCGTTTATACGGGGGCGCGCCTGCGCAAGGTTGGCGCGGGCAATGCCGGATACAACGGCGGAGATGCTGGAGACTTGTATGTGGTGATATTTGTAGGAGCCAACCCCCGTTTTGAAAGGGACGGCGATGACCTCTACACCGACATACGCGTAAAATTCACAATGGCTGCGCTGGGAGGGACGGTTGAAGTTGATACCCTCACGGGCAAAGCTGCGCTCAGGGTTCCAGCGGGCACGCAGCCGGGTTCTTTGCTGCGGCTGAAAGGCCAAGGCATGCCGGCTTTGAGAGGCGGCGGAACGGGAGACCTGTATGTGCGCATAAATCTGGAAGTTCCCACAAAATTGACCGACGAACAGAGAAAGAAACTTGAGGATTTCGCGGTTGCCTGCGGCGACCAAAACAACACGCCGCAAGAGTCAAATACGTCGGGCAAATCAGAACCGTTTTATAAGAAATTTTTTTAGTATCTGCTTGACAGGTATAAGATAAACGTTTTCATGTGCCGTGCAGGGCGCATTATTTAAAAAGATATAGGACGTACCATGAACTTGATTAGAAAAAGTCTGTTTTTCGCCGCCGCAACCGCGTTCGGCATGTCGGGGGCGTTTGCGGTAAACTGGGTTTACGACAATTCCCTTCCAGGGGCGTCTACGGACCTGAAGTGGAGCGCAACCATAGGCACTGCTGACACTCCGGGATATTGGAAAAATTCCGAGACTGGAGAGTACATGCAAGGCTCGTTCTCGCCGACCGACAGCTTCTCCGCCGGCGACGATACCTACACACAGTATGTCCGAATTTATTTGGATTCGGACGTATCGATAGGCTCTCTGTACATATCAGGCAACGGTTGGGACAATCAGCCGCGCTTCTTTGGAGAAGAATATAAATATGGGATCACCATAAACGGAGACCTTGAGCGTTCCTCAAGTACATTCGCCGGATATCTCAACAGAATGAAGTTTGTAAACATAACCGGGAACGTGACGGTTATGGGTTCCAACTTTCAAATCGAAGCGGGGACATTGAATATTGGCGGAAAAGTTACTGGCAACGAAGGCACCTCAATTTATCTATCATTGGGTTCGGGTACGCCGACAAAGTCTTTTGACGAGGGATTGGCCACCCCCGACGCGGTCATCAGCGGCGTGGTTGACGGCGCAAAGCTCTACCAGAAGGCAAACGGCCGCGACACTTACTTGCAACTGGCGGGAGTGTCGGGATCCGGCGGAATCAACAGGGAAGCCAATCCGTATGGGAATACGGACAACTACACGTCATATTACATTCTCGCAAACACCCAAGACTGCACTGCGTCCGGATACATCATTGAGAGCAACAACAAATCTTGGAAGCAGGACAGCGGCAAGGCGTCCCTTGTAATGAACGGCACGGCCACGCAGTCGTTTACGGGCTCGCAGCTGATGTTCCAAGGCGGCGTCACTGTAATAAACGGCACGCTGAAGCTCAATTTCGCCCAGGATTCCGGTCTTTATGAGCACAACTACACCTATACAGACGACAAAAACCGCACGAAGGTGACGTACTTTGAGTCCAAAGCGGACGGGGCGGCGCGCACAACTTTCTCTCACGGAGATTTAGACTTGCGCGGCGGCACATTCGGCGCCGACGATTCAAGCGGGTATGGATCTTTCCGCCTCACAAACATCAAGTACAGCGGGGGAACTGTCAAGTTGCGCTTGGACGGCGCGGATTCGCACGATTCGATAGACCTGACAACCTACTACGCAAAGCTTGAGAATATTGTAGAGTCTTCCGTGGAATCCTCCAACTGGGAGACCTATGCGGGCGGAAGCATACAATTTGCGGAAGGGGCCAACACCATGGTCTTCGATTTTGGCGAGAACTTAGATTGGCTAATAGACGCGGAAGGCGACGGTGTGAAGGTCATCGCTTGGGACGAAGGCAAGCAGGGCAGCCTCACCTCTGACAACTTTTCGGCGAATAATTTTTCCGACGACGACGGCAATCTATACGAAGCGCTCTTTGCCGTAAACGGCGACGGCCTGTACGTTAAATATGTGGCGGTTCCCGAACCTGCAACATATGCGGCCATGCTGGGTCTGTTGGCGCTTTCGGTGGCCTATTGGCGCAGAACGCGCAAGTAGTTCTTGGCAGAATTAGACTAAGCTTTCAAATGGGGGAAGCGGGGCTGTGGTGGCTCCGCTTTTCTTTTGTCCGTTTCGCCCCGCTAACATAAACGCAAACAAGTATGTTGCGCACCCCAAATCTAAAAATTGACGCGCAAAATGGAATTAGCCTAAAGCCAAACCATATGAGAAAAGCGCAAAGTTTAAAACGCCGTTTTCCCCGGCAGTCTGTGCGGACGGGGAAGGAACAGGGCACTGCCGCGCGCGCAAAACGGTTGAAAAATTCTTGGCAAACACGGCCTCAACCGCCGTTTGCGGCGGCACATTAGTAAGAGTCTACCATGCCCGCCACATCAAGCGAATACGACCCGCATGTATCCA
>CASEFZ010000075.1 GCA_949287395.1 uncultured Verrucomicrobiota bacterium
AACGCGGATGTTGCCGCCGCTGCAGTGGCCACGGCGCTTAAGGCGAGGAGACTTGTGTTTTTGTGCGACGTTCCCGGTTTGATGCGGGACCCGAAAAACCCCGATACGCTCATATCGCATTTGAAGCTTGGGGAGGTTGACAAGCTTAAGCAGGAGGGCGTCATAGGCGGAGGCATGTTGCCGAAAGTTGACAGCGGCGTTGCGGCTTTGCGCAGCGGGGTAAGGCGCGTCCACTTTGTTGACGGATACATGCCGCACAGCATGTTGTTGGAGATATTTACCGACAGGGGTATAGGAACCGAAATAGTTAGGGTTAGCCAGTAGGTGATGCGCTATGACTACGCTTGAAAAAATAAAAAAGTACGCGATGCCGAATTTCGGCGAGAGGGATTTTGTCGTTTCCCGCGGGAAGGGATGCGCCCTGTTTGATGACAAGGGCAAAAAATATATCGACTTCGGGGCGGGGATAGCGGTTGCAAGCATAGGGCACGCCAACGCGCGGTGGGTGAGGGCTGTGGCCAAGCAGGCTGCTGAGATAGCGCATTGCAGCAATCTGTATGTCACAAAGCCCAATGCCGATTTGTGCGAGGCCCTGGTCAAGCGCATAGGCGCGGGCAAAGTTTTTGTGTGCAACAGCGGAACCGAGGCTAACGAGGCGCTAATAAAGGCCGCGCGCCTCTATGGGGCAAAGGTTGCCGGGGAGGGAAAGAAGTTCAGGATTCTGACTGCGCGCGACGGTTTCCACGGACGCACTCTTGGCGCGGTTGCAGCCACGGCGCAGGCGAAGATCCAGCATGGCTTCGAGCCTCTTCTTGAGGGCTTTTCCTACGGGAATTTTAACGATTTGGCAAGCTTTGAGGACCTTATGGGAGACGACGTGGCGGCGATTTTGGTTGAGCCCGTCCAGGGCGAGAGCGGCGTGACTCCGGCAACCGCGGGCTTTTTGAAGGGGCTGAAAAAATTGGCGCGCAAGCATAAGGCGCTGCTTTTGTTCGACGAGGTCCAGTGCGGATTTGGAAGAAGCGGGGAATTTTTGGCGTGCCAGCGCTACGGCGTCAAGCCCGACGGGGTGTCTATGGCCAAGGGGTTGGGAGGTTCCTTCCCCATAGGGGCGGTCTGGCTCTCAAGGCCGGTGCAGGACATATTCACCCCGGGTACACACGGGACCACTTTTGGGGGCAACCCGCTTGCCTGCGCGGCGGCTTTGGCAACCATTGCGGAGCTGGACTCCAAAAAACTTTGCGCAAATGCGAAGGCGATGGGCGAATATTTGGATTCTAAGCTGAAAGCTGTTGCCGCGCGCCATGCGGGAAAGATTAAGCTTACGCGCGGGCTCGGATTGATGAGGGCCGTGCTGTTTTGCGACGGATATAAAAATACGGACGTGTGCGCGCGCCTGAGGAAAAACGGCCTCATTTTGATACCGGCGGGCGCGAACGCTTTGAGGTTTCTGCCGCCGTTGAATATAAAGAAGTCTGACGTGGACGCGGCGGTAAAGATTTTTGACAAGACGGTTTCGGAGCTTTAGGCTTGGGAGGCGCATAAGGAAAGGAATGTTGAGATGGTGAGATCTTTTTTGAGGGATACTGATTTTTCATACGCGGAGGCGCGCGAGGTGTTTGAGCTTGCGGGCAGATACAAGCGTTTGCGCTCCGCGGGTAGGTTGGATATTTTGAAGGGCCAAAGTTGGGGGTTGCTGTTCTTCAAGAAGAGCACGCGCACAAGGCTGTCTTTTGAAGCCGGCGTTTACGAGCTTGGCGGGCACCCGATGATGATAAATGCCGACGACTTGCAGCTTTCGCGCGGCGAGACAGTGGAGGATACCGCAAAGATAATGGGAAGGTTTTTGCACGGAATTGTGATACGCGCGTTCGAGCAAAGCGTGGTGGACGATTTCGCAAAATATTCCGGGCTGCCGGTTGTAAATGCGCTGACGGACTTGCTGCATCCGTGCCAGAGCTACACCGACATGTTTACGATGATGGAGCATTTCGGGAAAGGGGAAATATCGGTTGATTCCATAAAGGGGAGAAAGTTTGTGTTTTTCGGGGATACCGCGTGCAACATGGCGTATTCGTTGGCATTGGCCGGAAGCATGTTCGGGGTTGAGGTTGTTTTGTGCGGGCCGGAGGAATTCCGCCCGGGAAAGGAGCTTGACGAGCTTTTTGCGGACGCCGGCCTGAAGAAGGGCTACACTTTCACAAGCGACCCCGTCTTGGCGGCAAAAGGCGCCGACGTTTTGTACACGGACGTTTGGGTGAGCATGGGCAAAGAGGACGAACGCGCCAGGCGCATTGAAAAAATGTCCGCCTACCAGGTTAACGAGAAGCTGTTTAAGCACGCCAACAGGGGGGCGATATTTATGCACTGCCTGCCGGCCCATTCGGGCGAGGAGGTAAGCGAGGGCGTTTTGCGCGGAAATAGAAGCATAGTTTTCGACCAGGCGGAAAATAGGCTTCATGTGCAAAAGGCCATTATAAGCTTGCTCGCCAGAAAGAATTCGGTTTAGTGGCGTAATTTGCGCGGATTAGCCGGGGTATTTTCCCGGGGAAGGCGTTGGTTTTTTTTCACAAATTGACAGGTAAATACAATGAAAGTGGTATTAGCATATTCGGGCGGACTGGATACGTCCGTCATAGTGAAATGGATAAAGGATCGTTTTAACGCGGAGGTGGTGACTTTCGCGGCTAACGTCGGGCAGGGCGAGGAGCTTTCCGGATTGGCCGAAAAGGCGAAGGCCACGGGGGCGTCGGCCCACTACACGGTGGACTTGCAGGACGAATTCGTTTCCGACTTTATTTTCCCGATGATACGCGCGAACGCGATATACGAGGGTCAGTATTATTTGGGAACTTCCATAGCGCGCCCGCTGATAGCCAAGGCCCAGATTGAGATAGCCAGGGCCGAAGGGGCAACGCACGTGGCCCACGGAGCGACGGGCAAAGGAAACGACCAGTGCCGCTTTGAAATATCGTATGCGGCTTTGGCTCCGGATTTGGGCATAATATCGCCGTGGAGAATGGCGGAATTTAGGGAAAAGTTCCCCGGCCGCACGGAGATGATTAATTATTGCCGCGAGCACGGAATAAACGTTGAGGCGTCGGCAAAAAAGCCGTACTCGATGGACAGAAACATGCTGCACATTTCTTACGAAGCCGGCATACTTGAGGATCCGTGGTTCGACCCGACCACCGAGGAAAACAAGGCGATGTTCAAGACGACGGTTGCCCCCGAGGACGCCCCCGACAAGCCCCAGTACATTGAGCTTGAGTTTGAAAACGGCGACTGCGTAGCCATAGACGGCAAGCGCATGAAGCCCTCCGACATACTCAGGACTCTCAATGAGATAGGCGGCAGGCACGGAATAGGGCGCGTGGACTTGGTTGAAAACCGCTTTGTGGGTATGAAGAGCCGCGGCGTGTACGAAACCCCCGGCGGGACTATCCTTGAGAATGCGCACCGCCAAATGGAGTCTATCACCATGGACAGGGATTTGATGCATTTGCGCGATTCTCTCATTCCCAAATATGCGGAGCTTATTTACAACGGTTTCTGGTATGCCCCCGAGAGGGAGGCTCTCCAGGCGTTTATCGACAACAGCCAGCGCAAGGTGAGCGGCGTTGTGAGATTGAAGCTCTACAAAGGCAACATAATATGCGCCGGAAGGAAGAGCCAGTATAGCCTCTATGACGAGAATATCGCCAGCATGGAGGGCGTAAAGAGCGAGTACAACCAGGACGACGCCACCGGGTTTATAAAGTTGCAGAGCCTGCGCCTGCGCCAGCGCGCCAAGAAGCAGGGGATTCCCGAGGGAGCGTTCGATACGAAGACGAAGCTGACAAGGGAATAGGGCGGCGATGAGAATATGCTGCATAGGCGCCGGATATGTCGGCGGGCCGACGATGGCCGTCATGGCGCGCAAGTGCCCGGACGTGCGCGTCGATGTTGTCGACATAGACGCCGCCAGAATTGCGGCGTGGAACGGGGATTGCCTTCCCGTTTTTGAGCCCGGGCTTGCGGAGGTGGTATCCGAGGTCAGGGAAAAAAATCTTTTCTTTTCAACAGATGTAGACTCTTGCGTGCGCGATGCGGACATAGTTTTTATATCGGTAAACACGCCCACTAAAACCTACGGATACGGGGCGGGAAGGGCGTCGGACATAAGCTTTGTGGAGAGCTGCGCGCGCAAGATAGCGGAGGTCTCGAAGGGCGGGAAGGTTGTTGTGGAAAAGTCCACGCTGCCGGTTCGCACGGCCGAGGTTATAAGGTCCATTCTGGCGGGGTCGGGTATGGATTTTCAGGTGTTGTCGAATCCTGAATTTCTGGCCGAGGGCAGCGCGGTGCGCGATTTGGAAAACCCTGACAGGGTTTTGATTGGCGGAGACGACGCATCGCCTGGCGGAAGGGCTGCCATAGACCTGCTTTCTTCAATATACGAGAGGTGGGTTGACCCATCGAAAATAATAAAGACAAACCTTTGGTCGAGCGAGCTTAGCAAGCTGACGGCGAACGCATTTTTGGCCCAGAGGATAAGCTCTATAAACGCGATAAGCGCGCTTTGCGAGATAACCGGGGCGGATGTGGACGAAGTGGCGCGGGCGGTTGGCAGCGACAGCCGCATAGGCTCGAAATTTCTGAAGAGTTCAATAGGTTTCGGGGGGTCGTGCTTCAAGAAGGACCTGTTGAATTTGGTGTATCTTTGCGAGCACTTCCACCTTGCCGAGGCCGCCGCCTATTGGAGGGCGGTTCTGGATATGAACAGATACCAGAAGGCGAGGTTTTCGCGCAAGGTTTTAGACAGCCTGTTTGGAAATATTCGTTCAAAGCGGATTGCGATATTTGGATTTTCCTTCAAGGAAAACACAAACGATACGCGCGAATCTCCGGCAATAGACGTGTGCGCGGACTTTTTAAACGAGCACGCGCATTTGGCTTTTTACGACCCCAGGGTTTCTCCAAAGCAGATATGCGCGGAGCTGGGCGTGGACGAAAACGACCCAAGAGTGGAGTTTTGCCCGTCGGCGGAGGAGGCCGCCGATGGGGCTTATGCGATTGTTTTGTTGACACATTGGGAAGAGTTTGTTTTGTTGGACTACGAAAAAATTTACGCGACAATGAAAAAACCCGCATGGATATTTGACGGCAGGAATTGCCTTGACCACCGACTTCTTCTTGAAATCGGGTACAATGTTTGCGGCATAGGGAAGGGGAATCTCTCTTAGTTGCGTTTTTTAAAGGCTTGGACGGCGCGATTCCCAAAGGGGTTCGCGCTTAATTTTTTTAAGGTTTTAACGTTGAGAAAGTATGAAGACGGATAGCATGAGAAAATACGGCGGCAGGTTTGAGGTAAGCCTGCCGGACAGACATTGGCCCGATGCCAAAATAACGCGTGCGCCGGCGTGGTGCAGCGTGGACTTGCGCGACGGAAACCAGGCGCTTGCCATACCTATGAGCGTGGACGAAAAACTCAGGCTGTTCAACGCGCTGTTGAAAATAGGATTTAAGGAGATAGAAGTTGGTTTTCCGGCCGCCAGCCAGACGGAGTTTGACTTTATAAGGAAATTGATAGACGAAAATCTGGTTCCCGACGACGTCACGCTGCAGGTGCTTACGCAAAGCAGAGAGCCTCTGATAAACCGCACGTTTGATGCGCTGCGCGGGTGTAAAAACGCGATAGTGCATTTGTACAACAGCACATCCGCGCTGCAGAGGAAAGTCACCTTCCGCATGGGGCGCGGTGAAATTATAGGGATAGCCCAAAAGGGGGCGTCGCTGGTGAAGGCAAAGGCCGACGAATTTGGGAAGCTGGGAACGAAGATCCGCATGGAATATTCGCCCGAGAGCTTCAGCGACACGGAGCTGGATTTTGCGCTGGAGATATGCGAGGCCGTGAAGGATATTTGGAAGCCTACTCCCGACAACAAGCTGATTGTGAATCTGCCTGAGACCGTGCAATACAACTCGCCCAACGTGTATGCCGACCAGATAGAATGGATGTGCACCCACATTTCCGACAGGGAGCTTGTGGAAATAAGCCTGCACACGCACAACGACAGGGGAACGGGCGTTGCTGCAACAGAGTTGGGCCTGATGGCGGGCGCCGAAAGGGTGGAGGGCACACTGTTCGGCAACGGCGAAAGAACTGGCAATTTGGACATAGTGACAGTTGCGCTGAACATGTTTTCCGAGGGCGTGGAACCAAATTTGGATTTTTCAGATTTGCCTGCCATACGAAGGG
>CASEFZ010000076.1 GCA_949287395.1 uncultured Verrucomicrobiota bacterium
ATTTGCGGTATACACTTTAATAATACTGCTGTCTCTGGCCGGCGCATATCTTGTCAGGTTCGACTTTTCTCTCGACATCGTGTTGAAGGTTTTGGAGGGGGAACACGTATTCCGCATGTTTGCCACTATTTGGGGCGTCAATATGCTGTTTTTATATGCATTCGGGCAATTCAAGACCTACCTTGCATCGTTCCACCTGCCCGACATGGTAAAGATATTTTGGGCAATGACATTCGCAGGCTTTGCCGTACTTTTCATATGTTTTACGGGCTGGCTTCATATCCCAAGGGGAGTTTTGCTGATTGCGTATGTATCAAATCTGATTTTGATATTCCTATTTAGGATATCGCTGAGGGTTTATAAAGAATCGGAGTTGGAGGACACGTCGGGAGGCAAACACCACCCGAAAAGAATAGTCATAATAGGGGCCGGAGACATTGGAAGCACATTGGCGTCCGACTTAATAGCCAGGCGCAGCATGGGAATTAAGCCCGTCCTTTTTCTGGACGACGACAAGGAAAAGTGCGGCAGGCAAATTTTGGGATTGGACGTCGTTAAAACTCCGGAGGACTTCTCGGAGCTTAAGGGCAAATACGCCATAGACAGGGCTGTCATAGCGTCGGTGAGGTTTTCGGCAAAGCGCATAGGGGAAATTACGTCTGCCCTCAGGAAAGTTAATTTGGAAGTCTCGATAGTGCCGTCGTACCACGATCTTGTTTCAGGCAAGGTCAGGGTGTCGAAAATGCGCGAAATAGACATACAAGACGTCCTTGGGCGCGACCCTGTGAATCTGGACTCAGAGAAAATAGACGCCATGATAAAGGGGCGCGTTGTCATGGTGACCGGCGCGGGCGGGAGCATAGGCAGCGAGCTTTGCAGGCAGATAGTTTCGCGCGGGGCCGACACGCTAATAATGGTTGACCACTGCGAGGTTCAGCTTTTCAAGGCCCAGCAAGACCTCCTCAGCGAGGGCTGCGGCAGCATAATAAAGGCTCTAGTGGGGAACGTGACCGATGCCAACAGAATGGAGCGCATAATTTCGCGTTTCAATCCCAGCATGATTTTCCATGCGGCCGCCCACAAACATGTTCCGATGATGGAATACCAGCCGGGAGAAGCCCTGAAAAACAATGTCCTTGGAACGTGGACTGTAGCCGAACTTGCCAGCAAGCACAATGTTGAAAAATTTCTTTTGATATCGACAGACAAAGCCATAAACCCCACGAATGTCATGGGTGCCACAAAACGCCTGGCTGAAAAGGTGGTGCAGTCTATGCAGGAAAGGCCGGGGAACAAGACTCAATTTGTGGCGGTACGCTTCGGAAATGTCTTGGGATCTTCGGGAAGTGTGATACCAACTTTCAAGAAGCAAATAGCCGAAGGTGGACCGGTAACTGTCACCCACCCCGATGTCACCCGCTACTTTATGACGATCCCCGAGGCTGTCGGTCTGGTGTTGCAGTGCTGCTCCCAGGCCTTCGGGGGCGAAATTTTTGTCTTGGACATGGGCGAGCCCGTAAAAATATTGGATTTGGCGCGCCAAATGATACGACTTAGCGGCTACGAACCCGATATCGATATTAAGATAAAAATTGTCGGCCTGCGCCCCGGCGAAAAACTTTACGAAGAGCTTCAGCACAAAAACGAATCTTTCGTAAAGACGGGACATCCGCGCATATTCGGGTTTATTTCGGAAATGGCAACTTACGACGAAGTCTCAAAAATTGTCGGAGAGGTTAGAAAGGTTGCCGACACCGAGTCTGTAAATAACTTGAAGGATTTTATCCACAAGTACATATCAGAATACAACGTTCAGTATTACGATTAATTCTTTTTCAACCTGTGCGCCATTGGCGCGCCTTCAACGTTCCGCGCCTTCCAAGATTTAGCGGGCGCGGCGCATATCCGCCGAGCGCGCGGACGATTTTACCTTTGAGCCCAAAGCCTTCTCCTCAATATGGGCGTCGAAAGTATCCGAGCACCTAAACACGCTGCTGCGCCGCCTATGCCGTGAAGTTTTTATGGGGAAAGCCACAAACCCACCTTGCACAATCCGCCGCATGGAACAAACACGCAAGCATGGGTAATGCGCAAAGCACTACCCGGCCATTGTCCAAACTTTGGGGAAAGTGCCCATAGGCAAAAAAGGTTTCCAGCAGGGCCAAATTTCATTGGGACAGGTGAAATCCCGCAGAGAGTTTGCTATTAACCCGTATTTTTATGGCAACAATCCGCGCATTTTTTCACAGAGGCCCACAGAATTTACTTGAGTGCAAAGGCCATCTCAAAAAATCCGCCACTGCAAAACTGCGCATAGCGGATTTTATGCAACATATTGGTTGGGAACGCGCAAATCTTTGGCTTTTTGTTCTTAGCGCACACCGCCTGGAAACCGGAAAAACAGATACAAAAAAGCCCGCCTAAAAAGGCGGGCCTTACTCGAGAATACGAAAAATTATCTCAAGAAACCAATCTTAAATTTGGCCCCGATAATATCGCCGTGCTTGAGGTCACCGTTGAAGCTCGCTCCGGAATAGTCGTAGCCGAGGTTGTGATCCCAGAATACGCTGAAGCAGAACTGGTCGGTAAACCAGTAGGAAAGCTCAGCACCAACAGACTGGTAGCAGGGCATGCCGCTCTCGGCATTTCCGTGCCAAATCCAATGGGGCGTAAGGGAAAGGTTGTCGAGTATCACAAACTCAACACCGCCGCCGACACCGTACACGAAGAAATTATCGGACATATTATTTCCGCCGTAGGAAGCATCCAACCAGCTATAGCCAGCATAGGCAATGCCGAAGGGCTTTATAGCCTTGAGCACCGGAAGCGATGTCTCAAAGTTCAAATAAGGAGTCAGCGCCGCGCCCACGCCGTACTGGGAGAAATCGAAAGAAGTGCCTCCCAAGCTGTAGTCGCCAGAATAGGAATAATTAAAGAAGACCGAGGCGTCAACCCCCGCCCACTTGATATCCTTAAACGCATTCACACCGGGCTTGAAAACCGGAGCATTTATGGCAAAGGAGCCAACCGCACCCGTCGGAGAACTTGTCTCTCCGGTGGCGGGAGCCTTCATCTTAGAAGTGTTTATGCCGCCTCCGACAGATATGTACATTCTGCCCAGGTTGCCCAAGTTTTCAGACTTCTTGCTCCAAGCAAAAGCGGACGTTGCCGCAAGCGCAAAGGCAAGTATAGAGATGGAGATCTTCTTCGTATTCATAGCTTATGTTGATTCATGCTAACGCTTCGTGGCACATTGTAAAGCTTTTTTATATCATAAACCCAATTTATTTTCCCAAAATTGGCAATATTCTTGCAAAAGTTTTTTTCGTGACCTAACTTGCACCGCATGGAAAGTTTCGTATATTACAACCCTACGCGCATCCTCTTCGGGCGCGGAATGACCTCAAAGCTTGGCGCATACATACCGGCAAAGGCGCGCGTTCTTGTGCTTTACGGCGGCGGCAGCGTGATGAAAAACGGCGCGTACACCGCGGCAAAAGCCGCCCTTGGAAAACGCAAATCGGTGGATTTCGGGGGAATAGAGCCCAACCCGGAATACGAAACCTGCATGAAGGCAATAGAGCTGATGAAAAAGCAAAAGTTGGACTTCATTTTGGCAATAGGAGGCGGCAGTGTTATAGATGCGGCAAAATTCATAGCGGCGGGCTTTTTTATGAAGTCGCCGTGGAATATCCTGGAGAAAGGCGCAAAAATTCAAAAAGCGCTTCCGATTGCATGCGTGCTGACCCTTTCGGCGACGGGCTCGGAGTCTAATATAAACTCTGTAATAAGCCGCAGAAAGCGCACAATGAAACTGGCCTTCGCCTCGGAAAAGGTGTATCCGGTAGTGTCGGTTTTGGACCCTGCATTCCAAGCAACGCTCCCCCTTAGACAAACAATAAACGGGATAGTTGACAGTTTTGTGCACGTGCTTGAGCAGTACTTAACCTACCCCGTAAACTCCCCCCTGCAAGACGGATTTGCCGAGGCCATTTTAAACACTTTGAAACTTGAGGCTCCCAAGATTTTAAAAAGGCCCAACGACGCCGACGCCCGCGCGAATATAATGCTGTCTTCCACGCTCGCGTTAAACGGTTTGATAGCCTGCGGAGTGCCGCAGGACTGGTCGACGCACGCAATCGGGCACGAGTTAACCGCAATTTACGGCATAGACCACGCGCAGTCGCTTGCGATAGTTGCGCCAAAGCTCTTGGAGGTAGAGTGCGCATACAAAAGGAACAAAATTGTCCAGATGGGCAAAAACGTCTTCGGTGTTTGCACAAAGGACAAAAGGTTGGCGGCAAAAGAAACCATAGCAAAACTCAAAAAGTTTTTCGTGGACGTCGGCATCAAGGTGGAGTTGTCCGACTACGGGATCGACAAAAAGCAGGCTGCCAAGGCGGTGTCTGAAAATCTCGTAAGGATAAAGCACCTGCCGCTTGGCGAACACCGCGACATAGACGCAAAGAAAGTAGAAAAGATACTTTTGAAATAAGCCGTCCTTCGTTAAGGCAAAATCATTTTTCCAAGTTAAAGTTGCATTCATTTCATGGGGGCGGTTGCGGGCCCCCATTTTTTTTGCGGCACTGAAGATGCGTCGCAGCGCACAAATAAGAAAATCCGCCTTAAATACCCGCAATGGGTGCGACTTTCAGCAAAGGGTAAGATAAAGTACAGCCGCATTCAGCCCGATAAAAATAGAAAAGTTCTTTGGGGCTTAAGAACCTAAATCAGCTTTATCCTCCGCGCGCCCCCAAAGGCTACGTTTGCGCCGCAGCCTACTTGTCGGCCAACTCCCCCATGCGCCTGGCTATCACTGAAGCTATTATCAGCTGCATTGCGTGGTAAACCATTGTCGGCAGGAGAACCACCCCAACCACCGCCGGATTGTCGAAAAGCACCTTCGACATGACCGATCCGTGCACAAGCGATTTTTTAGAGCCGCAAAACAGGGCCGTAATGGTGTCTGGCCTGGAAAACTTCAGCCATTTGCACACGGCAAAAATTATTCCGTAAACGAGGAAGAACAAAGCTATCATTGCCGCAAAAACAAGCCCGAGCGTGGCCAGCGGGAATCCCT
The DNA here is from genome assembly GCA_949287395.1 of uncultured Verrucomicrobiota bacterium. Taxonomy (GTDB): domain Bacteria; phylum Verrucomicrobiota; class Verrucomicrobiia; order Opitutales; family Intestinicryptomonadaceae; genus Merdousia. The sequence continues at coordinate 5,081 of CASEFZ010000076.1, forward strand.
CGAACATCTTTTTGTGGAATGAATCGCAAAACGACGTATATATAATTAGCAATATGACGCCCTGGTCGAACAGCCTTAGTTGGCGCTTGTGGGCCCTTGAAAACTCTCCGAATTTCGGGTTTAACAGCAAACCCGCACACACGGGAACTATAACTTGCATTATCAACTTAAAGACCACCTCGCCCAGGCCGTGCGCCCCGTCCACTTTGTCCAGAACGCAAGTCATCCAAAGCGGCGTAATAAAAACCCCAAGCAGGCTTGATATGCTAGCATTGAAAATTGCCGCCGGCATATTTCCCCTCGCCATCGAGACCATCACAACCGAGGACGACACCGTGGACGGAAGTGTCGCCAAAAAGAAAGCGCCTATCCAAAGGTAATGCGCGCTTCCCTCCGCCCGCCCCGCCCCGAAACCCCACATAACGGCAAGAAGGACAAGCGGGAAGAGTACGAAAGTCGATACCTGCACAAGTATGTGCAGCTTCATATTCACAAGGCCGTTGCGCAAATCCGCCCTATCGAGCCTGAGCCCGTAAAAGAAGAATATCACCGCAACGCCCCAGTTGGCAAGCTCCCCAAGTGAGAATCCATCCCTGTCTATGCCCAACTCGGGATCCAAATACGCCGCCCCTATAACCACAAAAATCAGGACGACAAACGGGTCCAAACCTATGCGCTTAAAAAAATCCATTCCCCCATTTTGCCGCAGAGGATTTCCCATTCCAGCAAAAAGAGCAGGCCCAAAAGATTTTTTTAGCGCTTACCCGGCCCGAAAAAATGAATATCGGCAAAATCGAGAAAGTTTTTCCAGTCGTACTCGAGAATGTCGTGCTTCCCCCTCCTTAAGTGATACCCGACATCCCCCATAAATGGCTTCTCAATCTCGAAATTTTCCATGCTTGGAAGTGCTCTGGCACCGAAAAGCGCATACACCTTAGACGCCTCTACGAGGGCCATCAGCTCGCCCCTCGGGTCGGCCCAAAGGTCCTCCGAAGCGCTTGTTATGTACAGGGGGCGCGGCGCAATCAGTGCCATAAGCTGGTGTTGGTCTATGGGCATGTCCTCCTCTTTGCCGGAATATTTCGCTATTTTAGAGTCCAGCCAATGTGGGAATTGGAACAGCATCAGCTCCAAAGTTTCGCCAAACTTGCGCCGCGACAGCGCGCTTCCCATGCACCCGGAATTGTTGGATACCAGCAGCGCCACCCTGCCGTCGGTTGCACCGGCGTAAAGCGAGGTTTTGCCCAATCTCGAGTGTCCCAGAACTGCGATCCTTTTCGCATCTATGTCCGGCAGGGTTTCCAGGCAGTCTATGGCTCTGGAAATTCCCCACGTCCACGCGGCAATGGCACCGCCCCTGTCGGCTATTTTATCGGGCGAAAAAATTCCGTAGATGCTCTTTTGGGCGGATTCCGGAAGGGGATAGTCGGGGTAAATCTGGCAGTAATATATTGTGGCCACCGCGTATCCGCGCGCAAGTGCGGCTTCGTAGGGCCAACGCTTCGCCTGCGTTCCGCGGTCAGCCTCGGAAGGCTGCTTTACTTCTCCGGTCTTTCTGTCGCACGTGGGCGCAAGCATTACGTTTTTATCAAAACATGTTGAATGGTTGCCCATGAAATTTAAGCCTAAAAATACCGGCGTTTTTCCTTTAGCCCCCATCGGTGAAAACAGCAACATGTCAAAGGACCGCGATCCCTTGGCGTCGGAGACAGTTATGCGAATCTGCCTGCGCAAAGCCTTGCCGCCGAATGCCTCCCCCTGTTCCAAAATCTCAAACTTTGTTGAGGCGCACCTGGGCGGAAGTTTCCCGTATATGTCGTTCTCGAATGATTCAAGCACGCGCGGCCTTACCCTTTCCGTCCACTCTACCGCGCTTGATGCGGCAGCAACGCAGCCCGGCGCAGACAATACGTCGGGAAGCTCGTACTTGGGCACTTTGGCCTCGTCGTAATTAGCCCTGTCCAATATGGACGCGCAAAACGCCGCCGGCGAAACTATCGTTGCAACTAAAACCGAATAGAAAGTTTTTTTATTCATAACAAAGAAAATACATTAGTTTTTTTTGCCGCCGCCCGCGGCATTGAAATGCGCGTCGGCAAAATCCATAAAGTTGGACCAGTCGTACTCGAGAATATCGTGCTTTCCCCTCCTTAGGTGATACCCGACATCCCCCATAAAGGGCT
>CASEFZ010000077.1 GCA_949287395.1 uncultured Verrucomicrobiota bacterium
AGGAAAAGACATACTTGTAAACAAGTGTGAATTTTACACCGGAGACGATTCCATAGCCGGCGGTCTCTGGGAAAATGTGCGCATAGAGGATTGCGTTTTAAACAGTTCCTGCAACGGGATACGCCTGCACATGCCCGCCCAAAACTGCCGTTTTGAAAGGCTCAAAATTTTTGGAGGGGGCAGATACGCGCACAGGACCTCGCGCGAGCGCGAGCGCAGGAGCACTTATGCGGCAATAGTTATTCAGCCGAGCGCATGGTCGGGAAGCACGGTTCCGGGAAATGTGGAAGGCATTTTGATAAAGGATGTGGAGGTTGAAAATGTCCAGTGCGCGCTGCATATGTCTACCTGCAAATCAAACGCCATAAGAAATGTGAAGGTTGAGAATTTCCGCGCAGTAGGCATAGGCAGCGCGCCGGTTTCAATAGAGAATTGGCTGGGCTTTGCGAAGGTTGGCGTATTCAAGGACGGCATAATGGTGGGCGGAAATATTATAAGTTCGGCTCCGGGAAGGATAGAGTCGATAGAGCTGAAAAATTTTTCCGTCGCATATTCCGGCTGCGGGGATAAGTTCAAGAAAGTACCGTTTGATGTGATAATATGCGATGTCCGCCCCCTGCCGTGGTGGGGCTTCTATGCAAAAAACGTAAACGGATTAAAACTTGAAAATTTCAGTTTAAAAACGGAATCTCCCGACGCGCGCGCCGCTGTTTGCCTTGAAAATGTGGAGGCTTTAGAGGCAGAAGCGTCGGCGGTTGGGGATTCTGAATTTTACGGGGGCCTAAAGGGCGGAGCGGCTACTTTGGAGATTTCTAAATAGCCGGGCGCGCGCCGGAAAATTTGCCAATAGGTTGCAATTTTTAAAGTATGCCGGAGAACTTTGCGCAATGAGAAAGAGGGATTTATTTAAAAAGGTTGGAACAGCCTCTGTCTTTGGGGCGATGGCGTTGCCTGCCGGGCGCGCGCTTGCGGCGGCGGAAGGCGCAGCCTCGCGGTATCCGGAAATAAACGTGCGGGATTTCGGGGCAAAGGGAGACGGCAAAACCCCTGATTCCGCGGCAATCCAGAAGGCTATTGACGCGGCCGGAGAAATTTGCGCAACCGTGTATTTTCCGGCCGGGAAATATCTTTGCTCCGAACTAAAGTTGCGTCCCAACACAACTCTGCTTGGAGATCCGCAGTGGGCGTACAGGGGAGTTTCCGGAGCGGTTTTACAACTCGACAAGCCCGATGCAAAGTGCGTTGTAGACATAAGCCGCGCCTACGGAGCACATATACGCGGACTTTGCCTTTATTGCGGCGAAGGCTTTGGCGCCGGCGCCTGCGGAATTCTTTTGAACCACGCTGAAGGATACAGCAAAAAGGAAGATAGCGTTGTTGTGGAAGATTGCAAAATAACAGGCTTTGGCGCCGACGCGCTTCGCTTGTGCAAGGTGTGGCTCTTTATTGTCAGAAGGAACATTTTTATAGGCAACAAGGGGGCGGGTGTTGCGCTTACCGGCTGGGACGGATTTGTCTCGGACAACCAATTCTCCGGGAATGGAGGCGGGGGATTTGTGTGCAGGGAAGTTGGGGCGACGGTGATGTTTACGGCAAACAGGGTTGAATGGAACAAGCGCAGCGGGCTTGAAATAGGCAGGGGCGACGCATGGAATGTGACGGGCAACTGCTTCGACCACAACTGGGGGCCGGGACTCTCCGCGAGAGACGTTTCCGACATGGCGGTTTGCTCAAATGTCTTCAGAAGGAACGGCCGCATCGATGCGGAGCACGGCGCCGATTCGAGCTGCCATGTAAGGCTGGAAAATTGCAAGGGGATAACGGTGACGGGCAATAGCGGGGCGTCCGGGCGCGACGACGGCGGAACGGGAAACCTGTCTCCGCGGGACGCTTTTGTGGTGTCTGGTTGCTCCTGCGGAATGGTGACGGCAAACGCGTTTTACAAGGGCGCCATGGACGCATGCGTAAGAAATCTTGGCGGCTGCTCCGAAGATTTCCTAATCGACGGCAACGCTTTCACGCGCGCGGTGGAGTAGGGCGGAACTTTTGGGGGCGCGGAATTCGGCAGGCTGGCTTTTTTGTTTGAAGCTTTGGGCAAAATCGGCAAGCATTTCAGGGTGTTATGAAAGAGAGAACTCTTGTTATACTCAAGCCGGACTGTTTGGAAAAGCGTCTCATGCCAATTGTGTTTGAGCGTCTGCAAAACGCGGGCTTGGACATGGTTGCCTGCAAAATGGCAAAATTGGGCGCCGATATTCTTGCGCGCCACTATGCCCATATTGCCGACAAGCCTTACTATCCTCCGCTGGCGGCCTTCATGAGCAGGCGCAGCGTTGTCCTTTGCGTGTTTGAGGGCGAGGGCGCCGTTGCGAAGGTCAGAAAGCTTCTTGGCCCCACAAATTCGCAGGAGGCCCCGGCGGGCACAATACGCGGCGACTTTGGCGAAAACACCCGCGAAAATATTGCGCACGCCTCAGACAGCGCCGAGAATGCAAAAGTAGAAATTGAGCGCTTCTTCAAGGCGGACGAAATTTTTTAGGGTTTTGCCAATAGACTCCAACTTTCAGCCATGCGAGAAAATCCGTTCGGGCGGTTGTCGAAACTTTCTGAAGACGCACGCGAAAAACTTGCGGCGTACGGGGCGCTTTTGCGCGAAATCAACGGGCGCGTAAACCTGCTCTCGAGAAAGGATACCGACGATCTTGAATACAGGCACATAGCCTTGTGCGCGGCTATATCCGAAATTTTTGAGCCGCGCGACGGCGCAAGCATAGCCGATGTCGGGACGGGCGGGGGCCTTCCCGGCGTGGTGCTTTCAATTCTATATCCGCGCGCCAATGTGTCTATGTTTGACGGGGTTGGAAAGAAAGTTTGCGCCATAAACGAGATGGTTGACGCGCTCGGCCTGACAAACGCCCGCGCCTACCACGAGCGCATTGAGGAGCATAAAGGGCGCTTCGACTATGCCACGGGCAGAGCCGTTTGCGCGCTTCCGCAGTTCTTTCGCTTTCTAAAGGGAAAGTTGCGTCCCGGCAAAAACGGGAACTTGCCCAACGGGGTTTTGTACTTCAAGGGTGGCTGCCTTGAGGACGAACTTATTCAAAAGCGCATATTGCCGGACGCGGAGTTGGATTTGCAAAACTTTTTCGGCGATGCGCTTTTTGAAGGAAAGAAAATTTGCCATTTTGCTTTTGGCGACGTTGCAAGAATATAAACTTTTGCATGCGTTCCGGCCCGGAATGCCGGTTGTGTAAACGCTTTGTTTCAGGGAGAAATACGATATGTTAGCAAGACAGCGCCACAGGGTGATAATGGAGATGCTTCAGACACAGCAAAGTTTGAGAACCATAGAGCTGGCCAAATACTTCGGCGTCACCGACGAGACCATACGCCGGGATTTGGAACAGCTTGACGCCGAAGGAAAACTTTTGCGGACGCATGGGGGCGCTGTTGGAATTGAGAGGCGCGGAGAGGACCTCCCGCTGCAAAAGCGCCTCAAGGAAAATAGGGAAGCCAAACTTGCCATAGCCAAAAAGGCTGTTTCGTTTGTGAGTCCGTCGGAGACAATTCTATTGGACGCCAGCTCGACGGTTTTGGCTTTGGCGGAAATCATGCCGGATTTCAACCTTACCGTTATAACAAATTCGCACGATTGCGTTGCCGCCCTTTCGGCGAAGAAAAATGTGCGTGTAGTTTCGACGGGCGGCCTGTACGACCCCGTAAGCCGCAGTTTTGGCGGGGCAATGGCTTGGAATGTTTTGAGAAAATTTGCCGTGGACAAAATTTTCTTTTCTTGCAACGGCATAGACCTTGAGCGCGGCGCAAGCGAGGCTGTCGACTTCCACGCGGAATTTAAAGAGAACGCGCTGCCGTTTTGCGCAAAAAAAATCTTGATGTGCGATTCTTCCAAATTCGGGTTGAGGAGCACGCGTTATTTTGCGTCAATGGAAGATATAGACCTTCTCATTACCGAGGACACAGCCTCTCCTTTTGTTGAAAATCTGGCAGGCAAAGCAGAAGTATTGTAGCGCACTTGGCGTGTACCGGGCGCTCCGCCCGCCGTCGAAAACCGCGAGTTTTGCAGATGGGTTTGCATGCGCGCATAACCCGGCGCGCAGATTTGTTTTTATGTTGTTGCGCGCGCACCAGGGCGCGTAGAAAACCAAAAATTTTGCGCTTGGGCGCCGAATGAAAATTGCGGTTGGCGAAAAATGCCTTTGCAATTTAGTCTGTCTATCTGGCATGCGCGCCGCATGCCTTTCGTTGAAGCGGCAAAAAGAAGCAGATGCCTTTGGCGGAAGGAATTTTTTTCGTTTTTTAGCGCGTTATTTTTGTTTGGTCTTTTTTCGCGCATGCCGAAGTTATGGCCACAAAGCCAAGCATCATTGGGCGTATGGATATTTCAGAAAAGCCGGCTTCTAAAAAGAGTTTCTCAACGCCGCGGTTGTCGGGATATTTCAGGGTGCTTTCTCCAAGGTAGCGGTAGTCGTCCCAATTTCCGCCAATTAGCGTTCCGATTGCGGGCACAACCCACTTCATGAAGATAGATTGCGCGGGAGAGAAAATTTTTGCAACCCTTGCAACCTCGAGGCAGTGGAGCTTTGCGCCGGGCTTTAATACGCGCCTTATCTCCGCCAGGCAAGCGCGGCGGTCGTTGAAATTTCTCAGGCCGAAGGCGAGCGTTGCGCCGTCGAAAGAATCGTTTTCAAACGGAAGGCTGAGGCAGTCGGCTTCGGCAAATTTTGCGCGCGCGGAAATTTTTAGGCCGGGAAATTTTGAATCGGCCAGGGACATTTTTCTCTTTGCCGAATCCAGCATGGGGGCGCAGAAATCCGCGCAGACAACGCTGGAACCGGGTATGTTAAAAAGGGTCTCAAGCGCAACATCCCCGCTGCCGCAGGCCACGTCTATAATTGAGGCGCTGCCGGAACTTTCAGCCGGCAGGCCCTTTCTAAGAGCCCCTACAAGGCGCTTTCTCCAGAGGGAGTCCAAGCCCGCGCACATGGCGCGGTTTGCGGCGTCGTACACGCGGCTGACCCTTGAAAAGAGCGCCTTTACCTGCTCGGGCTCGCGGGAATCGCTATTGGTCTTTGCCATCTTTGAAGGATTTTACAACAAGGTCTGATAGAAATTTGCCCGGATCCGAAACGGCAGATTCGTCTATGTCAAATTCCCTTGCGCCGGTGTTGCGGGAAACTATGGCCAAACCGTGGTTAAAGTCCCGGAAGACTTCTTCGCAAACGGCCTGGAGAGATTTGTCTTCGTCGAGGGCGCGCTCTATGAGCTTTGCGCGGGCGCCGTCGTCAAAGCGCAGGAGATAGTCGTTCTTGGCTTCAAAGTCGGCCGCGAATTTTTCTATGTCTTCAAGCATAGCGCCGTGGCGCAGGCCTATGTTTTCGGAAAGAATCTTTTTTAAAGACTCCTTCGGGTTTTCCACAACGGAGGTGTCCAATTCAAAAGTTTTTATTCCCGACGATGGAAGCTCGAATTTAAAATCGCGCAGAGTTCTTTCCAAAACGGTCATCAAGCCGCGCGCGCCGGTCTTTTCCTTGTAGGCGAGGGCGGCTATTTCCCTGACGGCCTCGGGGGTTATGGAAAAATCTATTCCGTAGCCAGCGAAATCTTGGGTGTACTGCCTCACAATGGAACCCTCGGAAGATACGAGTATGTCGGCAAGATCGTCGGCCTTCAGCGATTCGCAGGCGACGCGCACAGGAAGCCTTCCTATGAACTCGGCCTCGAATCCGTAGGAGACAAAGTCGGAGGTCTCGGCGAATTTGAGGTAGTCGGAGGGGTTTGCGTCGTCGGGGGCCCTTTCGGCGGAAAAGCCTATGCTGTTTTTGTTCATGCGGCGCGCTATGCTTTCACCCATGCCATCGAAGGCCCCGCTGACTATAAATAGCATGTGCCGCGTGCTGATTGAGCTCTTGGGCTTTTTGCCGCTCTTTAGAGACATCATCATGTTCATCTGACCAAGCATGTCTTGCGGGCCGACAACCTTGACGTTGGAGTCTTCCATCAGCTTTAAGAGGTTTATCTGCACGCCCCTGCCAGACACATCGCGGCCGCCGCTGTCGGCTTTGCCGGCTATTTTGTCTATTTCGTCTATGTATATTATTCCGTATTGGGCGGCCTCAACATCGCCTCCGGCCGTCTTGATGAGGTCTCGCACTATGTCCTCAACGTCGGAGCCGACATATCCGGTTTCGGAGAATTTTGTGGCGTCGGCTTTGACGAAGGGAACGCCTATGAGCTTGGCTATCGTTCTCATCAAATAGGTCTTGCCCACGCCAGTCGGCCCCAAAATAAGTATGTTCTGCTTGGCGTATTCGGCATCGGCAAGCTTGGGGTTTTCAAGGCATCTGCGGACGTGGTTGTAGTGGTCGCAGATGGCCACGGACAACACTTTTTTGGCTTCGTCCTGCCTTATGACAAAGCGGTTGAGATAGTCGCGTATCTCGCGCGGGCGCATGGAAAATTCGCGTATGCGCTTCACGGAGTCGGAAGGGGGGGAGTCTTGGGGAGCTTCGTCGAAATCCCCGCCGAAATTGGGCTGCGCAAACTCAACTTTCGTGTTGCCTCCGAAAAGATTCTCCAACTGTTTCTTTAAATTTTGTATGGGATCTGGCGGGGGCGTATTTTGCTTGTCGTCGTCCGGTGGTATATTGTCGGTATTCATATCCAGGAAATGATTTTTTCGCGCACAGTGTGCCCTATATGCGGACAAAGAGCAAAACTTTTTATATGTGTCTTTTTTGTTGACATAAAAATAAGTATATTAAGGCTATCAACCCAATATCCTTCGAGCGGATGCAATGGCATCTGCATCGAAGGTATTTTTTAAGACGAATTAGACGGAAAATCGTATGGCAATGCAAAATCTTACGAAAAGAGAAATAGTCCAGCAGATATACCAGGATAAAAAAGAATGCCGCGATGGAGACATTCTTCAGAACGATGTTAAGGACATTGTACAGAGGACGCTCGACATACTTTCCCGCTCGCTTGGAGAAGGGCGCAATGTAGAGCTTAGAAATTTCGGGGTTCTTGAGGTTCAGGTGCGCAAGCCGCGTGTCGGAAGGAACCCGACCCGCCCTGATAACGATGTTATCATTCCCAAGCGCGCCATAGTTAAATTTAAGGCCGGGAAAGAGCTTAAGGCAGCTTTGAAGAAGTTGGATCTTTCCGTGGTGGAAGGCAACAAGGCCTCAAGGGCAAGAAAGTAGCACACCCATGTTTAAGACTCTCCCCGGGTTCCGAGCGTTCTATCCAGAAGATTGCGCAAGGCGCAACCTGATTTTTGGAGAATGGAGGAAAACGGCGGAGTCTTTCGGGTTTTTGGAGTTTGACCCTCCCGTACTGGAGCAGATAGAGCTCTTTACCGAAAAAAGCGGAGAAGAGATACGCTCGCAGCTTTTCGGGTTTTTCGACAAGGGCGGCAGGGAGGTTTCTTTGCGTCCGGAAATGACGCCGTCGCTGGCCCGCATGGTGGGCGAGCGCGCGGGCGGAATACGCAGACCCGTAAAGTGGTTTGCCATAGGCGAGAACTACCGCTACGAGCGCCAGCAAAAGGGGCGCCTGAGGGCGTTTTTCCAATTTAACGCCGACATATTGGGCGAGCCTTCCGTAAATGCCGACGCAGAGGTTATTGCGCTGTTAATTTCTTCCTTGCGCGCATTGGGGCTGACTTCGGAGCACTTTAAGCTCCGTCTGGGCGACAGGAAGCTTTGGGCGCTGTTCCTGGAAAACGAGGGCGTTCCCGAGGATAAGATGACAGCGGTGCTTTCCGCGATAGACAAGCTTGAGAAAGTTTCTGAAGAGGCATTTTTAGAGATTGTCGGTCAGGCTTTGGGCGCCGGCGAAAGCGAGACCGGACGTCTTGTTTCGAGGGTGAGGGAGTTTATAAAGTTGTCCGATATCGAAGAGGTTGGAAAGGCTTTTGACGGCGGTGTTGTGCCCCGCGGCGAGATAGGCGCGCGCCTTGACGATTGGCGCAAGCTTGCAAAACTTTTGGAATCTCTCGGAGTGGGCGAATTTGTGCAGCCCGACCTTGGCATAGTCCGCGGTTTGGCCTATTACACCGGATTTGTGTTCGAGGCGTTTCAGACTGTTGGAAAGGGGCGCGCCCTGGCGGGTGGGGGAAGGTATGACTCTCTTGTCGGGAAATTCGGATACCAGGACATGCCTGCCGTAGGCTTTGGCATGGGTGATGTCACCGTGGCAGACCTGCTTGAGCTTGTGGGTTTGACGCGCTCGCGCGATACGGCCGCGCAGGTGTATGTGGTTATTGGGGGAGAGCAGGCAAGGCCGGATGCGTTGCGCTTGATTTCTTGCTTGCGCAAAAGCAGATTTAGGGTAGACTACCCGTTAAAGCAGCAGAATTTTGGCAAGCAGTTTGCCCAGGCTTCAGCTATTGGAGCCCGCGTTGCTGTTGTGCTTGGCGCGGACGAACTTGCGGGAGGGTACGTTAAGGTTAAAGATCTTGCGGATTCTTCCGAAGACAAAGTTTCGATAGAGTGCCTTGAGGGTTATCTGCGGCGCAAGTTTGGTCTTTAACGGGATTTTACGGGGGATTTTCATGGTCGGGAAAATTCGGTTGTTTTTTTTCTTTTTGATGGCGGCTTCGGCGTGCGCGTTTTCCGCCCAGCGCTACAACATTTCCTTTGAGACCTACGTGGGCGGAAAGCTTGAGGATAAATTTTTCTTTGAGATGTCCAACGGGGAGACTCAGAAGAAAGGTTTTGAGGCAAAGATGCTTTCCAAGCGCTACCGCATGACGGGTTTTGAGCACCCGACTCTTAGAATGAAAGCTAAAGAAGAAGAGTTGGACAAGCTGTTGGAGGTTGGCGGAAGGGTCAAGTTGGACAACAAACAATCTTTTGAGCAGGCCAATGAGAAGCTTTCCGCCTTGGAGCGAACATTGCGGATAAACGAGCGCAAAATAGAATCCATGCAGGCGGCTTTGTCTCCATTGAAAGACCACATAAAAGAGCTTGAGGATTTGGTTGCCCTTTACAATAGGAACAGGGCTACATTCGCCGAGAAATACGCTCTGTATTTGGATAAATACGATCCACCGCTGACCGAGACCGATATAAAAACGCGCAAAGCCGCTTTGTATTCCAGGCTGCGCAGCGATTGTGATGAATTCAACGTGGGTTCCTATTGCGATTTAACTATTCTCAAGGCCACATCATCAGCCATATTGGTGGATTTAAACTACGCTTATTCGCGTCCATTTTCCTGGTTCTATTCCAACGAAAACAGCAACACCAACAATATAAGTAAATTTCCGATATTCGAGACCTTTGAGAAGTTGGATGTTAAAAATTTGACGCTGTTTATAGGCAAGCCCTATTGCATACAGTTTTCGCGTCCCGCGCTGGACGGAATGTCGAAGTCTATGTCAAAGGCAACCGAAGGCACAATGCTTGAAGGTTTGGCTTCAGGTTCGGATATGGTTAATTTAAACATACCGTCCAATGCCGACAGCTCCCTGAATGTTGAGGGGCCCTATTCCGACATCTTGGCCAAGTTTAAATTTGACGGCGGCAAGACTGTAAGGGTGGTCATAAAAGTGACAAAGATTGCCGACAAGTAGCGTTCTTTCGGCTGCATTGCCTGGTTGGGGCCGGTATCCGTTAGGAGCCGGCTCGCTTTGTTTTAGGCCTGCGCTCTTTCAAGCACAGAAGATATAACTTCGCAGGCGCCGTCCATATCTTCCTGTGTGAGCGTAGGGTGTACCAAAAACATCAAAGACGTATCCCTTAGGGTTGCGGCGTTGGGCAGCTCTTTTTCGGATTTGCTCCAACCGCGCTGCGCAAAACATTTTTCTTCGGACACATTCCAGCATGCGCCTGAAAAGCACGGTACGCCTGCGGCTGATATTTCTTTTTCAATTCTATCGCGCGACCACCCGCTCTTCAAAAGATTAGGCCGTACAAAGCAATAAAATTTGTAATAGGCGTGGGTGGTGTCCTTGGGCGGCACGGGGGTGCGCACACACTTAAAGCGTGACAACGCAGAGACTAAAGCCGCCGCATTTCTGTTGCGCGCTATGGTCCATTCAGGCAATTTTTCCAGGCCGCGCGTGCCCAATACAGCCTGCATTTCGGTCATTCTCCAGTTTGTGCCGAAAGACCCTATAAGCCACCTAAATCCGTCCGGATGTTTTTTATTGAAAACAGCGTCATAGCTCTTGCCGTGGTCTTTATACTCCCACATCTTGCGCCACAAGTCGGGATTGTTTGTGGTGACGGCGCCGCCCTCGCCCCCGGTTGTTATGATTTTATCTTGGCAGAAACTCCATGCGGCAATATCTCCAATGCCGCCTACGGGGCGCCCTTTGTAAACAGCACCGTGCGCTTGGGCGCAGTCTTCCACAACAAAAAGGCCGCGCTCTCTTGCAAGGTCCATTATAGGGTCCATATCGCAGGGCCAGCCCGCCAGATGCACGGCAACTATTGCTTTTGTCCTATCGGTTAAGCACTTCCTTATAGAGTCGGCGGTTATGTTTTGGCTGTCAGGGTCCACATCTGCCACAACGGGCCTTGCCCCGCGCATTACAGCCGAACTTGCCGAAGCCATGAAAGTGCGGCAAGTAGTCACAACTTCGTCTCCCTCGCCCACACCCGCGGCGTACAAGGCAAGCTCCAATGCCAAAGATCCGTTTGCCAGTGCTATTGCGTATTTTGTTCCGGCAACGCCCGCAAGCTTTCTTTCAAATTCCAAATTCCTATCGCCTGTCCAACGGTTGACCTTGCCGCTTCTTAGGACATCTGCGACAGCGTTTATATCACCTTCGTCAAAGTAAGGCCATTTTTTGAAGTTGAGCGTATTCATCTGAATGCATTCAATAGAATTGCGCGCCAAAGCAAAAGTCAAACAATTTGGCGGCCCACTCGAAGACCGCAGCATTAGTTTGCGCCGCCGCAAAAAACGCACCGGAGCAATCCGCCCAAATTCTCCGGCCACCCGAATTTACCGCCACACAAGGGGCGCGCATACTATATTTCGTTTTCGTTCAGCCAGCGGAAAGACACCACCTTGAACCTGCGCCCAAGCGCCTTGTTCAGGTCGCTCAACTCGCTCTCGGCAAAACCGTCCATAGGTATCGCGCTCGAGTATGGGTTCGATTTCTTTGAATTGTTCCCAACCTCAAACTCCCTGTCGTATATGCTGTACCTATTTTGGTTTTCCACGCTCTGGTCTATGTAGTCCGGTATCCTCTGCACGACCATTTCGCACCACGCCTTCGCCTCCACAATGCCGGATATCGAGTTCTTTATCTCGCCGTACGCCCTTATCTTGAACGTATCCGACCTCACTGTCAAAAATGACCCCAAACGCGCAAGTATGTCCTGCTGCATCAGGTAGGTGGGCGCACCAGTCGCCTGCGGCCCTATGGCCCCGCGCCAGTTCTCCCAAACGTTCTTCGGGTCTCTTATAACGCTGTAGCGCGAATCCGATTTGAAAGCTTCACCCATATTCCTGCTGTTTGAACCCGTTTCTATCAGCAAATCAGGGTCTCTATGGAAGGCCTCGTTTATGCCGGTAGAGTCTATCGCCGCCTGCAACACACCCTTCTGTATGTGCGTGAGCTTGTAGGTGAACTCGTCGTCCCTAAGCTCGCTCTCAAGGTTTATCCTGTCGTCAAACTGCTCCTGGTTGGGCACCATCGACACGCGCCCCTCCTCCGAATATTGGTCGCTAAACCTC